>PAYV01000011.1 GCA_002715305.1 Rickettsiales bacterium | reverse complement strand
AAAATTTAAAAAGTAAATCTTTCCTGACAATTTTCAAATATAAAAATTTAAAAAATTAATTAAATTTATTTAAGTTTTTGTAAACTCTTGGTATTAAATAACATAATTAATGTGATTATTGTAATTTCAAAGAAATAGAAAGAGACAGAAAATTGGAAAATACTGAAATCAGAGATCAACAGTCATTAGACTTAATTGATGTTGCAAAGAATATTGCAAAAGAAAAAGGTATAAGTTCTGAAGAAGTTCTAGAAGCTATGGAAGTAGCTATAGCCAAAGCAGGAAGAACAAAGTATGGATATGAATTAGATATTAGAGCTCAAGTAGATAAAAAAACTGGTAAAATTGGCTTATTCCGTTATCAGGAAGTAGTTAAAGATATTGAAGAGTTTCCTGAAGAAGATAGAACTAACAAGATAAATTCAAAAGAATTACCCAAGGAAAGTAAACTAGGTATTGGTGAGTTTTTAATTGAGGAATTGCCACCTCTTGATTTTGGCAGAATTGCAGTCCAAACAGCAAAACAAGTAATCTTTCAAAAAGTAAAGGAAGCAGAAAGGGAGATGCAGTTTAATGAATTTAAGGATAAAGTCGGAGAAATTGTAAATGGAATTGTAAAAAGAGTTGAATATGGAAATTTGATAGTCGATTTAGGTAAAGGTGAAGCAATCCTAAGAAGAGAAGAACTTTTAAACAGGGAGGTTTTTAGAAGATCAGATAGAATTAGAGCATACATAACTGAAGTAAAATTTGATCTTAAAGCACCTCAGATTTATTTATCACGAGCACACAATAATTTTTTAGTTAAACTTTTTTTCCAAGAAGTTCCAGAAATATATGATGGAATAATTGAAGTTAAATCTGTAGCTAGAGACCCTGGTAGCAGAGCAAAAATTGCTGTGTTTACAAAAGAAAAAAGCATTGATCCTGTTGGAGCTTGTGTGGGAATGAGAGGTAGTAGAGTTCAGGCAGTGGTAAATGAACTTCAAGGTGAAAAAATTGATATTGTTTTATGGTCTGAAGATGTTGCTACGTTTGTAGTTAATGCTTTGGGACCTGCCGAGGTAGAAAAAGTAATTATTGAAGAAGAATTAAAAAAGATTGATGTTATAGTTCCAGATGAACAACTTAGTTTGGCTATAGGAAGAAAAGGCCAAAATGTGCGACTAGCAAGTTCGTTGAGTGGCTGGAATATTGACATTTTAACTGCAAGTCAAGAATCCGATAGAAGAAGTGAAGAATTCAAAACTCTTTCACAAAATTTTATTAAGTGTTTGGATGTTGACGAAGTTATAGCTCATCTTCTTGTAACAGAGGGATTCAGTAGTATTGATGAGATTTCATTGGTTTCACCTGACGAACTTTCATCTGTTGAGGGATTTGATGAAGCTGGCTCCAATGAATTGATAAATCGCGCCAAAACACATTTAGAGAAAATAAAAAAAGAAAACTTAGTTATACTTAAAGAAAGTGGGCTCGATGAATATTTGCTCGCGCAAGATTTTTTAAATACTGATCAACTCATGAAACTAAGAGATAACGGTATAAAAACTAGAGATAATTTAGCTGATCTTTCAAGTGAAGAATTGATAGACATTATTGGTAATTTAGATATTGATAGAGCAAATGAAATAATTATTGAATCAAGGAAACATTGGTTTGAAGACAAAGAAGATGGAAGAAAGTAAAGATAAAAAAAAGTCCTATACTGGTAAACTTCAGTTGAAAAAAACTTTCAATGCTGGACAAATAAAGCAAAGCTTTTCGCATGGAAGAACTAGATCGGTCTCAGTTGAGGTAAAAAAAAAAAGAACATTATCTAATTTCAATCAGCAAGAGAATTTGCTGAAAGAAGAAATTGTAAAGCGTCCAGAAGCAGATTCAAATGTTGATTTGGCTGAAGAGATTAGAGAAAAAAAATCTGAAACAGTTGCAAAAGACGAAGTTCACGAGGTTCAAGAAAAAGATGTTCTTGAAGAAAATGAGAAGAAAAATTCTAAATCTCCCTCAACCAAAAATATCTTAAATGATGAATCATTAAATGAGAACAAGGAACAAAAGGAAATAATCAAAAAACCCAAACCTCCAAAATCTCCAAAAAGTTTTGAAAATAGACGACAAGGTAAACTTACAATTTCCCAAGCTTTAGATGACGGGAATAATGAAAAAGTTAGGTCACTTGCAGCCATTAAAAGAGCTAGAGAAAAAGCTAAATTAAGAAATATAACTAAAACAGATTCTAGCAAAGACTTCCTCGATTCTAAAGAAAAGAAAAAGAAAGATATTACTATACCTGATTTTATTGCAGTTAATGAATTAGCATCCAGAATGGCTGAGAAGTCGACAAATCTTATTAAGGTTTTAATGAAGCTTGGTGTGATGGCAACAATAAATCAGACTATAGATGGAGATACAGCTGAATTGGTTGTTATTGAGCTTGGGCATGTTCCAAAAAGAGTAAGTGAATCTGATGTTGAAATTGGTTTGACAGGTGATAAAGACAAAGATGAACAATTAGAAAATAGACCACCTGTAGTTACAATTATGGGTCATGTTGACCATGGAAAAACTTCTATTTTAGATGCAATTAGAGAAAAGAAAGTTGCATTAAATGAAGCCGGCGGGATCACACAACATATAGGTTCATATATGGTAGAGACAAAAAATAAACAAAAAATCACTTTTATTGATACTCCTGGACACGCTGCATTTAGTCAAATGAGAGCCAGAGGATCAAACATTACAGATATTATAATATTAGTGGTAGCAGCTGATGACAGTGTTAACGAACAAACAATTGAGGCAATAAGTCATGCAAAAGCTTCTAGTTGTCCGATTGTAGTTGCCATCAATAAAATTGATCTTCCTGCCGCCAATTCGCAGAAAGTTGAAGCAGATTTAATGAAGCATGAAATTATAAGTGAAAAAATGGGTGGTGATTCAGTAATGGTTGAAGTTTCAGCCAAAACAAAAAAGGGTTTAGATGAATTATTAGAAGCAATTATCTTACAATCAGAAATTCTTGAATTAAAAGCCAATCCAAATAGAAATGCTGAAGGTACTGTAATTGAATCAAAAATTGAAAAAGGAAAAGGTACAGTTGTTTCAGTTCTAGTTCAGAATGGATGTTTGAACGTTGGAGATATTGTAATTGTTGGAAAAGAATGGGGTAAGGTTAGAGCACTTTATGATGATAGTGGAATAAGGCTTAACAAGGCACTGCCAAGCACCCCAGTTGAAGTTTTGGGTTTGTCAGGAGCACCAGATTCAGGTGATAAGTTGATAGTGGTTGCAAACGAATCTAGAGCAAGAGAGGTTACACAGTATAGGTCAAGAATAAAAAGAGTTGAAGAAAATGCATCCTTAAAAAGAGTTTCAGTTGAGCAAATGATGAAAGATGTCTCAACAGATGAAAAAACTATAATTTCAATCATAATCAAAGCTGATGTTCATGGATCAAAAGAAGCTTTGGAACAAAGTCTTAAAAAAATGAATTCTGATTCTATTGAAATAAAGGTTCAACACACAGGGGTAGGTGAAATAAATGAATCAGATGTATCTTTAGCAATTGCTACAAATGCAGTTATCTTTGGATTTAATGTTAGAGCAAATGTTCAGGCAAAGAATTTATCAAAACGAGATGGTATCAGTATAAAATATTTTTCAATTATTTACGAAGTTATTGATGAAGCTAAAAAAATGATTGATGGGTTGTTTGAAGCTAAAACTATCGAAAAACACATTGGTGATGCAGAGATTAAAAAAGTCTTCACAATTTCAAATAATAGTATTGCAGGTTGCTACTTGGAACAAGGTAAAGCTTTATCTTCATCTAACGTAAAAGTTTTAAGAGAAAACGAACTCATTTCTGAAACTACCATAAAAAGTTTAAGACGTGAGAAAAATGAAGTTAAGGAAGTTGTTGCAGGTCAAGAATGTGGTATTCAATTAGAAAATTTTAATGAAATACAAGAAGGTGATAAATTAAGTTTTTTTATAATGGAAAAAGATGAGTAAAAATAATCTTAACTATTTAAAAAAAGAAAAAAAACAATCTCGCATTTTAAAAGCCTCAGAATTAGTAAAAAGAACTTTAGCAGATATTTTTCTTTCAAGAAACTTTACCGACCAAAAAGGAAACTCTTTTACTATTTTGGTTTCAGAGGTGTCATTGTCACCTGACTTTAGGAATGCAAGAGTTTATGTTTCAAAATTTTCTGAGGCTGGAGATATTTCTAATGAATGTTTAATTAAATCTATTCATCAAGAGTCTTCAAAAATTTCAAGGGAATTTTCTAAAAATATTGATCTACGATTTACGCCTAAACTTGATTTCAAGATTGATACTTTAAGTAAAGACTCACAAAGATTAGAATCTATATTGTATCATTTAAAAAAATAAACATGAAAAAAAATGACTCAAAAATTGATGGATGGATTTTCCTTGATAAGCCAATCGGGGTTTCATCAAATAAGACATTACAAACTGTTAGAAAGATTTTTAATAATTGTAAAGCTGGATATGTTGGAACTTTAGATCCTCTTGCCTCTGGTTTTCTTCCAATCGCGATTGGAAACGCCACTAAAACTATTAGCTTAGTTGAGAATTTAACTAAAGAATATGTTTTTACTATACAATGGGGTGTTAGAACAGAAACAGGCGATTTGGAAGGAAAAGTTATAGAAGTAAAAAATANATTTCCATCAAAGNTTGAAATATCAGAAAAGTTGAAAAATTTTGTTGGTAAAATATACCAAATCCCACCAAAATATTCGTCAAAAAAAATAAACGGNCAGAGAGCATACAAACTNGNNAGAAATAATGAAGAATTTTCAATTNAGGGTAAGAGTGTAAATATTAAAAGATTTATTCTAAATAGTATTATTTCACCAAATAAAGCTGAATTTTTAGTTACATGTAGCACGGGAACTTATGTGAGAAGTTTAGCAGAGGATTTGGCCGAATCATTAGGCACTGTAGGAACGGTTTCATCACTTAGAAGNACNAAATTTTCTAATTTTAAGAAAAAACTTATTTCACTAGATTATTTATTGAGTTTGATGCATAGTGAAAAACTTATTTATACTGTAGAACCAGTAAATAGTTTTTTTTGCGGAGTAAAGGAAATTAATTTAAAAAAAAGTCAGCTTAATTTGATTTTAAATGGTTGTTCTGTTAAAACTGATAAATTTTTTGAAATACAGAACGAATTAGCATTTGCGAAATTTGCTAACAAAATTGTTGCTTTTGGTTATCTTTTGGAGAAAAACTTTTATCCAAAGAAAATACTTAGGGCACTTTAAGACTTGAAAGGATAGAATTAAGGAATGTCAAAAGAAATTGAAAAAAAAGAGGTAGAAGCAAAGTCTTCAATTACAAATGTTGGGTCAAGCGAGTACCAGATTTCAGTTTTTACAAATAGAATAAAGAATTTAACCGATCATTTAAAGATTAATAAAAAAGATCATAACACACGCCGTGGACTAATGAAGCTTGTTGGTAAAAGGAAAAAATTACTTATTTATCTAAAAAAGAAAAGTGTTAGTAGATATGATTCCATAGTCAAGTCTCTTGGCCTAAGGCGCTAGAAATCAGGGAGACATAATGTTTGAAATTGTAAATGTTGAATTGGACTGGAAAGGTCTAAATCTTAAATTAGAAACAGGATTAATGGCTAGACAGGCCGATGGAGCAGTGTTAGCGACCCTTGGAGGTACTACTGTTTTATGTACTGTAACAGCTTCAAAAAACGCTGACCCCAATTTGGATTTTTTCCCATTATCTGTTCATTATATTGAAAAAGCATATGCAGCGGGTAAAATCCCAGGTGGATATTTTAAAAGAGAAGGAAGACCTTCAGAAATTGAAATTTTAAACTCAAGACTAATAGATAGACCTTTGAGACCTTTATTTCACAAAAATTTTAAGAATGAAACACAAGTAGTTTGCACAGTAATAAATTATGATGGTGAAAATGATCCTGCTATATGCGCTATGATTGGTTCTTCTGCCGCTGTAACTATTGCTGGATTACCTTTTTTAGGTCCCTTAGCTTGTGCCAGAGTTGGGTATTCGGGAGGAGAATATATTTTAAACCCAACTGTTAAAGAACAAGAAAATAGTGAACTTGATTTGGTTGTAGCTGGAACTCGAGACGGTGTTTTAATGGTTGAATCTGAAGCTAGTGAATTGCCTGAGAAAATTATGTTAGGTGCCGTTCAATTTGGATTTAAAGAATTTCAACCTGTTATTGAAAAAATTATTGAGCTTGCTGAATTATCAGCTAAAGATTCATGGACAATTGATAGTCCTGAGCCCCCAGACTTCCTTTCAAAACTTCAAGATGTTTCTGCTAAAGAATTGACACCGCTATATAAAATAGTGGAAAAAAAGAAAAGAAATGAAAGTTTAAACGAAGCTAGAAAGAAAATCGTTGAAACTTTTACACAAGAAGATTCTGACTCTGGACTAATAAATTCTTATGTAAAAGAAGAAGAAAAGAAAATTGTTAGAACTTCAATATTAAAAACAAAAAAAAGAATAGATGGTAGAGATTTAACAACAGTAAGAAATCTTGATGTTAAAATAGATTTGTTAGAAAATGTTCACGGAACTTCTTTATTTACCAGAGGAGAAACTCAAGCATTGGTAACATGTACATTAGGAACTTCAAATGATGAGCAAACGAAAGATACACTTGACGGTGATGTTAAAGAAAAATTTATGCTTCATTATAATTTTCCGCCATTCTCTGTAAATGAGGTGGGAAGAATTGGCGCAACTGGAAGAAGAGAAATAGGACATGGAAAATTAGCATGGAGAGCAATCAACCCATTGTTAAGTCAAATCGAAGAATTTCCATATACAGTTAGAGTTGTCTCAGAAATAACTGAATCCAACGGATCATCATCAATGGCAACTGTATGTGGTACATCATTATGCTTAATGGATGCGGGAGTGCCTTTGAAGAAATCAGTTGCTGGAGTTGCGATGGGTTTAATTAAGGATGAAAAGGACTTCGCAGTTTTAACTGATATTCTTGGAGATGAAGATCATTTAGGTGATATGGATTTTAAAGTAGCAGGAACCAATGATGGAGTGACTGCACTCCAAATGGATATCAAAGTTACAGGTATAACAGAGGAAATAATGAAAGTCGCTCTTGATCAAGCATTAGATGCAAGAAAGGTAATATTAAAAAAAATGGATAGTGTTATTGATAAACCTAGATCAAAACCAAAAGAAAATGCTCCAAAAATTCAGAAAATCCAGATTGACAAATCTAAAATTAGAGAAGTAATTGGAAGTGGCGGTAAAATAATTCGTGAAATTTGTGACACATCTGGTGCTAAAGTCGAAATAGATGATAATGGACAAGTTTTAATATCCTCTTTAAAAGCTTCTGAAGGGGATGCAGCTCTTAAAATGATTAATGATATTGTAGCTGAGCCTGAAGTAGGTAAAATATATGAAGGAAAGGTTGTAAAAACTATGGACTTTGGAGCATTTGTAAATTTTTTAGGAAATCGCGATGGTTTAGTTCATATAAGTCAGTTAAAAGATGAAAGAGTAGAAAAAACAACAGATGTTGTAAATGAAGGAGATATGGTTAAGGTTAAAGTTATAGGTGTTGATGATAGAGGAAAGGTTAAACTTAGTATTAAAGACGTTTAGGTGTATTAGAAAATGAAAACCATAAATTCAATAATGATTTCTGGAAAGGATTCTCTTCCTTTAATTGAAGGAGGAAAAGGGATTTCCATCAGCAATGGATTAAGTTCTGGTGCATGGGCTAAATCAGGTGGAGTAGGGACATTCTCTGGAGTTAATGCAGATTCATTTGATGACCAAGGTAATTTGGTTGAACAAAAATATTATGGAAAAACTCGCTCTGAAAGACATCATGAACTTATCAATTTTGCAATTAAAGGTGCAGTTACTCAAGCACAACAAGCAAGAGATATAGCTGGAAAAGATGCAGTACTTCACATGAATATTTTATGGGAAATGGCAGCCGCTGAAACAATTTTAACGGAAACATTAGAAAGAGCATCAGATATTATTGATGGTGTTACTTGTGGTGCTGGAATGCCATATAAACTCTCAGAAATTTCTGCTAGATTTGGAGTTTACTACTATCCAATTGTCTCATCAGCGAGGGCATTTAACGCCTTGTGGAAGAGATCTTACAGAAAAACCTCTGAATTTTTAGGAGGTGTAGTTTATGAGGACCCATGGTTGGCTGGAGGACACAATGGTCTTTCAAATAATGAAAATCCTTTATCACCTGAACCCCCTTACCCAAGAGTTAAAGAGTTGAGATCTTTGATGAATCAATTTGATCTTCAGGAAGTTCCAATAATTATGGCTGGCGGGGTATGGAATCTAGATGAGTGGTCAGACTGGATTGATAACCCAGAGATTGGTAAAATAGCTTTTCAGTTTGGAACAAGACCATTATTGACAAAAGAAAGCCCAATTCCAGATGATTGGAAAAAAAAACTATTGACTATAAAAAAGGGTGAAGTTTCATTGCATAAATTTAGTCCCACTGGTTTTTATTCTTCAGCTGTAAGAAATGACTTTTTGAAAGAACTAGAACAAAGATCTGAAAGACAAACTCCTTTTGAAAAAATGAGAACAAATGAGTATGAGGAAAAAATTGAAATTGGTCCCAGGGGGAAACCAATATTTGTAAAAAAAGAAGATAAATCAAGAATTGAAAAGTGGATGAATAAAGGATTTCTCAAACCGTTAAAAACACCTGATAACACATTGATTTGGGTGACCCTTCAGAAAGCAAAGCAAATCTTAAAAGATCAGATAAATTGTATGGGTTGTTTATCACAATGCTTATTTAGTAATTGGTCTCAGGGTGAAACTGGAAACAACGGTAAAAAACCTGACCCCAGATCTTTTTGCATTCAAAAAACCTTGATGGAAATAAGCCATGGATTATCAGGTCTAGAAAACGCTCTAATGTTTGCAGGTCATTCCGTTTATAGATTTGCAAGAGATCCTTTTTATAGTAATGGATATGTTCCAAAAGTTAAAGAATTAGTTGACAGGATTCTCAAGGGGTTGTAATTTTCCAATGATTGGAAGTTTAATGAATACATTTATAAAAAGTGCTTTAGATAATTTAAAGTCCTCCCCACTAAAAGTTACCTCACAAAGGGTCAAAATAGTTTCGATATTGTTTCAAAAAGGTAACAGTCATCATACTGCTGAAGACGTTCACAAATTGGTAAAAAAGAAAGGTTTAAATATTTCTTTGGCCACTGTCTACAACACTCTCAATTTGTTTTCTGAACACGGGATACTCAAAATTTTGAGGGTACCAGGTGATAAGTTTTACTTTGATACAAATTTAAAACCGCACCATCATTTTTTTTGCAAGAAAAGTGAAAAGTTAATAGATATCAAAGATTCTGAGATTGTTTTATCTAAGGTGCCCAAACTACCTAAAGGGAAAGCTATTTCATCAGTTCAAGTTTTTGTAAACCTTGATTAGCTAAATTTAATTAGAACAGCTCTAAATAACTCTTGACTAATTAGATGGTTTTATTAGATTAATAAAGGTGAGGTTGCATCAAATATTTGATAATCAAAATTCAAATATTAGAATCTCATTTAAAATTTAACTTACTTTTATGGAGGAACAATAATGATGGATGATATAAGTAAATGTCCTGTAATGCACGGTTCAACAACGATGAACAAAGGTGCAAGTACTACTAACAGAGACTGGTGGCCTAATCAGCTTAATATAAATATCCTTCATCAAAATGATAAAAGATCCAATCCTATGGATTTGGATTTTAATTACAGAGAAGAATTTAAAAAGTTAGATTATTTTGCTCTTAAAAAAGATTTAAACGATTTAATGACTGATTCAAAAGATTGGTGGCCAGCTGATTACGGACATTATGGTCCATTTTTTATTAGACTTACATGGCATGCGGCTGGAACTTACAGAACATGGGATGGTCGCGGTGGTGGTGGCACAGGTGATCAAAGATTTGCTCCGCTTAATAGTTGGCCTGATAATGGTAATTTGGATAAAGCAAGAAGGTTATTATGGCCATTGAAAAAAAAGTACGGAAAAAAAATTAGTTGGGCTGATCTTTTTATATTAGCAGGTAATGTTGCAATTGAATCGATGGGTGGAAAAACATTCGGGTTTAGTGGAGGAAGAGCTGATATTTGGTCACCTCCTGAGGATATTTACTGGGGTCAAGAAAAGGGGTGGTTGGATAATAAAAGATATACTGGTGTAAGAGACCTAGAGACACCCCTAGGAGCAGTTCAAATGGGTCTTATTTATGTTAATCCACAAGGACCAGACGGAAATCCAGATCCACTTGCTAGTGCTAAAGATATTAGAGAGACCTTTTCGCGAATGGCAATGAATGATGAAGAGACAGTAGCACTCACAGCTGGGGGTCATACTTTTGGTAAGGCTCACGGAGCTGCACCAGAGGAAAACGTTGGTGCAGAACCTGAAGGTGCACCTATTGAACAAATGGGTTTTGGATGGAAAAATTCTTTCGGTTCAGGAAAGGGAAAAGATTCAATAACCAGTGGCATCGAAGGACCCTGGACAACTAACCCAACAAAATGGGATAACAGCTATTTTGAACTTTTATTTAAGTATGATTGGGAACTTGTAAAAAGTCCAGCTGGAGCATTTCAGTGGCACCCAATCAACCCTGATAGTGATGACCTTGCTCCCGACTCCTCTGATCCTTCGAAAAAAGTTACAACAATTATGACAACTGCAGATATGGCAATGAAGGAAGATCCAGAATATAATAAAGTATCAAAAAGATTTTTAGAAAACCCTGATCAATTTGCTGATGCATTTGCAAGAGCATGGTTCAAATTACTTCACAGAGATATGGGTCCTAAGACAAGATATTTAGGACCAGAAATCCCAAATGAAGAATTGATTTGGCAAGATCCTGTTCCAGAAGGAAATTCTAACTACGATATCGATGATGTTAAAAATAAAATAAAAAACTCCGGTTTAACAATTTCTGAACTTGTTGAAACCGCTTGGGCAAGTGCATCAACCTTTAGATGTACAGACTTAAGAGGTGGAGCTAATGGAGCTAGAATAAGTTTATCCCCACAAAAAGATTGGGAAGTTAATAAGCCTGATCAATTAAAAAGGGTAATTGGAAAGTTAAAGGATATTTCTAAAAGTAGTGGTGCATCATTAGCAGATGTTATTGTACTTGGAGGTAATGTAGGGATTGAGTTATCAACTGGTGAAAAAATCAAATTTATTCCTGGACGAGGAGATGCTCTTCAAGAAAATACTGATGTTGAATCATTTGCAGTACTTGAACCTTTAGCCGATGGTTTTAGAAACTATCAAAAGCAGGAATATTCATCAAGTCCAGAAGAGATGTTACTTGATAAATCTCAACTAATGGGTTTGACAGCTCCAGAGATGACAGTTTTAATTGGTGGTATGCGTTCATTAGGAATAAGTCATAATAATCACGGAATTTTAACTAAAAATACAGATGAACTTTCTAATGATTTTTTCATACAGCTTTTAAATATGGATATTGAGTGGAAACCTGGAAAAAATAATATTTACGAAGGCTTTGAAAGAAAATCAGGGAAAAAAATTACAACCGCTTCTAGAGTTGACTTAATTTTTGGTTCTAATTCTCAACTTAGAGCTATATCTGAAGTTTATGCTTGCGATGACTCAAAAGAATTGTTTGTTAAAGACTTTATCGTGGCTTGGAATAAGGTTATGAATGCAGATAGATTTGATACTAAGAAATAAATTAATCTCAAGGCTTAAATAGAAGCACTTAAATTCTAGTGCTTGGATCCCCAAAATCTTTTTGTTTCTATCCAACCCGTTAAATCATTTACTTTTATTTTACACCAAGCTGGTTTACATGTAGCAATTCCAAAAATCACATCCTTTTGTAAAAGGGCTATTTGTTTTGATTGAATTGTTGGAAATTTAAATAAAACAGAATTATTTTCTATTACAATTCCATATGATGAACTACTTAATTGAGAATTAGCGATCCATCCTGAACGATTTTTGTAATCAGTTATACGTTTCCAGTTTTCGAATTCCTCCATGATCAAAACGGGGTAACCCTTATGAAGAATTTTGTATAAGATTAAATGATTTGTACCTGGACCATTTCTTAAATTTGCCTCCGAATATTTAGTAGAAAAAAATTTTTTTTTCTCCAGACTAAAGTTTTGATCTGGTGTAAGGTAAGAAACTACTAAAATTAAAAAGAAATTAAAAATCTTAGCAATGGTTTTAAAAAATCCTGTCATTCTTTTAACGCGAAAACTACCTGACCAGATTGAAAAAAAATTATCAGAAAATTATTCTGTAATTTGCAACAAATTTGATAAAAAGTTTTCATATAAAGAGTTAAAAAAAAAAATTGAAAATGTAGATATTTTAGTACCATGCATTAGTGATACCATTGATGCATCAATAATTAAAGCTGCAAAAAAGTTAAGATTAATTGCGAACTTTGGTAATGGAGTAGATAATCTTGATTTAATTACTGCTGAAGAGAGAAATGTTCTTGTTACAAATACTCCTGATGTTCTAACGGAAGATACTTCTGACATTGTGTTAACAATGATTTTGATGTTGTGCAGGTGCGTGGGAATTGCTCAAAATAAACTTCTTAGTGGAGACTGGTTGGGGTGGGGTCCGAGCGAAATGCTTGGAGAAAAAATTTCTGGAAAAGAAATAGGTATTATTGGAATGGGCAGAATAGGAAAAGCTGTTGCAAAAAGATGTCTCACTCTTGGTATTAAAATAAATTATCATAATAGAAAAAGATTAGATAAAAAAATAGAAAGAGCTTACCAAGCAAAATATTGGGACGATCTTGATCAAATGCTTAAACATTCAGATATAATTTCGATTCATTGTCCTTACACACCTGAAACATTTCATTTGCTCTCTAAAAAAAGGTTATGCATTTTAAAAAGAAATTCCATTATAATTAATACTTCTAGGGGTGAAATTATTGACGAGAACGAACTTGCAGAACTTTTGATCAAAAAAAGAATAGGTGGAGCTGGACTTGATGTTTTTGAACATGAACCTCAGGTAACACAAAAACTATTAGACGCAAAAAATGTTGTTCTTCTACCGCATATAAGTTCTGCTACAAAAGAAAGTAGAATTGCCATGGGTGATAGAGTCATAAAAAATATTGAACGATTTATAAAAGGTAAATCTCTTCCAGATTTAGTAAAGAATACAAATAAAGGTTATTAGTTTTATAACTTGCATGTTATGCATTTTGAACTTTTCTTAATTTGAATTTTTTTAAAAATTCTTTCAAAACAGTCATATAAAATTATCTCTCTGAAAATTTTTTTATTTTTGTTTAATATAATGCTGATAACAGTGTTAGCCTGAAATATTCCACCCATTCCAGCTACTGGTGCAATAATACCTAACTCATCACAACTATTTGAATTACTAGAATTATTCTTGGGAAAGATACATTCATAACAAGGGTTGTATTTGTTGTCCCATGAAGAAAATGCATAAACTTGAATATCAAAATTTTGTAGTGCGCATGAAACTAAAATTTTTCTTTTTTGGAAAGCATATTGATTAATTAGATATCGAGTTTCAAAATTATCAGAGCAATCTAAAATAATATTATATTGTTCAAGAAATTTAGAAATGTTTTTTTTATTTACTCTAGATGTTTGTGATTTAAATTTTGATTTTGAGTTAATCTTTTTTAAATTCTTTTTTAAGACTTCTGCTTTACTCTTTCCTAAATCTTTTTCAGAAAATAAGGTCTGTCTGTTTAGATTACTTAAACTTACAGAATCATCATCGATCAGTAAAATTTCTCCTATTCCTGACATTGTTAAGTATTGAGCAGCGGTTGTTCCTAGCCCTCCACACCCTATAATTGAAATCGAGGTATTCATAATTTTTTCTTGTCCTTCAATGCCGATATTGTCTATTATGATTTGTCTTGAATATCTTTCGAGAGTTTCATCACTAAATTTTTTCATTACTAAATCTTGCTAAAAAGTTGAGTTGATAGATATCTTTCTGCAAACGAAGGGATAATTATGACAGTATTTTTATCTTTCATATCCTTATTTTCATTTAATTCAACTGCAGCGGCTAAAACTGCTCCAGATGAAATACCTGCTGGAATACCTTCACACTTTGCTAAAACTCTAGAAAACTCGAAAGCAGAATTATTACTAATCTGTAAGATTTTATCTATTATTTTGACATCTAATATTTCTGGTACGAATCCGGCTCCAATTCCTTGTATTAAATGAGAACCATTTTCATCGCCACTAAGAACAGCTGAATCTTCAGGTTCAACAGCTATTATCTTTATATTTTTTTTTTTTTTTTTTAAGAATTTACCTACACCAGTTATTGTTCCGCCAGTACCTACTCCGGAAACAAAACAATCAATTCTTCCATTGCAATCATCCCAGATTTCTTTTGCAGTAGTTTGAAAATGGATTTTTGGATTTTCTGTATTATTGAATTGATTTAAAATAATACTATTCTTAATATTTTTATTAAGTTCATTAGCTTTATCGATAGCACCTCTCATTCCCTTTGATTTAGGTGTCATAATCAATTTTGCACCCAAGAATTTCAACATTTTTTTACGTTCTGCTGACATACTATCTGGCATGGTAAGAATTAGTTTAAAACCTCTGGAAGCGCAAATAAATGCAAGTGCAATTCCAGTATTCCCAGAAGTAGGCTCAATTATGGTTGTACCAGCAACTATTTTTTTTTCTTTAACTGCAGCATTTATCATGGCCAAGCCAATTCTATCCTTGACTGATCCAAGAGGATTAAAAAATTCTAGTTTAGCAAATATATTCCCGTATAAACTAAATTTTTTTTTTATTTTTTGTAAAGAAACCAATGGAGTATTTCCTATAGTTTCATCAATTGATTTTAGAACGGAATTTTTCTTTTTAGATAACAAAGTCAGCTTTCTTTTTTGAAAATTTTTGTATTTTTTTTTTCTTTGCTATTTCACAGATTTCATTAACTGTTATTTTGTCAAAAAAATCTAAACACTTATCCGAAACTTGATTTATCAGAGGCATAATAATTTTATCAGATAATTCAGAATTAATTTCTTTTGAAATTTTTTTTTCGCCACTAACTGCACTTACAATCTCAGATAACCTTATTTTCCTTCTTTCTCTTGCCAATCTGTACCCTCCTTTTGGGCCTCTAGATCCTACAAGTACTTTGCTCTTAACAAGTTCTTGTAAAGTCTGTTCTAAATATCTTTTGGGGATACCTTGTCTTTCTGCTATAGAAATATTTTGAACTGGTTCAGTGCCTGAGTTCATTGCTATATCGATTACTGCCTCAATTGCGTATAAAATTTTTTTTTGAACTCTAAACACCTGTTGAACCAAAACCTCCTTCTCCTCTATCTGATTCTTTCATCTTAATTACTTCTTTAAGGTTTATCTCAGGAAGCTGAGCAAAAATTATCTGTGCGATTCTCATTCCTCTATCAATTTTAAAGGGATTCTCCCCATGATTAATTAAAATTGCACAAATCTCACCTCTATAATCAGAATCGATTGTTCCAGGAGAATTAAGAACTGTAACAGAGTTTTTGAGTGCAATGCCAGATCTAGGTCTAACTTGAGCTTCAAAGTTTTTTGGCATTTCAAGAGAAAATCCACATGGAATTAATATTGTTTCTTTGGGTAATAGCATTTCCTCTTTCGGTATAGCAGCAACAAGGTCGAATCCAGCACTCCCAGATGTTGCTTTTTTAAGATTATATAAACCTGCTCCATTTTTTAAAATTTTGAAAAAGATTTCACTCATATACTCATAATTTATTGTTTTTAAAAAAAGAAACAATTTTTTTTGATAATTTTTTAGCAACTTTATCTTTGCCCATTTTTGGCCACGGAATCACATTATTTGCATTTATAAAAAAAACCTTATTTGTTTTTGATTTAAAACCCTTGTTCTCAGAAACTTTATTTGCTAATAACCAATCGCATTTTTTTTCTTGCAATTTTTTTTTTGAATTCTCAATAATTTTTTCTGTTTCAGCTGAAAACCCAACAACAAGCTTTGGTCTATTCTTGTTGTTACAAACAGACCTTAAAACGTCATAGTTTTTAGTTAATGTTAATTTTAACTCATTTTTTGAATTTTTCTTGATTTTATTTTCAGAAATTTTTTTAAATCTCCAATCTGAGATTGCTGCAACTGATATGAAAATGTCGCATGGTAATTCTGATAATGTTGAATTCAAAAAATCTTTTCCACTTTCTACTTTAATTAACTTGATACTATTTGGGATTTCTAAATTTGTAGGTCCGCAAATTAAAGTTGTATTAGCCCCAAAATTCGCTAAACTTTTTGCAATTTCAATCCCTTGTAATCCAGAAGAAAAATTACTTAAAAATCTTACAGGATCAATTTTTTCAATTGAAGGACCACAAGTTACTAAAGCTTTATAATTTCTTAATTTATAATCTAAAGACAAAATCATATTAATATTACTAACTATTTCATCAATTTCCATGAGTTTTCCAGTACCTTTAGTTCCACAAGCTAATTTTCCGGATTGAGGTTTCAGAACAGTGACATCCATATTTTGGAGAGTTTTTATATTTTTTTTTACTGCCAGATTGCTCCACATATTAGAATTCATTGCAGGAGCGACAATTTTTTTTACATTTGATGCCATCAAAACATTTGAAGCTAAGTCATCGGCAACGCCGTTTGCAATTTTTCCTAAAAAATTTGCAGTACAGGGTATAACAAGGATTGCTTGACAATCCTTTGTTAAATTTATGTGAGTCATTTTTTTCTCTTGGTCAAGAGAGAATAAGTTAGAGTGTATTTTTTTACCAGTTAGACTTTCAAACGCCAAAGGTTTCACAAATTCTTTTGCACTTTCAGTCAGAATACATTCAATTTCAATTTTTTGATCCTGCAACCTTCTGATTAGATCTAATGATTTATAACAGGCTATACCCCCCGTAATTATTAAAAGGATTTTTTTTCCTCTAAGTTTGGTCATTTTTTTGCAACGTGAATTGAGGATAAACCATCAATTATATCAAAAACTTCTATTTTTCTAAAACCAGATTTTAGAAGTTTTTTACTAAGTTTAATTTGATTTGGAAAAATTTCTATACTTTTAATAAGATACTTATAAGCTAATTCATTCTTTGATAAAAATTTACCGTATTTAGGAATTATTTTATTGTAAATATTAAATAATTTACTTAACAGTGGATTGTTTATTTGACTAAATTCTAAGCAAAGAAATTTTCCACTGGGCTTTAAGATTCTAAAAACTTCTTTAAGTGATTTATCCATATCAGAAAAATTTCTTAACCCAAAACTTACTATAACATAATCAAAAGTATTTTTTGAGAACGGCATTTCTTCTGACTTGCCGCATACAAAAAAAGCGTTTTTCAAATTTTTTTTTTTGGCCTCATTAATCATATCAAGATTTGAATCATATCCAAGACACAAACACTCAGATCTTTTTTTTATGATCTTAATGATATCACCTGAACCTGTTGCTAAATCAAGTATAACTTTTTCAGGTGATAATTTTATTAAATCAACAAGATTATTTTTCCATATTCTATGCAACCCAAAAGACATGAGATCATTCATAATGTCGTATTTGTCCGAAACATCAGAGAAAATTTGACTAACCAATTTTTCTTTATTATTTTTATCTATTTTTTTAAGTTTATTGATTAAAATATCACGCATGCCTGAATTACCTGAAGTTGAGACTGTAAAAAGAGGTTTAGAAAAAAGTCTAAAAAATTTCATTATTGAAGATGTTGAAATTTTAAGAACTTCAACAATAGCATTTCCGAAAGATAATATTGATTTTATTAAAGGAATAACTAACTCAAAAGTTTGTAAATGGAAAAGAAGAGGTAAATATCTAATTGCAAATTTAGAAAAATATTCAGACTCTTCTAAAAAGGATATCAATACTTCTTTTAAAGATAACGGTTATTTAATTATTCATCTAAGAATGACAGGGTATTTTAATTGGCTTAAAATTAAAAAACCTCCTTGTAAACATACAAGAGTAAGATTCTTTGACAAGAATAATAATGAACTACGATTTGTAGATGTTAGGAGTTTTGGGCAAATATGGTGGATAAAAGAAGGATTAAATCCAAAAAAAATTATTAATGGTCTTGGTTCTCTTGGACCAGAGCCTCTCGAAAAAAATTTCAATTTAAATTACTTAAACAAGG
>PAYV01000010.1 GCA_002715305.1 Rickettsiales bacterium | reverse complement strand
ATTATAAATTCCTTTTTGAAGTTTATCATTAATTGATACCCTTTCATCAAACACAAAACATTCTCCATACCAATTTCTATTCCTATTTTGTGTTTGTGAAAGATAATTTATTATTCCACCCTCAAGTTGATATACATTTTTAAATCCTTTATTTAATAAAAAATTACTTGCTTTTTCGCATCGAATTCCACCTGTACAAAACATTGCAATTTTTTTATTATCAAGGATTTTTTTATTACGCTTAAACCATTTTGGAAATTCTGTAAAATTTTTTGTGTTAGTTTTAATAGAGTTTTTAAAACTTCCTATTTCAGATTCATAATCATTTCTTGTATCTATAATTACAAAATTTTCATCATTTATTATTTTATCCCAGAATTTCGGTGAAATTAAATCTCCGGAAATTTTTTTAGGATCAATATTTATTTCACCAAGTTTAATAATCTCTTTTTTTATCTTTACCTTTAGTCTAAGAAATGCATGAAAATTATGAAGCTGAATTTTAAAAAATAATTTACTTAATAATTTTTTTTCCAAAAAAATTTGAAAACTATTAAATATCTCTTTTTTTAAGGATATGGAACCATTTATACCTTCATTGCCAATCAAAACGGTTCCTCTTATATTGTTTTGTTTAAAAAAAATAACCAGATCTTTTTTTAATTCCTCAAGATTGTTAAGATTAGTAAATTTATAAAATGAACAAATATAAAAATTTTTTTTATGCATGATCTTTTTCTTCAAAATTTGATAAAGGCTTTTATAGCAATAGACCCAATTTCCCTAATACCAGTATTTGCTGTTTTGACTGCTGGTTATTCATTCTCTAAAATAATAAAACTGTCAATATTTGTATTTGTCATAACTTCAACCGTATTAACATTTTTTTCAATATTCGGAAATAATTTTTTGATCTTTATGGGGATTTCTATAAGTTCATTTCAAATTGTAGGTGGTTTATTTTTACTCTTTATTTCATTTGAAATGGTGTTTGAAAAAAGACTTAAAAGAAAAGAAAACTTAGCTTCAAAAATTATAGATAATGATGATGCTGATGAATTAGCAGTTTTCCCAATATCAATTCCTTTGGTTGCTGGACCATCAGCAATTACATTATCAATTTTAATTTCAAAAGATATTGAATTAAATATCATAACCTTTAATCAACAAATTTTACCAATTATCTTGATTTTATTTTTAACATCATTAATTTTACTACTTTCACATTTAGTTGTTAATTTTTTTAATAAAGCGTTGATTATGATTTTACAGAAAATATTTGGTATTTTGTTAGGAGCTTTATCTGTTCAATATATTATTAATGGTTTTACAGAAAGCTTGGTTTAATTTTGGTAAAATCTCCGTGTATTGGTATTTGTAAAATAGATCAAAAAAAAAAAATTTGTGTAGGATGTTTAAGAACCTTAGAACAAATAGAAAATTGGTCACAGTATTGTGATAAAAAGAAATTAGAGATAATTAATTGTTTGAAATATGAGTAAAAGTTTATTTATTTTATTAACTTTACTTTTTTTTACAGCGTCTGAATCTAAAACATCCTGGATAGGAGAATGGGTTGCGCTAGATGAATGGCAATCAGAATTTTCTATAATTATTAAAGATGATGGCTCAGCATCTTCAAACTATGGTGATGGAGAAAATGGAGATTGGAAGATTGTTGATGGAAACCTTAAAATTCAATGGGATTCTGGAAAAACTGATTATATTTTTAATGGGGTTATGGGAATTCAAAGGCTAAGAAAAACTAAAAACAAAAGTTATACTTCAGGAATGAAAAAACTATTTGACTAACCTGAGATTAGGTTTTTTTAGATAATTTATTAAATTTTTAAGATTATAAGATGTTGTTACAACATTATTCCTAAAAATAAGAGAGTAAAGTTTTTTATATTTATTTTTTTTGATTTGAAAGGTTGGACCCAGCTTAAAAGATTTATGTATTGAAAAAATTGCATAGTCATTTTTAAAAGTCATTGAGTAATCTTTCCATTCACCTATAGATATTTTTTTTGAATAGACCTCCATTATCTGATTAATTTCATCTCTTTTAAAACTTACTGGTCTATTTTTTTGATTAATATTCACAACAATAAAATTGAATTTTTTTTTAAAATATTATAAAAAATTTATTATATGTTAATAAAAATAATTATAAAAGAATTTTATGACAGATGAATTTATTAGAGAAGTTGATGAGGATATAAAACAAGAGAAAACGGAAAAGCTTTGGAAGAAGTTTTTACCCTATATTATTAGCGTTTCTCTTGGAATTGTTTTTTCTACAACTGGCTATGTAGCTTGGGACAATTTCTCCAAAAATAATAGGCAACAATTAGGAGACGATTTTACAGCAGCGGTTGAATTAGCTAAAGAAGAGGATATTGACGCCGCACTTCAAGCATTAGATAGAATAGTAGATAAAGGTTCTGATGGATATGTTACTTTGTCTAAAATGAAACAAGCATCTTTAATGATAGAAAGCGGAATGTTGGAAGAAGGTTTGGAGATTTATAAAGATTTAGAGAGGAATGCAGTAGATCAATCATTTAGAGATATTGCAACTATTTTATTTGTACTAAATTCAATGGACTCAGAATCTCCTGAACTTTTAATAAAAAAAATTGAACCTTTAGAAGATAGTAAAATATGGAAATCATCTGCCTTAGAATTAAAAGCTTTTATCTTTCTAAAAAATGGTAAGATAAAAAATGCCATAGAAACTTTTGAATCAATTTCTTCGATGCCAAGCACTCCTTCATCACTTTCTAATAGATCAAGAAATATGTTAGATCTTTTAAAGGTGAAGTAATTTGCTTTTACAATTTTCTAGATTTTTATTTTTTTTATTGGTAACTATTATATCTTCATGCAGTTATTTTGAAGATGAAGAAGATATTAAATTAGCTGGTAAAAGAGAAAATGTTTTTGAAATTGATGAAAAAACTATTTTAAAAGCTAATAGAAAAATTAAGATTTCTCCTCCACTTTTGATAAAATTTTGGCCTCAACAGCACCAAAATGTAAGAAATCACTTGTTTCATTTTGAAAGTAATACATCACTGAAATTAAAAAAAAAAATAAAATTAGCAAAAATAAACTTTGAAAAATTTAATCATGTTGTTGAACCTGTAATAATAGCTAATAAAATATTTTTTTCTGATAATGAATTTAATATTTTTTCTAAGGACTTAATTAACGGAAAAATTATTTGGAAAATCACTTTAGAAGAGGAAGAAGAGGAAAGCCTGAGTTTTATTGGAGGTCTTTCTGTTAGTGATAATGAATTAATTATTACAACTGGACTAGGAAATATATATTCAGTTAATTTAAAAAATGGAAAAATACGTTGGAAAAAAAAATTTGTTGGACAATTTTCTAGACCTCCTACAATTTATAAAAATAAAATTTTTGCTGTATCAGATGATAATCAACTTTTATGTTTAGATTTGGATTCAGGGGAATTGAATTGGTCGCATGTTGGAAGTATCGAAGAGGTTTCAATTATCGGTGGTGCTAAGCCAGCGGTCTTTGAAAAAACTGTTGTTGTTTCATATTCTTCAGGTGAGATTTATGCACTTGATCATAATAATGGCAACATTCTTTGGTTTGATTCTGCTATGTCTGGAAACTTTTTTAACAGAAATATTGTCAACGATATTCAATCTCCATTGACAATTGAAGATAATTTAGTTTATGTACCAACATTTTCAGATAATTTTTTTGTATATAGGATTAAAGATGGAAAAAAATTATGGAATTTAAAATTTTCATCAATTAATCCTTTTATTATCACTGGTGAAATTATCTATGTATTAGATATTACAGGAAAACTACTTTGCTTAGACAAAAAAACTGGAAAATTGATTTGGGCAGTACAACTTAGGCAAAAAAATAAAGAGGGAGAGATTTTTTGGAGAGGTCCCTTGCTAACCTCTAACAAACTTTTATTAGCAAGTTCAGATGGATCTGTTATTTCTTTATCGCCGTATTCTGGAAAGATACTCAGTAAATTAAGATACTCTGAGAATTTTGTTTTAAGTCCATTTCAAGTAGATAAAAGAATTTTTTTAGTTACTTCTGAAGGTGAAATGTTTATCTTTGAGTAAAAATGTCAAAAAAAATTATAATAGCTGGAAGACCTAATGTTGGTAAATCTTCTCTTTTTAATGCTATAATTGGAAAAAAGCTAGCTCTAGTTGATAATTATTCAGGATTAACCAGAGATGTAAGAGTTGGAAAAGTCTCTTTTCTTGAGAAATTTTTTTTTTTATATGATACTGCGGGTATTAAAAAGTCTAGTGAAAAGTTTGATGCAGAAATTAATCAAAATTCCCTAAAATATTTTAAAGAAACTGACATAATTCTTCTTGTAATTGACGGAAAGATGCAATTAACAAGTGAAGACTATGAAATTGTTGATAGAATTAGAAAATTAAATAAAAAAATATTTTTAGTAATAAATAAGACTGAAGGTAAAATAAACAAATTTATTATGGACGAGTGCAGTAAATTAGGTTTTGGACAACCTTTCTTAGTATCATCTGCTCATCATCAGAATATTGATGAATTAAAGTTTTTCTTGTTTGATTTAATTACTACCAGAAATAATACGAGTTTTCCAAATTTTGATTTCTCTATAGCAGTTGTTGGAAAAGTTAATTCAGGAAAGTCTACTCTCATAAATTCTATAAAAGGCCAAAATATTTCAATGACAGGATCACAAGCAAACTTAACAAGAGATACTGTTGAAACGGAAATTCAAATAAAAAACTCAAATTTAAAATTTTTTGACACCGCTGGCTTTAATAAATCTGATGAAAAGAAACTAAAAATTAATAAACTTGCATTGAATGAAACACTAAGGAAAATTAGATTATGTCAAATGATTATAATCATAATGGATATTAACGATTTTTATGAGCGATTACATTCTAAAATTATTGATTTAGTTTATAATGAAAAAAGATGTATGTTACTTGCTTTAAATAAAATTGATAACTATCCATATAAATCATACGATTTAATAAAAAAAAAAGTTTATGAACTGAACCCACAAATTTTAGATATGCCCATATTTTTTGTCTCAGCACTAAAGAAAGTTGGTCTTAACAATCTTAAAAATGGAATTAATAATCAGATCATTTGTTGGAGAAAAAGGATAAAAACCAGTGTGTTAAATGAATGGCTGAAAAAAACTGTAAACAAAATTCCTCCCCCATTACACAACGGCAAACAAGTAAAACTTAAATATTTAACACAAGTCGATATTGGACCACCAAAATTCAACATCTTTACAAATTTTCCTAAAAGTTTAAAAGAACAATATAAAAGGTATTTAATTAATACATTAAAAAAGAATTTTCAGTTGAATGGACTTCCAATAAAAATAGTATTTAAAAAGGCAGATAATCCATATGATTAATTCTTTTTTTTTTGTTTTTTTTCTTTTTATTTGCAACATTATTCTTGCCGATGAAATTGAAATCCCAATAATTTTGGAGAATTGTAAAGGTTGCCATGGATATAATTTTAAAGGTAATAAATATATAGAATCACTATTAGATATTGAAAAGTCAGAGTTTATTTCCAAAATGAAGGATTATAAATATTCTGATGATAATTATGCGATGAATAGAATATCCAAAGTATTAACAGAAGATGATATAAAAAAGATTGCTGAATTAATATATGATAAAAAATAATTCAAAACGTGATTTTATTAAAAAGATGGGTCTTGGTTTAGCAGGACTTTTTCTTTTCAATATTTTTAATTTCAGAAAAGCTAAGTCAAATTATAAACCAAAAATTGTTATAATTGGTGGAGGAATTGGAGGAGCATCTTGCCTAAGATATCTATCGGATTATTCAAAATTTATTGAATTAAGTGTAATTGAAAAAAATAAAGAAATTCAAACCTGTCCATTTTCTAACCTAGTAATCGGGGGGATGAAAAGTCATAAAGATATAGTTTTTAAAACAAAAAGTTTTTACAAAAAAAATATAAATTATGTAAACGACTACGTAAAAAATATTGATGCAGAGAAGAAAAAAATTATTTTTGATAATAAGAGTTTTTTAAATTATGATTTTTTAATTTTATCTCCAGGTATTAGTTTTAAATGGGAAAAAATTTCTGGATTAATTAAGAATGATCCCAAAATACTCCCTCATTCTTGGGATGGAGATAAAAACCTTTATAGTTTTAAAAAAAGAATGGATGATCTGGAGGATAATTCAACGATTATAATTTCATCACCAGATTATCCTTATAGATGTCCTCCAGCGCCTTATGAAAGAGCTTCATTAATGGCTAATTATCTTATAAAAAAACAAAAAAAATTTAAAATCCTTATTCTTGATTCCAAAGATTCCTTTACAAAAAAAAAACTTTTTATAAATGAGTGGAATTTATTTTATAAGAATAAACTTGAATGGATTGGTAGAAGTGATGGTGGTCAGGTAACTGAAATAGATACTAGAAATAAAATTGTAAAAACTAAAAATGGTCAGCATTATAAAGGAGATCTTATTCATATAATACCTGACCAAAAAGCTTCAGATTTATTTTTTCAATCTAAACTTATTACCAGTGATTGGTGTAGTGTTAATCCAATAAATTTTGAATTAAATGGTTTCAAAGATATATATGTCTTAGGTGATTCAATTGATGCATGGGATATGCCTAAATCAGCTTTTTCAGCCAACAGTCAATCCAAAGCTCTTTCACAGAATTTAGTAAATAAGATTCTGGAAAAAGAATACATAAACCCTGCTTTTTTAAATACCTGTTATAGTTTTTCAGCTCCTGAAAGAGCGTTTTCAATTTCTTCATGGTATAGATTAAATTCCGATAAGACTAGGATTGTTTCATTGGGAACTACAGAGAGTGATTTAAATGCTTCAAACTATCAACGAAAAAAAGAAACTATTGAAGCATATGGCTGGTATGAAAGTTTAACAAAAGAAATATATGGTTAAATTTTAATTAAAATATTCTTATTATTTTCAAAAAAACACTTATTAATTATTTGATCTATTATTAGGTTTAGTGTTTTATTTGAAACTATCTTTTTCTCTGATATTTTTGATGACATACCAGAATTTAGATTACTAATTTCAACCAAATTTAAGCTAATTTTTAATCTTTTATTCTCTTTTTGGTATGTGTTGCAAAATGCTTTAATAGCAGCCTTACACACACTAAAAGTATGATGATATGCTAATCCATTTGATATTTTATCATTTGAAAAAAAAATGACTTTAGGATCCTCAGATTTTTTTAGGAGTGGTTCTAATTCCTTGAGAGACCGCCAATAAGAATTTAAATTTAATTCAATTAAATCATTCCACATTTTATGAGTTAAATGAGTTGATGGATATAAACCATTAAACTTTCCAACGGAATTAATTAAGAAATCAACACTTTTAAATCTTGATAATATAATGTTTTGCAAGTTTGAATAAAAATTAATATCTGTAAGATCAGCTTCTATTAAACTACTTCTTTTTCCTAATTTTTTAATGTTATTATCTAACTCTTTTAAACTTTCTTTTGATTTTCCATGAAGAATTAAATCAGCTCCTAATTCAGACAATTTTTTTGCTAATCTCGAACCTAATAATCCAGTTGAACCAAGAATAACTCCTTTTTTATTCTTAAAATTGTACATTAATCAATTACTTTGTTTCAATTAATAAAGCTAATTGAGTCGGTTTTTTCCCAGAATTAAAATCAACGAGTTTCACAGGATAATCTCCGCTAAAATAATGATCCGTGAACTTTGGGTTTTTTTTATCTCTGCCTTTTTTGTAGCCCAGCGCTTTGTAAACTCCATCCAGAGAAATAAATTTTAAACTATCAACACCAACCATTTTCTCAATTTCTTTTAGGGTAAATCTTGATGCTAAAAGCTCCTCTCGAGTAGGGGTATCAATTCCATAAAAACATGGAAACTTAACGGGAGGACTTGCAATTCTCATATGTATTTTTTTAACTCCTGCATTTCTTAGCATTTCAACAATCTTTATTGAAGTAGTTCCTCTTACAATTGAATCATCAATAAGTGCTACATTTTTATTTTTAAGAGAAGATAGGTTTGGATTATGCTTTAATTTTACAGCTAAATTTCTAATTTTACTAGTGGATTGAATAAATGTCCTTCCGGTATAATGATTTCTTATAATTCCAAATTCGAATGGCTTTCTTAATTTTTCGGCATAACCTAACGCTGATGCATTTCCCGAATCTGGAATAGGGATTACAACATCAATTATTTTTTTGTCTAAATTATTTTCAATAGCTAGTTGATTACCTATCTTTTTTCTTACATCATATACATTCCTTCCTTCCAAAACACTATCAGGTCTAGAGAAATAAATATATTCAAATAAGCAAGGTCTTAAGGTAGTATTTTTAAAGGGTTTTATAGACTCTATTGTGTTATTTTTAATCATTAAAATTTCACCAGGTTCAATATCTCTTACCACATCAGCTCCAATTATATCCAGACCGCAACTTTCAGAACTTAGAATATATGAATCTCCTAACTTACCGAGGATTAATGGTCTAATTCCAAATGGATCTCTTACTGCAATTAAAGAATCCCCAGTTAAAAGTAGCAAAGAATATGCTCCACTTATTGAATTTAAAGAGTAAATAAGTTTATCAATTAAATTTCCTTTTCTTGTAGACATTAAGTGAAGAATTACTTCAGTATCTGAAGTTGAATGGAAAATTGAGCCTTGTTCAATTAATTTTTCTTTTAAAAAATTTGTGTTAGTAAGATTTCCATTATGAGCGATTGCAACGCCTCCTGTATTAAGCTCAGAGAAAAGTGGTTGAACATTTTTTAATGCAGACTCGCCCGTAGTACCGTATCTATTATGTCCAATAGAAAAATTACCTTTAAGACTTCTTAGTATATTAGCATCAGAGAAGACTTCAGAAACTTGACCAATTCCACGATGGGCAAAGAAATTACTTTTTTCATATGAAACAATTCCAGCAGAATCTTGACCACGATGTTGGAGTGCATGAAGTCCCAATGCTGTCAATTCTGAAGCATTTGGATTATTATAAACTCCAAAAACGCCACATTCGTCTCTTGGTTTTTTTTTTAAAAAAAGATACTTCATTGATTTGAATTCTCTATCAGATAATCAAGACTATCTCTATCTTTTTCATTATATAATTTTTTCTCTTTCTCAGAATGATTTCTTAATTTTAGATGTGAATCAACACTTTTTTTAAAAAGCTTATTTGATTTTTCCTCAATTTCTTTTTTAATTTTTTTTGAATATTCACTATTTTCACTTAAAAAATCTAAAGCTTTAGAATTGGTTAACAATATAACAAAATTAATTTTTGAATCATCTATCCATTTAATTTTACTACTGTCATAAAAAAAGTTTAATGAAAGTAGGCCTAAACTGACAATGAAATATCCTCTTAAAATTCCAAACAGAAATCCAAGTGTTCGGTCAACCATTCCCACATTACTACTTTTTACAGTTTGCGAAAATCTTTTGGTTACAAAAGAAAAAAAGAATAGCAAAATAATAAACACTAGAAAATATGAAATTATACTCGATAAGATTATATTTCCAAAAACTTTGTTTAAATTATTAACAAAATAATTAGCGAAAAAATATGATCCAAAAAAGGCTCCAGTCCAACTTAATAATGATAAAAATTCTTGTGAAAAACCTCTCAGAAATGCAAAAAATGCAGATAAAAGAATAAAAATAAGTATGGATAAGTCAAAAATTAAATAAGTTTCTACAATATCTTCCATTTAAGTTTTACCACTAATAAAGTTTTTTAAATGTATATTTTTAGTAGTTGAGATTTCCCTAGAACTACCATACCAAATTATTTTACCTTGTTTAATAAATGCAGTCTTGTCAGCAAACTCATAAACACTCTCCATGTCATGTGTTACCGTTATTGTTGTTACTTTCTTCTCTCTAACCAAGTTTTTAATTAATAAATTAATTTGCCTGGCTATAATTGGGTCCAGTCCTGTAGTTGGTTCATCAAAAATTAAAATTTCTGGATTTTTCAAAATTGCTCTAGCTATTCCTACTCTTTTTTGCATTCCTACAGAAATATCAGCTGGATAACTATTTAAGATTGTCTTTGGTAGTGCAACATCATCTAAAATTTTATTATAATTTATTTGATCTTTTGCTAATTTTAGATTTTCAAAAATTGTCAAACTATCAAGCAATGCTGAATTTTGAAAAAGAATTCCAAATTTTGAAATATATTCAGTTTTTCCCCTGAATCCTAAATTTCCAATGTTCGGAATTCCATCAAAGCTTACTATACCTTCATCAAATTCAATTAGTCCTATAATGCATCTTGTTAAAACAGATTTACCAGAACCTGATTCACCAATTATCGCAAGTGATTCAGATTCATAAACATCAAGATTTAAATTTTTTAGAACTTCTTTTTCAGAAAATTTTTTTTTTAAATTTTTAATTGAGATTTTTTTTCTTTTCATAATTTAAAAAAGAACGAAGTTAAAATATAATTCATCAGAAGTATTAAAATAGATGAAGAAACAACAGAATATGTTGTTGACAATCCAACACCTTGAGCGCCACCCTTAGCATTAAATCCATGATAACATCCCATAAAAGTTATTATAAAACCAAAAACACATGCTTTAACTAAACCTGAGAATACATCAATAAATTGAACAAAATTATACGTATTTTGTAGATAAACGGTTGGATTAAAATTAAGTATTTTTGTACAAATTAAGAATCCGCCTAAAACACCAATGATATCACCAATGAAAACAAGAATTGGGAGTGAAATTATTCCAGCCAGTATTCTTGGAATTACTAAGTAATTGTAAGGATTAGTTGATAATGTTCTTAATGCGTCAATTTGTTCAGTTACTCTCATGGTACCAATCTCAGCAGCTATTGCAGCTCCTGCTCTGCCTGCTACCATTAACCCAGCTAAAACTGGCGCGAGTTCTCGGGTTATTGACAACACTACAACATTTGGAATTGCACTTTCAGCTGAAAATCTAGAAAATCCAGTATAAGATTGTAATGCTAAAACCATTCCAGTAAAAATTGAAGTTAGCCCAACTACAGGTAAAGAATTAAATCCAATTTTTACTAATTGTTGAAAAAAAATTGACGAATAAAATTTGTCTACAAACATAAATCTTAGACATTCAAAGAAGAAAACTAGTAATTCTCCGATTGAATGAAAAAAATCAAAAACGAAGCTACCAAACTTTGTAAAAAATTTATTCACTGACTTATAATTTTAATAATGCCAATATAATTTTTTTTTAATCTAAAACCAATACTATTTATAATTTCATCTTAAAAATTCTTTAAAAACTATGTGAAATTATTACACAACTAGAAAATAAAAAATTAAAGCTGTATTTGTTTTTTAATTAGAAGATGAATCTGCAAGATCAGAAAATTTAGTGTAAGATGCGTTAAAATGAAGTTTTACTTTTGAAATTGGTCCATGTCTGTGTTTTGCAATAATAACCTCAGCTACATTGTGAACTTCATCCATTTTGTTTGTCCAGGCGGCATGTTTTTCTGTTCCTTCTTGTGGTTCAGTTCTTGCCAAATAATATTCTTCTCTGTAAAGAAAAACAACTAAATCAGCATCTTGTTCGATAGATCCAGATTCTCTAAGATCTGCTAATTGTGGCCTTTTATCCTCTCTATCCTCAACCTTTCTTGAAAGTTGAGAAAGGGCCACTACAGGTATATTGAGATCTTTTGCAATTGCTTTAAGCCCTCTTGTTATGTCCGATATTTCTTTAACTCTATTATCATTAAGATTACGAGATTCACTACTAATTAATTGCAAATAATCTATGACAATTAGATCAAGACCAGTTTTCCTTTTTAATCTTCTTGCTCTTGTTCTAATTGAAGAAATAGTTAAGGCTGGGGAATCATCTATATATAATGACAATTTTTTTAGGTTGTCACTTGCTGCTATAATTTTGTTGAAATCATTCTTTGATAGATTTCCAGTTCTAATACTTTCGGATGAAATTTTAGAAATTTCGGACATTATTCTTGTTGCCAGTTGATCTGACGACATCTCCAAGGAAAAAAATAGAACATTTTTAATAGTACTATCTTGATTGGCTTTCTTTTCTTTTGAAATATTATATGCAATGTTTGTAGCAAATGCAGTTTTCCCCATTGAAGGCCTTCCAGCTATTATTATTAAATCAGATTTATGTAGCCCTCCTATTTTCTTATCAAAATCTGATAGCCCACTCTTAATTCCAACAACTTCATCACTTTTTTTATATGCTTTTTCAGCATGATCAATTGCATCAGATAGAATATCTTCAAAGCTTTTTGGTCCTCTTTGAATATCACCATCATTAGAAAGATTAAATAAATTTTCCTCAATATTTTCAATTATGTGAGAGGAATTTTGACCTTCATTGGTTAAAAAAGAATTATTTACTAAATCAGTTCCCAGAGTAATAAGTTTTCTTCTAATTGATAGATCATGAATAATTTCACCATATTGTTTAGAATTAATAATACTTATAGAATTATCACTAACCTTAAGAAGATATTCTAATCCACCGCTTTTTTTAAATTCATCATTATTTTCTAAGTAAAGCTTAACTGTATTGATATCTGCTAATTGACCTTTTTGTATAATTTTTTTTATGGTTGAATATATTAAGCTATTAATATTATCTGAAAAATCACTTTCCTCTAAAAAATCTTCAACTTTCTCTATCGCTTGATTATTAGCTAAAATCGCTCCCAGCAGTGCTTGTTCGGCATCAATGTTCCTAGGAGTTAACCTATTTGAGTTAGGCAAATCGTTTGTAACTAATTTAGCCAAGGGTTTTGTTTGATCGCCTGAAATCATGTTGATATATTAACAAACTAAAAATAGCATGCATCAATTTTTTGCCTGTGAATTTTGTGGATATCGTGTAAAACTTAAATAAAATTTCTGTAAAACAAATTTAATAAGTAAATAAGATAGATACCAAAAAACGCTACAGAAAGTTTTAGATCAATCTTTTGTTTTTTATTTGTTAAAACCCAAAAAAAACAAACAGATAGGAAAAGAATAATTACTTCTACAACTAATTCATTTTTATTATAATCAAATGATTCAAAAAGACTTACAAAGCCTAATATAAGTAATAGATTATAAATATTAGATCCTAAAATATTACCTATAATTAAATTTATTCTTCCTTTATTAACCGCAATAATTCCTGTTGCAATCTCAGGTAATGATGTACCCAAAGCTATTATAGTTAAACCAATAAAAGACTCAGATATACCGAAATAATTTGAGATCTTGATAGTTGAATTAACAGTAAGTTCTGCACCTAATAAAGTGATTAGAACTGATAAAATGACAATTGGAATCCCGCATAAAAGTGGTTGTTTATAAGATAAACGTGCGAGATTGTTATTATCGATTTCAACAGAGTTTTTTTCTTTATTTGAACTTCTCAAATTAGAAAATAAATAAATAAAAAACATTACTAAGAAAATACAACCAATAGTGAAATTTAATTGAAAAAAAAGAAAAATTAATAAAAATAAAAAATGTGAAAAAATATGAAAAGTATTATCTAAGTTTGAAATTCGTGGTAGGACAAATGCCTTTGTAATTCCAGCACTAGCAATAACTAAAAAAATATTTGCAATGTTTGAACCTAGAACGTTTCCTAGAGATAGTTCTGGAGCGTTTTTCAAAACTGCATCAATTGAGACTAGAAGTTCAGAAAGAGAAGTTCCAAAACCAATAATAACAATTCCAATTATAAGTTCAGAAAAACCAAATTTTTTACCCAAGGAGGTCGAACAAGAAATTAAAACGTCCGCACCTTTGATGACTAAGAAGAGTCCAAGCAAAAGTATAATCAGTTTATAAATAATCATAAACCTTTACCAAAGTTTTATTGAAACTAGGTTTCAGTCTTTTTTGTTGCTTCAGTTGAACCATTATCTAGGTTTTCTTTGTCTGCATCTTCAGAGGTTACCTTTTTAGATCCAGACTTTTCTTCAACTGTCTGCTTAGTGATATCTTTATCTGTATTTAAATTATTGTTTTTTATATTTTTTGTAATTTTCTTTTCAGTTTCAGCGTTTTTTTTATTTTCTGTGGAATTAATGTCTTTACTTTTTAAAGAAACATTTTTTAGTTCTTCGACTTTTTTTTCTTTTTCTGGAGAATTTTTATCTTTAGATTGTGATAAATCATCCTTTTTTTTATTAATTAAATCTTGTTTTTGTTTTTTAGCATTTTCCTCAGAAGTAGCAACATTAAGTTTTAGTAAGCACACGACATCGGCATGTAATTTAATGTTAATTTCAAAAAATCCAACTTTTTTGATAGCTGAATGCAAATTAATACACGAAGGTTTTATATCAATTTTCTTTTCACTAAAATAATTTGAAATGTCTTTAGGAGAAACTGAACCATACAATTGCCCATTATCACTTGCATTTCTAATGAATATAATTTCTTTATCAGAAATCTTTTTTACGATGTCATTTGCATCATTTATTATTTTTTTATTTTTCTCTAAAAGTTCATTTTTTATTTTTTGGTAATAATCTTTATTTTCTTTATTAGCCCGTAAAGCTTTTTTTTGAGGTATTAAAAAGTTTCTAGCGAAGCCATTTTTGACTTTTACGACATCTCCTACAGTGCCTAATTTGTCTAAACTTTCAAGTAATATTACTTCCATCTAAGCTCCTAATTTTTTTGCAAGAATAAAAGTCTTATATTCTTATAAAAACCTATAAAAAAAAATAATAAAATCAGAACATACCCTAAAAATAAGAAAAGTAAAAATATTATTAAAATTTTTAAAAATGTATTTATTTTATAATCTTTAATAAAATCTAATGTGTATAAAAAACCGCTAAAAAAATAAATAAATGAAAATAAAATACAAACATTATTAAGAAAAACTTTTGAATTTGAATCAAAAAAAAAACTTGTTAATAAGGTAAGTATAAAAAAGAAAAGATACCATTTTGGAACTAAAAAATTTTGAAAATCAAAATTATAAAGTATACTAAAACTCATTTTTTTAATTATAATATTTGTTAAAAAAAAATTAAAAAANAATGTAATCAAGATTATGTAAAAATTTATAGATGGAAGAATTTTTATTATTTTCTCAACCAAAATTTCAATGTCCGTTTGGCTATAAACATCGGTATTATCAAATAATTTGATAAAAGTATTAGTTATTATTTGAGAGATATCTTGTAAATTTATTTTAGAAAAAAAAAATATNAAAAAGATAAACAANAAACCACTNCATATAAGATTAAAATAGGCAAGTTTATTTCCAATTGAATCTTTTTTATCATTTTTATCTAAATTAAATAAAATAAAAAAAATTATTACTAAAGTTGAAAAAAAAATGTAACTAAATAAAAAGCTCGAGGTGTTTAAAGCATTATTTTGAAAATTTAAATCATTAAGTCCGAGAAAAATAAAAAAGAGGATTGAAGATAATATACTAATTATAAAAAACTTGAGTTCAATCACCATGGCAATAAATAATATTGGTAAAAAATTAAAAATAGAATAAATTTGTGGCGAAATCTTAAATAAAAGTAACTCTAAGGTTATTATAAAGATGGTTGCATAAAATACTTTTTTTAAACTGCCAATATCTGAATCCATCAATTCGATACAAATGGAAGGAGAGCTAAATATCTTGCTCTTTTAATTGACAATGAAAGTTGTCTTTGTTTTTTTGTAGAAACTTGAGTTACTCTGCTGGGTAAGATTTTTCCTTTTTCAGTAGTATACTTTTTTAATAAATCAATATTTTTATAATCAACNAAAGGGGCATCTTTCCCTGAAAGAGGGCAAGACTTATTAATCAGGAGCTTTGTTGACGTATTATCAAAAACTTTTTTTTTCATTNTCATATTATTTCNTATTTGTTTCAANGAGTGGGGAGTTTTCTTTTATTATTGATTTAATCTTTATATTTAGAAATCTTAGAAGGCTATCATCTCGTCTCACTGNTGAATGAAAATCATTTAAAATATTTGNTTTGCAATCAGTATTAATCATAAAGTAATAACCTCTAGAATTTTTTTTTATTTTATAAGCTAGTTCTCTTAATCCCCAATATTCATTCTTAAGTATTTTTGCACCNGATTTCTCAATAATAGATTTGATTTCGGNGAACTTTTCATTTGCAGCTTTTTCCGTTAGTTGACCACTAAGAATAAAGACACTTTCATAATACATGTATAGGCTCCTTTTGGTTAAACTTAATTAAAAGCTTAGCTAAATAATTAGCAAGGTTTTACTTCTTGAGTATATAACATTAATAATATAAATTTGGAACCCAATTTATTGAAAAAATGAGTAAATCTTTAGTTTTAATTTTTCCTGGTCAAGGTTCTCAAATTTTAGGTATGGGGGAAGACCTATATAAAAATCATAAAATAGNCAAAGATGTATTTGATGAAGTCGATGAATCTCTAAATCAGAAGCTTTCTAAAATAATTTTTTCGGGTTCGGAATCAGAATTGAGGCTTACTTCCAATACGCAACCAGCGCTTATGGCGGTAAGTTTAGCAATTATAAGAATTATTGAATTTGAGTTAAAGAAGAAAATATCTGATTTTGTTGAAATAGTTTTAGGACATTCTTTAGGAGAATACTCTTCTCTGTGTAGTATAGGTTCAATAACTCTCANAGATGCATCGATACTTTTAAGAAAAAGGGGAAATGCCATGCAAAATTCAGTAAAAAATATTAATACAAAAATGTCAGCTGTAATAGGATTAGAAATTGATCAAGTTGANAAGNTTTTAGGTTCTATAGACTTTAAAAAAAATGATTTATGTGAAATAGCTAATGATAATTGCCCCGGCCAAATTATAATTTCTGGAACAGAAAGNGGNGTTAATGAAGCTAGNNTAAAACTNAAAGATNTNGGAGCNAGAAGTATNATNGATTTGAATGTAAGTGCACCTTTTCATTGTAGTTTAATGAATCAGGCATCAATGGAATTAAAAGATTCCATTGAAAGTACTAATTTTTTGAAACTACAAACAAAATTTATAAGTAATGTAAGTGCAAACTTTGAAGATGATCCTGAAAAAATTAAGGAATTGTTAATAAAACAAGTTTTTTGTAGAGTAAGATGGAGAGAAAGTATTCTAAAAGTTAAAAATTTTGGAATAAATAAAATTATTGAGATTGGTGCTGGAAAAGTTCTTACAGGTATAAATAAAAGGATGCGACTAGATATTGATTTAGAAAATGTTTCAAATCTTGAGGAAGTAGATAAATTTATGGAAAAAAACAAGGAAATTTTGTGAAAAAAAATGTCTTAGTTACTGGTGCTACTGGAGGAATAGGAAGATCAATTTGTAAAGTTTTTTCAAAAAAACACAATATCATTGTATTAGGTAGAGATGAGGAAAAATTAATCAGTCTATGCAAAAGTTCTGATTCTTCTTTAAAATATTTTAAATGTGATCTAGATAATTTTGAGGATATAAAAAATACTGTTGTGAAAATTAATGAGCAATTTAGTTCTATTGATATTCTTATTAATAATGCTGGCATAACTGATGATAGCTTGTTTTTGAGAATGAACTTGAATAGTTGGCAGAGCGTAATAAATACAAATCTTAATGCAAATTTTTACCTAACTAGTCTTGTGATAAAAAAAATGGTAAAAAATAGATGGGGAAGAGTAATAAATATTACCTCTATAGTAGGGCATACTGGCAATTATGGTCAATCAAATTATAGTGCATCAAAGGCAGGTATAATAGGAATGTCAAAATCTTTAGCTTTAGAATTTGCTAAAAGAAATGTTACTGTAAATTGTGTATCACCTGGTTTTATAAACACAAAAATGACAGATGTTCTTGAAGAAGATCAAAAACAAAAAATTTTAGAACAAATACCAATGGCAAAGATTGGGGATCCTGATGATGTTGCAAATTGTGTGTTTTTTTTAGCTTCTGAAAATGCAAAATATATTACTGGCGAGACAATACATGTAAATGGGGGTATGTTGATGACATAATAATATTTTGTTTGAAATAAAAGTTAATAATTTATATAAACAATTACTGTTAATAATTTAAGGAAATTTTATGAGCGATATTCAAGAAAGAGTAAAAAAAATTGTAGTTGAACATTTAGGAGTTGAGAAAGATAAAGTTGTTGACTCAGCAAGTTTTGTTGATGATCTTGGGGCTGATAGTCTAGATACAGTTGAATTAGTCATGGCATTTGAAGAAGAATTTAGTATTGAGATTCCAGATGAAGCTGCTGAAAAAATTCAAACAATTAAAGATGCTATTGATTATATAGGAAATCTCCAAAATTAATTATTTTTATGAGAAGAGTGGTAGTTACAGGTATGGGTATGTGTACGCCACTTGGTTACGGCGTACAACATGGTTGGAGTCAGATTAAGGAATCGGTGTCTGGAATAAGAAGGTTAGATGGTTTTGATATTGAAGGCTTAACTTCCAAGATAGGTGGACAAATTCCTGAAACAGGAGATACCAATCTATTTCCTGAAAATGTTATTGAGGTTAAAGATAAAAAAAAGATGGAGCCATTTATTCAGTATGCTTTAATAGCATCTAAAGAGGCTTTAAAAGATTCAGGTTGGCAACCTCAGAACGATTTTGAGTCTGAAAGAACTGGAGTAATGGTAGGCTCAGGNATTGGTGGTCTTGACGGCATAAGAAAGAGTTCAGAAAATTTACAAAAAAGTCCAAGNAAAATTTCTCCATTTTTTATTCCATCNTGCCTAATTAATCTAGCTAGTGGTCATATTTCAATAAAGTATAATTTAAAAGGGCCTAATCACGCAGTTGTAACAGCATGCTCTTCTGGAGCTCANGCTATTGGAGATTCTTACAGAATGATAGCCTATGGTGATGCTGATGTTATGGTTGCGGGTGGAACCGAATCTGCATGTACAAGGTTTGGAATAGCAGGTTTTTGTGCAATGAGAGCTTTATCTACAAATTTTAATGATAATCCTGAAAAAGCATCTAGGCCTTGGGACAAAGATAGAGATGGTTTTGTTCTATCTGAGGGTGCAGGTATCTTAATTCTNGAAGATTATGATCATGCTAAAAAAAGATCCGCTAATATATACGGTGAAATAATAGGTTACGGATTAACGGGTGACGCATACCATCCAACTGCACCNTCGGAAGACGGAAATGGTGGTTTTAGAGCAATGAAAATGGCCTTAAATAATGCTAAAATTGATTCTAGTGCTGTAGATTATATTAACGCACACGGTACATCTACACCATTAGGCGATGAGATTGAATTTAATGCAGTAAAAAAACTTTTTGAATCAGATCTAGGAAAAATTCATATGTCTTCAACAAAATCATCTACAGGTCATTTACTTGGTGCATCAGGGGCAATTGAGGCAATTTTTTCTATATTATCTATCAAAGAAAATATTTTACCACCAACATTAAATCTTGATAGTATTTCTGATGGGTGCAATGAAATTAATCTCATACCACATACATGTGTTGAAAAAGAGAATCTAATNTCTTTATCTAATTCATTTGGATTTGGTGGTACGAATGTCTCATTAATATTTAAAAAAATCTAGTATTAGTGCGAAAATATATTTTTTTAATAATTTTTTTAACCTTATTTAATCTTACCCATTATATTTTTTTTAAACCTTACGCTATTTCTGATTCATCTAAGATTATCATAAACCCTGGAATGAAGTTAAGAGAAATAGCCTCACTTTTACATNANGAAAAAANTATAAAAAGNGAGATTTTATTCATCTTCTGGGCAAAAATTAATAATTTAGAAAAAAAATTAAAATTTGGTGAGTATATATTTGAGGGAAGTGTATCTTTATCAATGGTATCTAATAAACTTCTAGAGGGAAAGTCAATTTTTAGAAAAATAACAATTATTGAAGGTTCTTCAAAATATGATTTACTTATGAAGTTAAAACAAATCTTTCCGTCAGCCTCAATTGATATNAATGATATACCTGAAGAAATTATTGCTAATACTTATTTATATGAAGCTACAGATAATTTCGAAAAAATAATAAAAAATATTTCTATTTTAAGTAAAAAAAAAGCAGAATTAATTTGGAATAATAGAAATAAAAATATACCGATCGAAGATATTTTTGAAATGTTTATCCTTGCATCAATAGTTGAAAAAGAAACTGCTATTGAAAATGAAAAAAATCTTGTAGCTGGNGTTTTCTATAATAGATTAAATAAAAAAATGAGACTTCAATCCGATCCTACAGTAGAATTCTCAATAACTTTGGGACAAAATAAGCTAGGAAGAAAATTGTTAAGAAAAGATTTAAAATTCAAATCAGACTATAATACCTATACNAACAATGGCTTGCCTCCAGGTCCAATATGTTATCCTGGAATTGAATCAATGAAAGGAGTAGCTAANCCTTCTAAAACAAAATACATATATTTTGTGGCGGATAAGCTNAATGGTGGGCATTTATTTTCATCTAATTATAAAGAACATTTAGAAAATATAAGGAAAATGAGGAAAATAAAAAATGAGTAGACGTAAAGGCCTTATGCTGGTCCTTTCATCACCCTCTGGTGCTGGTAAAACCTCAATTGCAAAAAAGATACTTGAGTTGGATAAAAACATAAAAATGTCTATTTCTTATACAACTCGACCAAAAAGAAAAAGTGAGAAGAACGGGGTAGATTATTTTTTTGTTAATAAAGAAAAATTTAACAATCTTCAAAGTCAGAGTTTTTTTGTTGAGTATGCCAGTGTTTTTGATCACTGGTATGGAACACCAAAGGAATTTATTGAAAAAAATATTGAAAAGGGACATGACATCTTATTTGATATCGATTGGCAAGGTAGTCAAAAACTATCAGATTTTTCAAAAGNTGATGTAGTATCAATTTTCATATTACCTCCCAGTACAAAAATTCTATCAGAAAGGTTAAAAAAAAGAGCTGAAGANAGTGATATTATTATGAAAAAAAGGATGGATAAAGCTCAAAATGAAATTAGTCACTGGATTGAATATGATTATGTATTGATTAACGAAGATATTNCTAAATGTACTGATGAGGTNATGTTAATATTAAATGCAGAAAGAAAAAAAAGATTTAGACAAAAATTTATTTTNGAATTTATTGATAAANTAATCAGTTGAAAATTCTGANATCCTTAAGTATTTNTCTGGTTCCAGATCTTGCGGTCTAAGGTTAAGATCAATACNATTNTCTTCACAANTTTTTCTNATAGGCATGTTTNTACTTTTTAAATTATTTTTAAGCATTTTTCTTCTCTGAGAAAAACAAATTTTTAATATCTTATCTAACTTTTCGTAATCAAAGTTGATTATTTTTTTAGGAATTAGCTGAACAACAGTTGAATCTACTTTAGGCTTTGGATAAAATTTTGCCGGATCAATTTCTAAGATTTTTTTTACATGAGCATGGACTTGTACTAAGACAGATAATCTACTGTAAAATTTAGATGAAACTTTTGCAGAAAGCCTTTCAGCAACTTCCTTTTGCACCATAACAATAATTGATTCAAATGATTGAATGTATCTTAACCANTTAATGATNAGTGTTGTAGCTATATTGTAGGGTAAGTTTGCTATTAGTGAAATTTTATTAGAAGAAATTTGGTTAAGTTTTATATTTAAAGCATCTGCAAAAATTATTTCAACTATATTTGGAAAATCTTCTTTTATTTTTAATAAATAGGTTTTAAGAGAGATATCTTTTTCAATCAAAGTAAGTTTAAGTGGATTCTTTTTTAGAATATGTCTTGTTAATGATCCTTTTCCAGGGCCAATTTCTATAACTGTTTTTCCTTTAATATCATATATATCTGAAATTCTTTCCAAAGTTTTCTTNTCATTTAAAAAATGCTGGCCTAACTCCTTTTTTATTTTAAATGGGACCATTAACTAAATTTTTTATAAATTTTATAGATGACAACAAACTGTCCACATCAGCAACATTTTTTCTTGCAATATCAAAGGCTGGTCCATGGTCTGGAGAAACTCTCAATACAGGAAGTCCACCTGTAACATTTATTGAATTGGGAAAATCTAAGATTTTTATTGGNATAAGGGCTTGATCATGATAGAAACAAAAAATTCCATCAAATTCTTTTCTTTTTTCTTTATAAAAGCATGAATCCGAACTTATTGGTCCAACTATTCTTACATTTTCTTTTCTTAAAATNTCAATCGCAGGTAAAATAAACTTTTTTTCTTCATCACCAATTAAACCACCTTCACCAGCATGTGGGTTGATACCACTTACAGCTATATATGGGTTATTGATTTTCCAAATTTTTTGGAGAGATTGCTTAAAAACTTTTATTTTTTTTAAGGTTTTTTTTAAAGTAATTTTATTGATTGCATCTTTTATTGATTCATGGGTTGAACACAAACCTACGATAAGGTTTTTCCCCCCGTCAGATGGTTTTTGTGTTGTCATTATCATTATTTCTTCATTATTTTTTTTCGTTAAATTTTTTGTTAAATAAGATATATATTCTGTCTGTCCTTTAAATTTAAATCCAGACTTTATTAACGTTTCTTTGCAAACAGGAAGTGTAAGCATAGCACAACACTTATCTTCTAAAACGAGTTTCGTACATTGTTTTATTGAATTTAAAACATATTGACTGTTTTGTGTATCCGGAAACCCCAAATTAAATTTTAGTTTTTTGTCAATATCTATGATAGGGAGGGATTTTGAAAATAAATTTTTTGCTTCAGAGGGATCTGAAATTTTTTCTAAGTTCACGCCAAAATCAAAAAGTTTATTTACAAATTCTACTTTCTTAAAATCATCAACTAAAAAAAATGGATAAAGTTTATATTTTAATCTTAGTTTGAAGGCCTTTAAGATTATTTCGGTTGCAATGCCCGCAGGCTCACCCATAGATACAACAATTGGTTTTTTCATAAATTATTTATTAATATATTTTATATTGGCACTCTTTTTTAAATTTGAAATATATGTTCTTGAGAGCTGGTTATATCTCTCACTAAATAACTTGTTTTCAACTTTTTTTCTTTCTTTTGGATTTACCTTTTCATTTCTAACTTTTTCACATATAAGTAATTTGGAGATTTCCCCATTAATCTCAATTTCTTTTGTCATTTCTCCAACTTTAGTTTCTTGAATCAAGGTTAGAAAATCTTCAGAAATTTCACTCGAAAGAATATCTTTTATTTGAGTTATAGAGTATTTTTCATCAGGTTCATCTTGAAAATTTGAATTGCATGAGTTGATATCAAAGCTTAAGTTTTTGATAGAATCTTTATCAAATGTTGAAATTTTTAAAAATGAAACTTTATTTCCCAATCCACTAGAATTTTTTCTTTTACCGTTCATTCTTATAATTTTAAAACCATTATCGGTTTTAACAGGAGCTTTTATCTCTCCATTTTTTAATTTGCTCAGTAAATTTTTTATATTTTTTTCTAAATTATCTTCAATAATCCAACCAACATCACCAGAATTTTCCGAAGTAACCCCATCGGAGAATCTTTTGGCTAATTCTTCAAACGATGAACCATTTTTTAATAATAATAAAATTTTGTTCATTCGCTTTTCTGTATCTTCCCATGAATCAGCATTTTCATTTTCGATGAAAATTTCTGAATAATTAAACTCTGTTTTACCAGCTTTTTTTTTATTTCTTTGAATGATTTTATCAACTTCTTCTTGATTTACAGTTACTTTAGATGCAAACTTTTGTTCAGAAAATTTTGTCCAAAGAAGCTCTGTTGATAATTGTTCTAAAATAACATCGATATCTAGACCTTCTTCTTCTACAAATTTTTTGAAAGAATCAAATTCATCTTTTGGAAAATTATAAACTGATGACGTAAATGTAATTAATTCTTCTTGGCTATATTCTAGATTTGCATCTGTAACTTCTTTTTTTTTAATCTTTTCTAAGATTAATAGGTCAAGAACTCTTTCTCTTACAGAATCTCTGTTTTCAATATTATCACTTAGACTTAATGATTTAAGAACAAGTTTAATTCTTTCTGATAAATCAAAAGTTGTTATTGCTTCTGAATTTACTGAAACTATTATTCCTTCAAATTCCTCATTTGATTCAGCATTAATTCTATTAAAAAAGAAAAAAATGATCAAAATTATGAGGTATAATTTTGAAAATCTTTTATAAATCATTTTCCATTATTTCTTTAAAACTAAATAAGAACATAAAGCTATTTGATGTAGGATCCTCAGGATTATGTGTATAAGTCCTTTGCCATGAAAAGGATAAACCCAAGCATTCATCTTCATATTTAATTTTTGCTCCTAAGTTATGAAATTTAATTTTATTTTTTTTATCAAATGTTGATGTTGCAGTAAAGTTCCAGTTTTCTAAAATCTTTTGATTAAAAGAAAATGAAAATTGGTTCTTTTTTTCTATTGTGGTCTCCCCATTGTCATTGACTACTGGAGAAGAATAAATATTTCCTATTGAGAGACTTGATGTTGACGAACCAAAATTTAGACTAGTTAATGCTGTTCTCAATGAATATTCTTTTTTGTTCAAACTAAAAAAAGTATTTATATTTATGAGTGAATGGGGATTAAAATCTAATCTACCAACAATATCAGAGAAATTTTCATCAATCCCACTATTTTTATTTAAATATCTTTGTTTTTCAAAGTTATAACTTTGACCTATTTCAATAAATGTGTCTCTTTCATTTAATAGTGAATTTTTAAAAAACGAAACCCCATAATCAATTCTAGTATTACTATCAAATCTATCATTTCCAGAAAGTCTATTTCTATTAAAAAGATCACTTATATCAAAGTCAAAATTAAGTTCTGTAAAATCAGGTACATTTCTATAAAAGGCATTTTTGTTGCCACTTACAAATAATAATTTGGGTGTAATAATTGAGAAACTTTTAATATTTTTTTTTACATATGGCTTAGAAATTTCAATTGAGACCTGCGGGAAATAATTGATTTTATGTTTACTATATTCATAATTTCCAGAAACGGGGTTGTCATACTTTTCGACATGATATCCCCCAAAACTAAAATGGCCATTTAGTTTAAAGATGGTTCCGTCTTTTAAAAGAAAAGGAAAAGAAATATCCTGGTTAAGAAAAATTTTTTTTAATTCACTTCCCTCAGACTTTAAAATATTTGATAATTCTATATTAGTAGAGAAATTAAATCTATTGAATTTTCTTTCTGAATTAAGATCAATCAGAATTCTTGGAAATATTTTAGGGACCTCTCGTTGATTTACTTTTCTTCTTAAATCTTGGAATGCATATGATTCTAGGCTGTAAAAATTATTCCTTACGTGTTTTTGTAATTTAAAACTACTTTCTAGAAAATCTTTGTAACCATATTTGTATGTATTAAGGTAGTTTCTATCAGTTGTTCTATGAATCTTAAAATCAAGAAATGTATCTTTACCTAGATTAAAAAAACCTGTTGTTTTTAAATGGCCACGCTGTTTATTTTTTTTGAGTTGATGAACAGTTTGATTTTCTACTGTACCACTTAATTCAGCTTTAATATTTCCATTTTGGAAATTTCTTCTATGTTCTAAAAATAGTGCTGGGTTTTTTTTTGAGGAAAATTTTGGCATAATTGTGATGTCACTATAATCACTTAATGGATAATAATAAGGAACATCTGATCCAAATCCAAAAAAATGAGTTTGAAATATTTTAGGTGCTAAAAAACCTGCCTTTCTTTTTACAATTGGAGAAGCATGAGAAAAATATGGAAGGTATAAAATGCTATTTCCTTTAACATCTAGAAAGACATCATAATATTTGACCATATTTTTTTTTTTATCATGTATAATTTCTTTTGCTTTAAATTGAATTAAAGGTGGATCATTTTTTTTTTGTTTCTTCATTAAAACAAATTTTGCAGGCTGTAAAAATTCCATAATCCATTTTTTCCCAATCATGATCCCTTCTTTCAACTTTTTTTGCTGCTAACCTCAAATAATTTTTACCAAATTTTGAATCATCAGATGGATAATATATATAATTATCATTCATAATTGCATTTTGAAGAGATTGGTCAGCAACAATTTTATTGGCAGTTAGAATAGTTCCATCGGAATTAAAAATTTTAATATTTTCCTGAGCAGAAAGAACTTTAGATGTGTTATTTAAAAAAACTTTATCAGCATATAATTTGAATTCATTATCAATAATTTCAACATTTCCAGTTGCAAAAATTCTTGTATTATCCTTATCATATGTGAACTGGTCAGCATTAATTTCCAGATTGTCTTGTGATAGAATTTGGTCGAAATGAATTAAAATTATAAAAAATATAAATAATCTAACCATCTTCATAATGAATAAAGGCGCTTACTAGTAGCAAGTTTAGAACTATAGGAGATGACCAAACAGCAAAAAAAATATTTAAGTTTCCTGTAATGCCTAGGGTTTTTATTAAATCTGAAATAAAGTGGTACATTACCCCAATGATTATGCCAAGGAGTATTTTCATTATATTTTTTTTTATTCTATCTTTTCTTAGTGATAAAAGACAACCTAATAATACCATTGCAATTAGGATTAATGGATATGAATAAACATAATTTTGGTATATTTTCAGTTTTTTCACTGAAAAGCCAGAAGATTCAATATCTCTTATATAATCATTAAGTTTCCAAATACTTATAGTTTCTGGTGGCCTAAAATTCTGTTCGATTTTATCAACACTTAAATCAATTAAGAGATCAATTTTTTTAAATTCTTGGGGTATCTTATTTATTTCTAATCGTACACCATTATTTAAAATCCACTTTTGATCGTCAATCATTTCTATTTCTTCAACATCTAATCTTTCAAGAAATTGATTTTTAACTTTATCAAATTTAAAAATAATAACTTTTTTCAATGTTTTTGCCTCAGATGAATAGTTTTGTGCATTAATAACAAAAGAAAATTCATCATTATTTTCTCTAAGCCATAAACCAGTTGATGATAAAGAAAACAAACCTGAACTTCCCTTAAAATAGTTACTTTCATAAGTTTTAAATTTAATATTCATATAGGAAAATATTGGATTAAAAAAAAATAAATATATAAAACTAATGATTATTGTATTAACGATTGCAGGAAAAATAAGAACCCAAATTGAAAACCCAGAAGATCTCAAAACGCTTAATTCATTATTTTTATTTAATTTCATATATGTATTCATGGAACTAAGTAAAAAAACCGTTGGAAGAATGATTGGAAATAATGATGGTAGATGAAAAATAGCTAGTTTTAATAAGATCACAAATTCAATTTCTTTACTTGCACCTCTTCTTATGAGTTCAATCAAATCAATGGAAAAGAATAAAATAGAAGAAAATATAAAAACAATTAAAAATGAATATAAGTTTCCTTTAAGCAAGTATTTAAAAACTATAAGATTTTTTATCATGACTTAATTTTTCTTGTTATTTCAAAAAAATAAAAACTTAATAGGATACTTAAAAGAAATGGTAAGAAATTGATAATTTGCATATTTTCGTATTTGATTGACAGATTTGCAGCCATTATTGAAATCACTTCTAGGAATAATATTAGAAAAAAAACTTTTACAGTGTGTACGTAATTTTCTACTCTAAAAAAACGCATAGAAAGCATAAAAGTGAGTATAACTAATGCAAATCCAAGAGTATTTAAAGGAACTGAAAAACGATGTGTTATTTCTGCTTTGAAAGCTTGAAGATTATTAACATCATCTCCAGAATTTGGATTTGGGTTTTTCAATTCATATAAACTTCTTTCAGCTGGAGATTTCCATCGATTAAGTATTGATTGATTGTCATTCTTATTTATATCAAGTAAATATTTTTCAAAATACAAAACGGATAGCTTTTGTTCCTTAGACTGAAACTGTTGTGAACCATCTTCTAGTAAAATTTTTGTTGATAATCCATCATTAATTAATTTTCCCTTTTGGGCTATTAGTGTTGATGGACTCTCAATTTCTCTTGAATCATGGATAAAAATATTATTTAAATATCCATCTGACATTCTTTCTTTAATAAAGATTGTAAAATCTTTTCCAATAGTATTAAAGATACCTTCTTGGAGAAGTGTTGAAGAATAGTCATTTTTAATTGTATATAATAGAACTTTAAAATTTTCGTTTGATTTTGGTGCTAAATGAAGTGTAAAGAAAAAACTTAGACTTGAAAGAAAAACACTAAATATTAAAACTGGTTTTGCTAGATCGAATATAGAAACTCCAGAAGATTGTAAAACTATTAATTCTTTGTCTGTTTGCATTCTCGAGAAAACAAAGAAAATCGATAAACATACTATTATAGGTAACAATATTGGTATTACTTGAGGTAATGATAGCATAATAAGTTTAATAAAAAAGAAAGGTGGAAGGCCTCTATTAATAATTAGCTCAATTAACTGTACACTTTTACTTAAAGAGAAGACCGAAATTATTAGTAGCAGAATTAACAAGGAATTAAAAAAAAGCTGTTTAAAAATATATTTTTCTACTAAATTCATTGATATTTTAAAAAAAAAACAATATACAGATATTTATTGCAAATTTTGAAGAGAATTGACATATGAAAATAACATTTTCAAAAAATTTAAGTATAAGTGATCATNTGGTTTTCCTNGTTGTTGACGGNAAAGAGGTTTTAAAATCTGATCTAATTGATGAAAAAGTTAGAAATTTATTAAAAAACGTTTGTNAAAGTGAAANNTTTAAAAGAAAATCTTTNTTTGAATTTTTCCACTACGAAAAATCTAATAAGATAAAATCAATTTCGGTTGTAAAGATAAACCCATCAGANAAACTTTTTAAATTAGAAGTTTTATCTGGGAAAATTCTTATGCATTTGGAAAAAAAAAAAATTAATGATGTTTCAGTTCTTTTTGAAGAAAATGGAATTTCAAACAAAAGGAATTTTCTTTATTCCATTTGTAGAGGATTTGTTCTAAAGGATTATAAGTTTGAAAAATATAGATCAGTTTCAAANAAAGAACATAATGTAAAATCTATAAAGCTNTGTAATGAATTATCTTNAGCAGATCAAAAATATGTTTTATCATGTGCAAACAATTCCAAAGGAGTTTTTTTAACAAGAGATTTAGTTTCTGAACCTGCAAATATTCTTTATCCAGAAAAATTTGTTGATTTCTGTAAAGTTATGAAGAAAGCAGGAGTTTCNTTAGAGATTTTTGATGAGAAAAAATTAAAAAAACTAAAAATGAATGCTCTNCTTGGTGTTGCTCAAGGTTCAAGGAGACCAGCTAGAGTATTAATAATGAAATGGAAAGGGAAAGATTCCCCATTCAACAACCCCTTAGCATTTGTTGGTAAGGGAGTAACGTTTGATACCGGAGGAATCTCTTTGAAACCTTCTGGTGGTATGGAAGATATGAAATGGGATATGGGTGGTGCTGCAGTTGTTGCAGGACTTTTATATACTCTTGCACTTAGAANAGCAAAAGCAAATGTTGTTGGTATTGTGGGATTAGTTGAAAATATGCCTGATGGGAATGCTCAGAGACCTGGAGATGTTGTAAAATCATTATCTGGACAAACCATTGAGGTTTTGAATACAGATGCTGAAGGCAGGTTAGTTTTGGCAGATATTTTGTGGTANATTAACGAAAGATTTAAGCCTAAATTTATGATTGATTTNGCTACTTTAACCGGTGCAATAATTGTGGCATTAGGNGAGAGATATGCTGGACTTTTTTCAAATGATGATAGTTTAGCAAAAAAAATCTTAGANGCATCATCTGAAACTGGAGAGTTAAGCTGGAGACTTCCAATGGATGAAGAATTTGATAAACTTTTAAATTGTCAAATAGCAGATATGAANAATATTACGGGTACAAGAGGAGCTGGGAGTATAACTGCTGCTCAATTTTTAAAAAGGTTTGTAAAAAATACCCCCTGGGCGCATCTCGATATTGCTGGAGTTACTTGGTCAAAAAAAGACAGTAATTTTTCAAGACCAGGNGGAACTGGATTTGGTGTAAAACTTTTAGATGAGTTTGTAAAAAAAAATTATGGATAAATTTTTAGAAAGACCAGAGATAAACTTTTATTTTATAAAGTCTCAATTTAATTTTTTAGTTTCAAAACTTTGTTNTGATCTCTTAAAAAAAAAAAAAAAAATTTTAATTAACTTAAAAAACAAAGAAGAAATGAGNGATTTAGACAGATTTTTATGGACTACACCAAAAGATAGTTTTTTACCTCACAGAATTTTAGACAAAAAAATTAATAATTTAGATCATATTCTTTTATTTGATGGCAATTATTTGGATTATAAATATCCAGATTTTTTTAAAATTCTATTGGTATCTCCATCGGTAAGTATAAAAAAATTCAAATTTTTTGAAAAGTTTCTAGTTTTTTCGCATCAAACTGATTTGCAGTATACACTAAATAAAAAAAAACTGGAAAATATTGGGTTTAATGTTAAATCTTTTCATGAACATGAGAAAATGAAATGGAAAGTTTTATAACGTAGGAATTCAAATGGAATACACATTGTCAATTATCAAACCTGACGCAGTAAAACGCAATCTTTTGGGTGAAATTAATTCTATGATTGAAAAAAATGGAATTAAAATTATAGCGCAGAAAATGATGATGTTATCTGTTAAAGATGCACAAAACTTTTATGGTGTTCATAAAGATAGAGCCTTTTTTAGTGATTTGTGTGAATACATGATTTCTGGTCCAATTGTTGTTCAGGTTCTAGAAGGTGATAAAGTTATTCAGAAATANAGGGACCTCATGGGTACAACAAACCCTTCAAATGCTGAAGAGGAAACTATAAGAAAAAAGTTTGGTTTATCTGTTGAAGAAAATTCTGTTCATGGGTCAGATAGCAAAGAAAACGCTAAAATAGAAATTGAGTTCTTTTTTTCAAAAAGAGAAATTTTTTCTAATAATTAAATTCTTATAAGAAAAAACCACAAAACAAATAAAAGTACAGTAATTGCAATACATGAATATAAGGTCCACTTNATGAACTTTGTAAAGAATTGTTCGTGTTTTTTACTATTTACCATTNAAATTTTTTTCAAAATCTTNCAATACACTTATATATAATTTATGTTCTTCCATCAATATTTTTTTTTTTAATGAATTTTCGTCATCTGAATCGAGAATTCTTACAGATTTTTGTTTAATAATTTTTCCATTATCAACTTTCTCATTAACATAATGAATTGTGCAACCTGAATAACTAACTCCAGATTCTAAAGCTCTCTTGTGTGTATTTAGTCCTTTAAAAGCTGGAAGAAGTGAAGGGTGAATATTGATTATTTTATGATCCCATTTTTTTAAAAAATTTTTACTTAGTATTCTCATAAATCCTGCTAAGCAAAGTAAGTTTACTTGAGCTATTTCAAGTTTTTTGAGAATAGCATTTTCGAAGCTTTCNACATCTTTAAATTTATCTCTGTCAATTAAAACTGATTTTATATTTTCTCTTTTTGCTCTTGATAAACCTTTAGCTAATGGGTTGTCTGATACCACAATCNTAACTTTTGATTGTATAATTTTATTTTTGCATGCATCAATAATATTTTTCATATTAGAACCATCGCCAGAAATCAAAATGCCTAAATTAAATTCCATATACCAAAATTTTTTATCTCTACATTCTTTGATGATTCATTTTTTTCTACCATACCTAAAAAATGATAGTTTATTTTTTTTTTTGAAAAGTAATCAAATACATTTTTTTTATTTTTTTTATTGATAATTAAAATCATCCCAATTCCGCAATTAAATGTCTTAAGCATTTCAACTTTTTTAATTTTNCCTTTTTCCTTTATCCAGATAAATCTCTCTGGTATTTTAAATTCTTTTGTATCGATAACTGATCTCAAATGTCCTGGAATTATTCTTGACAAATTTTCAAAGATTCCCCCTCCTGTAATATGAGCAATTGAACTTACAAGGTTTTTTTTTATTAAAGGTAACAGATCTTTTACATAAATTTTTGTGGGTATAAGTAAATCATCTCCAATAGTTTTCATCTTAGATTTGTATGGTGGTGGATCACTAAGTTTAATTTTAGAGTTCTCAATTACTTTTCTAATCAAGGAATAACCATTTGAATGAAAACCTGAAGATTCNAGGCCTATAATAATAGAATTATTTTTTACTTTTTTTTTGGATAAAAGATTACTTCTCTCTACAACACCAACAGAAAAACCTGCTAAATCAAAGTCACCTTTTTTATACATTCCTGGCATTTCAGCAGTCTCACCTCCTACTAATGAGCAATTTGATTCTTTACAGGCAGATGTAATACTTGAAATTAAATCCAAAAATAGCTTTTCTTTTATTTTTGATGAAGACAAATAATCAAGGAAGAAGAGAGGTTCACCACCACTTGCTAGTAAATCATTTACACACATTGCAACAAGATCAAATCCNAGAGAATTAAACTTTTTATGCTTAATTGCTACACTAAGTTTTGTTCCNACCCCATCTGTACAACTCAAAATTATTGGATCTTTGTATTTAAGTTTTTTAAAATCAAATAATGCACAAAACCCCCCTGGATTATTTATTATTTCTTTTCTTTGGCCTTTGTAAGAAATANCTTCAAGTTTTTTCACTAGTTTAGAAGTTTTATTTACATCAACACCCGCAGATTTATAAGAAAGTACTATTTCTATCTCCTCTTTTTTACTTTAACTATTTCAAAAAAAAAATAATGTATTAAATTTAAGTATAAATCAAAAAAGAATTTAATTAAATATTTTGATAAAGTTAATATTTGTATTTTTATTTTATATATGTTCATTATCTGAGCTAAAAGCAGATGATGACATTTTTTCTATAAAGAATAATGANATATTTCTTGATAACGATGGTGACATTCTTGAAATTAGACAGCAAGCAAAAAATATCGCTTTTGAAAATGCATTTAAAATATTGACTGAGAAAATTCTTGAACCTGACGATTTGTCTAAAATTCGGCAATTAAATGACTTTCAAATTGAGAATTTTGTTAAAGACTATCAGCTCCAAAAAGAAAAAATATCAGATGTAAGTTACTTCTCAATTTTTGATGTAAATTTTAACCCTGATAGAATTAATAATTTTTTTAGCCAACTAAATATACANACAAATACATTTGTCTCTGAGAGTTATGTTTTAATCCCTATTATGAAAAAATTCAATACTCTTTATTTATGGGAAGAAGACAATTATTGGTACGACTTTCTAAAACAAGAATATGATGATAGAGGTNTAATAAAAATTTTTTTTCCTGAAAAGAGTCATAAAAATAAACTTAAGATTTCAGCNAAACAGATTATAAATAATGATACAAAATCATTGTCAAACTTTTTAGAATTTTACAAAAAAAAAAAAGCATTAATTATTTACGTTCAAGAAAAATATAACTATGAAGACAAACATTTTGAAATTATCCTTAAAACTAAGATTTTTAATGATAATAAGTTGAATGAAGTTTCTATTGTCAACCAAGAATCTTTTAAAAAAAGATCGAAAACATCACAATTAGAGATGATAGCTAAAATTTCGATAAAAGAAATAGAAACCTGGTGGAAAAAACAAATTGATCTAATAAATGAAGATTCTGATGAACTGGAAGAAATTTATTTAAGTATTGATACACAAAAANTAAAAGAAAGTTTACTNCAAGAAAAGAAAATAAGACAAATTCTTGGAGATGATAAATTAATATTAACAGAATTTTCCGATGGTAAAACTATTTTTAAGATTTTTACTAAATACAAGATTAAGCAACTAAATTTAGCTTTGGAACCGAATAATCTAAAATTAATTCCGATTCCAAATAAAAAGAATTNTTTTACTATAAGTTCATATTAATGAGACAGGAAATTTTAAAATTTGACTTTAAATTTAACAGTAATGAATTTTTTGTAAGTGTAAAAAATAATCTTGCATTTAATTTAATTGAAAATTGGCCACTGTGGAAAAATAAATTTGTTTATATTTATGGACCAGAAGGATGCGGAAAAACCACGATATGTAAGATATGGGAAAAAAAATCTAAAGCAATTTATCTTTCACAACAAAAATTACAACAATTAATTAATTCTAATTTTGAAATGAATGATTTAAATTCAAAAAACTGGATTCTTGATAATTTAGATGTGTTAATAAATAAAAAAGGAAGTTCATATGATAAAAGAATATTAAATTTTTTGAATTTCATTAAGTCATCAAATAAATCCTTTCTATTAATAACATCAAAAACCTCACCTAAAAATCTAGATACTAATCTTCAAGATCTTATTTCCAGGCTTTCTTCAATGTTAGTTGTAGAGGTCAAAGAACCAGATGAAGATCTACTTATGAAAATTATTGAGAAATATCTTTTAGATAGACGTATCAAATTAGACAGGAATATTATTATTTTTATTCTTAATAGAATAGAAAGGACTTATAAATCAGCTTTAAAGATATCAAAAATGATTGATAAGCATTCACTAGCGAATCATTCACAAATATCAAAAAAATTTATCTCAAATATATTAAAACAATCAAATTAATCTTTTAATCATTTCATATTCTTCAGAAAAGATTTCATATTTCCAATTTCTTATAATCCTATCATCTCCTTGAACTATTTTTTCTAACTCTGATTTATTAGCTATTAAACTGGGGTGAATATTTAATTCTTTGGATTTTCTCTCAAGNAATTTTTTAGCAAATTCTAGTATTTTTTTTTTTTTTAAAGATAATTTTTCCTCAAACAGTTTTGATTTTTCATTGGCAAACGGTTGGTTTAAACATTTCTTTACTGCTATCTCAAGTTCTGAGCACTTAATACTTTTTAATGCGTTTTGTCTTTCTTTTAATTTTAACTGAAATTTACATAACTTAATTAAAACTTTATTATCAAAACATCTTTTTGGTGGCTTATTTCTTTTAATTGCAAATGATTCCCTTATAAAAGAAAGTTTTTTTAGAATTTCTAATTCGTATTCATTCTTTGGATTAAACTTTATTTTTTCCCATGCTTTCTCTGCCTTTTTTTTAAAATTATTTTTATCAAAAATTTTTTCATGCATATTTTCAATCCATGATACTCTATTTAATTTTTTTAAATTTGACATAATTTTTCTATAAAGTGGTATAAGAAATTTAACATCATTAATTGCATATTCAATTTTATCTTTAGATAATGGACGAACTCTCCAATCTATAAATTGATTTTCCTTAGAAATTCTAATTTTTAAAAAATCCATACAAGCTTTCGCATAACTTGCAGAATTGTCATATCCTAGAGGCATTAAACAAATTTGTGTGTCCTGTATATTTTTGGGTATTCTACCAAATAAATTGAAGAGTATTTCTATATCCTGACTTCCTGAATGAAATATTTTTTTGATTTTTTCGTTGTAGATTATTTTCTCTATTAACTCATAATCTAATTGAAAGTCTATTGGATCAAGGATAATTGATTGGCTTAAATTTGAAATTTGTATTAAACAAAGTTTTGGATNATAAGTATTTANCCTATGAAATTCNGTNTCTATTGCAATTATTTTATCTTTTTGACTTTTTTGGTAAAATTGTTTTAATTGACCATTNTTTAAAATTAACACTNGTAAAATNTATCATTTTAAAAAAANTATACAAATTNTATGACTTNTTANAGATCNCATACATGTGGTGAANTAAANATNTCNNACAAAGGNTCNAANGTAACTTTNTCNGGNTGGATTAATAANANAAGAGATCATGGNGGNCTTTTATTTATTGATNTNAGAGATGANNATGGTNTNACNCAATGTGTNTTTAATTCAGATAATAAATATTTTTCNTTAATTGANTCTATNAAATTAGAGAGTGTNATNAAATTANNCGGNGAAGTNGTNNTAAGNTCTGATGAAACAAAAAATAAAAATATNTCTACNGGNGAAATTGANGTAATAGTNGATCAGGTTGANNTTTTAAATGAATCTCAGCAAATTCCTTTNCAAGTNGCTGTTGAAGATGANGCACCTGAAGAATTAAGACTTAAANANAGATTTNTAGANNTNAGAAAACAAAAAATTCANCAAAATATAATATTAAGATCAAAAGTTATTAAAAGTTTAAGAGATAAAATGGTAGAAAAGGGGTTTATTGAAATTCAAACACCTATTCTCACAACCTCATCTCCAGAGGGTGCTAGAGACTTCTTAGTTCCTAGTAGACTTCACAATGGAAAGTTTTATGCTTTACCTCAAGCACCTCAAATCTTCAAACAACTTTTAATGGTATCAAATTTTGATAAATATTTTCAAATTGCTCCATGTTTTAGAGATGAAGATGCTCGAGCAGATAGGTCTCCAGGAGAATTTTATCAATTAGATTTTGAAATGGCATTTGTTACACAAGATGAGATTTTTAATACTATAGAACCAGTACTTTTTGAGATTTTCTCTGAATTTTCTAATAAAGAGGTTTCAAAACCACCTTTTAAAAGAATAAAATATCTAGAATCAATTGAAAAATATGGAACCGATAAACCCGACCTTAGAAATCCTTTAGAAATTGATGATGCAACTGAATGTTTTAGAAATTCTGGTTTCAAAATTTTTGAAAACAATATTAATAAAGGATTTGTCGTTAAAGGTATAAAAGCACCAAATTCTTCAAAAAAACCAAGAAGTTGGTTTGATAAACTTAATAATTGGGCAAAAGACAATGGTCAAAAAGGTTTGGGGTATATCATATATGAACAAAACAAATTTCAGGGACCTATTGCTAATAACCTAAAAGATGAAAATTTAGAAAATCTAAAATCAACTTTTGAGATTAAAGAAGGTGATTCAATTTTTTTTATTAGTGATGATTTAGAAAAAGCATCAAAGTTTTCTTCAATAGTAAGAAATAAAATTTGTGAGGAACTAGATTTATTAAAACAAAATATTTTTGAATTTTCTTGGATTGTTGATTATCCAATGTTTGAAATAAATAGTAATTCACAAAAAATAGATTTTTCACATAATCCTTTTTCTATGCCTCAAGGAGGGATGGATTCTTTGAATAATAAGGATCCTTTAGACATTCTTGCATGGCAATTTGACATTGTTTGTAACGGAATTGAACTTTCCTCTGGAGCAATAAGGAATCATAAAACAGACATTATGCTTAAAGCTTTTAAGATTGCAGGTTATTCTGAAAAAGATGTTATCTCGAGATTTGGATCGCTTTTTAATTCTTTTAAATTTGGGGCACCACCTCATGGTGGTTCCGCACCAGGGATTGATAGAATAGTAATGTTACTTGCGGATGAAGATAATATAAGAGAGGTTACAGCCTTTCCAATGAACCAACAAGCTGAAGATGTAATGCTAAATTCACCCGGTACTGTTTCTGAACAACATTTAAAAGAATTAGGAATAAAAATAAAAAAAGAAGAGTAGGTAGTTATTTTATTTTTTGTTCTTTAAAGATTACGTGTTTTCTTACCTTAGGGTCATACTTTTTTAATTCTAATTTGTCAGGTTTAGACTTAGGATTTTTATCTTTTACATAAAAAAACCCTGTATCTGCTGTGCTCACCAATTTGATTTGTATAGTATTACTTTTTGCCATAACTAGATTTATATAAAATAAATTTTATCTGTCAAGTATTTCAAATTTTGTCTTTTACAAAAATTTGTAAAGCAATAAATGCACCTTTTACTCTTGGTAATAACCATAGTGTTAATAAGATTGTTATTATCGGCCAGATAAACATTTGTAAAATGATTGGAGGACTATAGTTTTTTTCTGAAAGTAATATTACAGGAATCACAATATGACCAACTATAAAAATTGTACAATATGCTGGACCATCATCAGATTTATATTTTGAAAAATCAATACCGCATTTTTTACACTTTTTAAAAGTTTTTACATAATTTAAAAATAATGGAGCCTGTCCACAATTTGGGCATCTTTTAAAAAAACCTCTCTTTAAAGATTTAATTTTTGTATCTTTCATATTTCTCAATGATACAAACCTTTTCGGCAAGTATCTTACCGTTATAAATATTATTTCTTTTTATTTTAAATTCAACTAACTGTCCAATTTCATATTTTTGATTTTCTATATTTTTTTTTTTAAAATTAAATTCTGAAAATAGTCTAACCCTTGCTAATGCTGAAAATGGGTAATCAATGCATTTAATAAAAATTCCAAAACTTTCTATCCCATCAATAATCCCAACAAATATTCTTTTTTTAATTTTTTTTAAATAGATACTGCAAGCTCTTTCAATAATATTTCTTTCTATAAAGTCAGCTTTTTTTTCTTGAAGTGTTAAATGTTCTGAAATATCAGAAAAAATTCTTTTCTTTTTTTTAAATAGTATATCCAATAAGTCCCTATGAACAATCAAATCAGAATACCTTCTAATTGGTGAAGTGAAATGTGTATAATTTTTAAGTGCTAATCCAAAATGTCCCTTATTTTTTTTTTCATAAAATGCTTTTGATTGAGATTTTAATAAAATATTATTTATAAAATCAAATCCTTTTTTTCTTGAAATTTCTAATGCGTTGTTAAAATCACTTTGAGAAAAAAAAGATAAGGCTTTAAATTTATGATCATTTAAAGTTTTTTTTAATTCTATAATCTTTTCTTTTGATGGTTTTTCGTGGTTTCTAAAGATTGTATTTTTTTTTTCTTTTATAAAAATCTCTGCAACTATATTATTTGCTAAAATCATTAATTCTTCTATTACTTTGTATGAATGAAGATTCTCTTTTTTTTTGAAAATAAAATTCTGATTTTCTTGAAACTCTATTGAAAATTCATCTGAATTGAAATTTATTTTTCCTCGAGTTGATGATTTTTCTCTAAGAACTTTGTAAGTTCTAAATAAATTCTTTATTAGCAGATAAAACTTATTTTTTTCATTTGTAAAAATTTTATCAACCTCTTTATAGGTAAGTCTTGCATGAGATTTGATAATAGCTCTTTTAATTTTATAGTTTTTTATTTTACCATTTTTAAAAAGATCAATTTGAATTACAACACATGCCCTTTCTTTTTGAGGAACTAATGAGCAAATATTGTTAGAAATATTTTTTGGAAACATAGGTAATACTCTGTCTGGGAAATAAAATGAATTTCCTCTTTTCCTTGCTTCTAAATCAATTGGACTATCCTCATCTATAAAAAAACTCACATCTGCTATAGCAACCATAATTTTTATTAAATCTTTTTTTTCTTCGGCCCAAACAGCATCGTCAAAATCTTTGCTATCATCACCATCAATTGTAACGAACGGTATGTGAGTAAGGTTCTCATGCAAATTAGGTTTTTTAAAGGATACTTTTTCAGAAAGTTCTAAAATTTTTTTTGAGAATCCTACTCTAAG
>PAYV01000009.1 GCA_002715305.1 Rickettsiales bacterium | reverse complement strand
GTGGACTCATAATCGTGCATTTTTGAGTGAAAGTCTGAACGACCTAATATTTCATTAGATTGACCTTTAACTGTTTGCTTGATTATATTGCTTAGTTCCTCAACTGCCAAACATTTATATTCTGGATCAACCTGACACTTAGTGATAGCTTCAAATGAAGCTGAAATAAAATAGTCCCCAAGATTAATTGCTGAATGATCCCCAAATCTACTCCAAATTGTTGGTTGTCCTCTTCTTAAAAGGTCTCTATCTTGAAGATCATCATGAATAAGAGAGGCATTATGAATGAATTCGCAACAAACAGCGACATTTATCGAAGATTGTTTGTTTAAACCAAAAATTTTTGCAGCTAGGAGTGCTAAAATAGCTCTAAATCTCTTTCCACCAGATTGTAAATGATATTTAGCACAATGTCCCATCCAAGAATCATCACAAACCATTGAAACCATAAGGCTTTCAACTTTTTTTAAATCTTTTAAGAATTTATTTTTTTCAAAGAAGTTTGTATCTATGTTTTTATTAAAATCATAAAGAGAATTCCAATTATCAGACGATCTAAGAAAGCTGATATTATTCCTTGAATTTTTTGTAGTAGTGTTTTTTCGCATTTCAAGCACTTACAAAAAAAGGGAAACACCAAGCGATGTTTCCCTTTAATTGAAATTATAAAGTCATCAAAAGAATTAAGCTTTTGCTGACTCAGACTTAGCAGCAGCCCAAATAACAAGACCAAACGCGATTTTGTTAATAAAATCAGCAAGGTTATAAACCATATTTAAGGTATTGTTATCAGTTCCACCAGCAAGATAGCCTAAGAAGTATCCTATTGGATAAATAGACCATCCTACGGATACAATCCACTTCATTGCATTAAAAGCTGATTTTTGCGCTTCTGAGTTGCTTGATGCACTAGCTTGCGCAGCTTCACCTGCAAAAACTTCATATAAAATGTAAATCCAACCGGCCATTCCTACGATAAAGCCAACAGTTGCATTAATTGAACCGGCTTCACCAAGATAACCAGCTGTTAACATTATCAATGTTCCGATTAATAGTCTCCAGAACATACCAGCAGTTGCGGCACCAACAGCGGCTAGAATCAAGTAAAACTCAACCATTTGTAGTGGTACTGTTAGCAACCAGTCGATATATCTGTAGACATTGGGATTCTCTCCCGTGGTAATCCAAACATGTCTCATGTAATAGTAATGCACAGCTGCAATTAGTGTTACAAGCCCTGCAACTCTTACAGAAGTAGACCAATGTTTTGATACACTATTTCCTTCCAGGAAGAGAAATGCAGTAGAAGCGATCATTGCAACAGAAATGATCCAAAAAGTAACTCCTACCAAGTCATCGGGTTTTAGCATATATTCCATAGCTATATATCCTTTCGTATATTAGTTACATTATGTTCTAAAGACTAAATGAAGACTTTAGAAATATTAACAATAATACAAGTAGATTTCAGGACATATGCTATGCCCAAAAAACCTCCCCATATCTTATAACTTTATAGGATGGACTAAAAAATTCTTAATTCAAGAAAAAAATTAAAATATTGACTAAACAATTGTTTTTACTAAGAAAAATTTATATAAAATAAGATAAAACAGCCATAAATGTTGCAAAGACTCTTAAATTCAAATACCAATTTTGTAAATTTTTATTTATTAATTTATAGTCTATAAATAATGAGAAAATTAAACATATTATAATCAATAATTCTTTATAAAAATTTAAAAAAAAAGATATATATAACCAAACTGAAAGTAGAGGTAACATTGGTAATAGTAAGAATTTAAAATCATTATTAGTCTGAACTATTCTTTGCCATTGCATTCCAGATAAAAATGAAACTATAAGTGCTCCATAGAGAAGAGACAATTCCTCTAACAAATGGTTAAAATCATCTTTATAATTTAAAAAAAAAAAATAAGTTTTCACTATAAAAGGGTATGATACCTAATGTAGTTAGAATTATTATTTTTCTTTTATTCTTCATTATAATCCTGATACATTATATAAATTAGAAATCATAAATCCAAAATTAATAATTATGAAAGATTTTGAAATTAAACAACTTCAATTTTATTTAAATAGAAAATTTAAAACAAAGGAATTTAATTTAAAAGCTAGAAAATCCATAGATGATTCTTGTGAGGTTTATTTAGATAATGAATTTTTGGGCTTGNTATATTTAGAAAAGGATGATGGTGAAATTGCCTATCAATTTCATATGACTATTCTTAATGAAGATCTTCTTGATAGTTAGAAATATGAAAATTTTAGCTTTACTAGTTATTATCTTATTTAGTTTTGAACTTTTAGGACATCACAAAATTTATTCTCCAAGAGTTGAAGAGGGTAGGCAGTCATTAGAGTGGAGAGGACATTTTAATGTTGATGATACAACTGAAAAAAATAAATCTCATCATCATGTATTTGAAACAGAATATTCCTGGACAAACTTCTGGCAAAGTGAGTTGGAATTTCATGTTTCAGATAAAAGTGAAACTACATTAGATTGGGAAAAAACTGAATTTCAAAACCAACTTCAGGTTTTTGATTTTAATAATTTTGCAGGTGCATTATATTTTTCATATAATTTTGTTTCAGAAAAAGATGAGGCTGACGAAATTGAATATAAATATTTAAATGAGATTTCCTTATATTCATTCAAACTGATTACCAATTTTATTTTTGAAAAACAAGTTGGTAAAAATGTATCTAAATCAACAGAATTTGCTTTTAGTAATTATCTTATATTTGATGATGTACTTCCCTACGACTTATCATTTGGTTTTATTGGATTTTCTGAAATGGGCGAGATAAGTGATTTTAATGTTTTTGGTGAACAAAGTCATCAATACGGTCTTCAAATTGAAAAAGAAATTGAGTTAAAGGAATTTGAATTTGAATTTGCTGTTGCATGGCTTTACGGAATTACAGATGCATCAGCAGATAACTCAATTTTATGGAATATAGAATTCGAATTTTAGATCTAAAACCCTAATTCTTTCAATTTTTTTAAATAATTTTCTTCACTGATAAGGCCTCTTGATCTCATATTTTCAAGAGATTTGAGGGTGATAGATGTATTTTGTTGATTATTTATATTTCCTGTATTGGGATAATAAGGATTTTGATATGGTTGATTTGGATAACCATTATATCNGTAGTTCTGTTGGTTTCCATTATAAGGTTGTCTGTTTTGATAATTATTATATGGATTATAATATCTTGCCTGATTTGGTTGTTTCATCATTCTAAGTTCTTGCCTAAGACTTTGCAGTTCATTTCTTAAATCTTGGACCTCTATGTTTGATGAGTATGCACTTTGTTTCTGTTGCTCAGTTAAATTTGGTCTTCTCATTAATGATTTGCTTGTAAGAACGATCCAGTCTTTTCTTCCTTTTGCAGCTTGTGGTCTTAAAACTCCAGATGCTGGAGGTGCTGCCAAAGGATAAGGGTTTCTTACACTTAATAATCTAGAACCAGGAACATAAGGATTTTTTCTTAGGTCAGGATTTCTTGAAACTAACATTGGGTCAGTTGTTGACTGAGCCCCTTTTCTTAAAATAGAACCGAAGATTACATTTAAACCATCTTTGTTATAAAATATTCTTCCTGACACGACTCTATTATCTTTAAATCTTGAATCGGATGTGTACCAACTTTCTATAGTAAAAACTATATCCTCATCTTTTTGGACCCTCAAGAAAGCCTTTTCTATTGACTCGCAGATAACCTCGAGTTTTTCATCAGGAAAAAGTGGTATTGTTTTTCTTCCAAATTTTACCAATAGCAGTCTAAGTCCACCCTCAATCTTTTGAGAAGGTACNTTAATAGGATGTATATTTAAGCCNGTTGATTTTGTATCTTGAGGGACTATTTTAACATTCTCATATCCACTGAGATATAAAATGTCGTCATCAGTCAATATACTCTCAATGGAAGAGCAACTTACAAGTAACAAAACCCAAAATAAATTGTAAATTTTTCTCATAACAAAAAAAAAGGAGATGTTATAAACATCTCCCTTTCTTTATAAATGATTGTAGACGAAAGATCTACCAGAAAAAGAACGCACCAACAGATACGTTAACAGCTTCTTGAGATCCGGCATACATCCAGTGCATTTCAGTGTGACTACCTTCAAGTATTAATCTGAAGTCGTCAGTAACATTATGCCAAATCATTCCATTGTGGTGCTCTTGATAACTCAATCTTGCATTTGTATCAATTGCAGCCATGTGCTCATCATGACCAGTTTTTACAGCAACGTTTTGACCATAAGAATAAGAAACATTAGTTCCTTGCCCGAAGTCATAAGCAGCTTGTAAATAACCACCATAGAAGTTTCTTGGTTTTCCTCTTTCATCCAAAGAACCAGATGAAGTAGCTCCACCAGTATTACCTTGGAATTGGATACCTAAACCTTTGTTATAGAAACCAGAGAAAACAAATGATAAACCTTCGAAAGTAAGTTTACCACCGAATCCACCAGCGCCTATATCAACAGAGTCTACATAATCACCAACATCACCTACAGTACCTTTATAATTTGAAGTAGCTGTTTGATCTCTTCCAAGATTTTGGTAAGAACCATCTAACCATAAGTGACCACCTAGACCACCTAATTCAAAATTATAGTCCAACTGAAGTTCAACTCTTGGTGCAGTAGTATCTGTTGCATCATGATTNGCAGTATCAGAAATAACTGGAGTAGCCTGTAATAAACCAATTTTTGCAGCAATTGGGCCAATTCCAGGAGTAGTCCAAGTAATCTGTGGATACCAATCAGCATATACATAACCAGTTCCAATTCTACCTAGAGTAGTATCCGTAATGTTACCTGCNTAAGTACCAACACCAAATAATGTAACGTCATTTAAAATTGCGTTAGATTGGTGAATACCTAAACTTCTTCCCATTAGAACAGAACCAAATGATCCTGACACAGTAAGTGAAGTTTCACGAATGTTAATTGTATTTCCATTAGCAGATGAACCTGTTGCGTTCATGTGTGTGTATAGACCTAAACGTCCNGAAACGTCTAAACCGTTTGAAGTAGGAGCTTTAACAGTAAAACCCCAAACATTTGGTAATAAACCAACAGAGATAGATGATGTATCAGCACCATTATCACCACTGTTCAGACCACCAGCCCCTTCAATAACACCAACACCATTTAAGTTCTTGGTAGTCATTGCAGTACCAATAGTATCATCAACGTTACCTACTGAGGTAAAGTTGTAGAATGCGTTAGCTGCACCGTCAAATGAAACTTCCCAACCTTTGTCACTCATAAGAAGAACTTTTGAGTCAACAGAAGTAGCAGAAAGAGCCATTACGGCAGGAATAGCAGCTAAGGCTATTTTTTTTGAAATTTTCATATATTTCCTTCCTTTAATTAATATAAAAGTTTATTCATATTACTATAAAAAGGGTATTTGCCTATAATAATCAGCAAATTGATCAAAAATTTGACTGAATGTTGTATTAATGCAACATTACCTTAGTATAAAATTTACAGGAATTTTAATTTTTAACTTCAAATTATTGTCTAAAAGAATGTTGGGTGGTTTTGGAAAGTTGTATTTAAGTAAAATTTTTTCAGTTGCTTTGTGCAATCTAAGTGGTCTTTTATTTGCAAATTCAAGTTTAAGGAGATCTCCTTTACCATTCAATGTTATAATAGAAATTATAGTACCTTGCTCTCCTTTTCTTATTGACTGTTTTGGATAAGATTTGTGAGCCAAAATATTTATTTCTTTAGAAATTAAATTTAAAAAATTTGTCATTTCTTTGTTTACTAATATTTTTTTATTTAAAGGTGCTTGCTTTTTTTTTGCTATTTGTTGAGGAGTTGATGTCTTAATTTCTTTTTGGTTATCTGGAAATTTATTAGAAGATTTTTCTGTGATTTCATTTTTTTTTTTAATTTTTTTTTCAGGAAACTGAATGTCTTTTAGCTTCTGAATTGGAATTGTCTCTTCTTTAACCAGCTCTTCTTTAAGCTCTTTTTTTATTTCAGGTTTTATGATTTTTTTTTGTTTTTTGGGTGGGGCTAGTTCTGGTTTATTTTTCTCAACAATTTTTTTTTTTTCAATTGGCTGATACGATTCTTGAAAAGCACCCAAATCAAGAACAACAACTTCTTTTATTGATTTATCATTTTCAATGTTAAGACCGTAAAATACTAAAATATGAGTAAGTATTGAAATAGAAAATGCAAAAAAGATAAAATTATTTTTATACATTTTATTTTTCTTTTTCAGAAACCTTAACAAAAATTCTTTTTATTTCTTTTTTTTTTAATATTTTTATAATTTTGTTAAAATCCAATATTTTAACATTTTTATCTATGTTTAAAATAATCCTTTGCTTTGAGTGTGCTAATTCCTCAAAATCTTCCGCTGTTATTTTTTTTCCATTATAAAATATTTGATTTCCTAAAATTGTAAATGATAAATCTTGCACTTGTGATTCATTTTGCAATCCATGCAAGGAAAATGGTTTAGTAATTTTTATAGGTTCTTTTTTTGAAATAACTCCAGTTAGAAGAAAAAAGATTAACAATAAAAAAACTATATTTATCATTGGAATAAGATTTATAGAATCACTTATGTGTTTCCTCTTTTTATCTTTCAATATCATTTGAAAAACTCACGTTAGATACATTATTTTTTTTTAAAACATCAATTGCAAAAATCAAAGTTTCTATGGTTGAGTTGGTGTCATTCAAAATCAATACTCTATCGAATTTTTTTTTACCAAAAAAATTCAATACTTTAGATTCAAAATTTTTTTTTTTTATTTGTTCATCATTAATACGAAAGTTATTATTCTTAACTTTTATAAAAAGAATTTTTTCATCTTGATTGCTAACACCTAATCTTTTGTCTATAGAAAAATCTATTTGTTTACTTTTATCAAAATTTGTAGCCAACATAAAAAAAACAAGCATTAAAAAAATTATGTCTATAAGGGGTACAATATTTATTCTAGGATTTTTTTTTTCTGGTTTTACAAGCATTAGTTTTTTAATTTAATCTATGGATTTTTAATAAAATTGATTCAGTCTCAGTTTGAACATCTAAAACTTTTTTTTCTAAAAAATAATGACTTATTAAAGACGGAATTGCTACGACCAATCCCATAGCTGTAGTTAATAAAGCTGTCCATATCCCACCTGCTAAAATTGATGGGTCTACTAAACTTCCCCCAAGTTCAAGTTCATTAAAAGAATCTATCATTCCAATTACAGTACCCAATAGCCCAATTAAAGGACTAACTTGTGCGATTATTTCTAATGATGGAAGAAATTTCTCACTCTTTTTAAATTCTTTTAAAATGAAAAAGTTTAGTTCTTCATTTTTATCTATAGATTTTTGGGAATTTTTTTTTAAAAAATTAATAAGGCTTAACATAAAGTTCTTAGATCCACTAGAACTATAATATTCAATTCTCGACCTTAAGTCCTCAAAGTTACTAGAATTATCTATGTCATCGTTAAATTTATTGAGATTAATTTTTAAAAAAAAAAAAACTTCAAAAGATTTATAGAGGATAATGGTTAGAGCAATTACAGAAAAAAAAAGTAAAATTAAAAAAATCAAACCGCCTTTATCAAAATAATCGAATAAAATTTCCATTTATACTCCAAATATAAATATTTGTTAAATTAACCCCTTTAAAATCATTGGGAACTTATTTTTAAGTAAATTATATTCTTTTTCTATACTGATGCTATCAATTTTCATAGTCTTTCTTTTACTTTTTACTTTATAATCATAAACAACTGTTCCTGGCCTTTTAGAGAAAAAAAGTATCCTGTCACCAAGAAGAATTGCTTCTTTTAAATTATGAGTTATTAAAATAATAGTTGTCGGATTTTTTTGCCAATGTTCTACAAGTACTTTGTAAAGAGATTCAGACGTTGGTTGATCAAGAGAAATAAAAGGTTCATCCATCAAAAGAATCTCTGGGTTGTTTACAAAAGCTCTTGCCAGTGAAACTTTTCTTCTCATCCCACCTGATATTGTATTTGGGAAGGAATTGGAAAAGTCATCTAATTCAAAACTTTCTAAAAGTTTATGAATCTTCTTATCTTCAGCGTCACCTTGATCTGGGCATACAAGCTTTATATTTTCTTTTAAAGTAAGCCATGGAAGTAGCCTAGAAGTTTGAAANACGTAACCAAAATTAAAATTAGAGTTTAATTTTTTTTTATTTAATATAAGTTCTTGATCTTCAGCATTAATTAAACCACCAATAATATTCATTAAAGTGGTTTTTCCACATCCTGATGGTCCTACAATACATACAAATTCATTAGTTTTAACTTTGATGTCAATATTTTTTAGAGCTGTAGTCTCTTTGAGATCATGTTTATTCTTATAAATTTTTTTTTTAATTTTAATAGAAAAAGCCATTTTATTTCCAAATTGAAATTCTTNTCTCAAATGGTCGCACAATTAAAAATTCAACAAAAATTATTAACAGTACAAATGTTAGGGTATATGCTAATATCCCAGAAATGTCAAAGAACTGAAAAAAACCATACAATTTAAAACCAACTCCATTACTTCTGCCTAACAATTCTACAACTAGAACAATTTTCCAAATTAGTGATAATCCTGATCTTGCAGATGAAAGTAAATATGGATAAAGTTGTGGCAGAAAAATTTTAAAGAACAATCTTCTTTTCGGAACTTTGTAAAATTTTGCTACTTCAAGAAAATCCTTTTCAACTGATCTAGCGCCCTCTCTCATTATGACTGCTACCATGGGAATCTTGTTGAGTGAAACAGCTAGAATAGCAGCTAATTCATTTAAACCAAACCAGACGTAACACAAAATTATAATTACTAATGCAGGAACATTTAAGCCTAAGACTAACCAATCATCCAAAAAAGNATTAGCTTTAGAATTTCTTCCCATATATATTCCGAAAAAAGTGCCGATAAACATTGCAATTAAAAACGATAAAAACACTCTTTTTAAAGTAATTAGAGTATGAAAAAATAATTCATTGTTAAGTGCCTCTTCGTTTAATTTAATTAAAACATTTTTTGGACTTGGTAAAAGATCAACATTTACTAAATTGCTCGACATTTGCCATATAAAGAAGAACAAAATTATGGAGGCTAATCTTATGATTGCATTAGAATTTAAAACTTTCATGAACTATTTTATCCAAAATGTTCCAGATGATAATTCCTTAGCTTTACCAACTAATTCTTTACCTCCAATTTTTGCAAGTATGGAATATAATTTTCTAGAACCATTTAATTGAGATTGAGAGAAATCGTTTTTAGGAATACCTTCTCTATACGCATCCCTTAAATTAACAAAAAGNGTATCATTATCGGCNTGCATAAATGGTCTAACTTTCTCCCAAATAGCGTCAGATTCCAACATTANTTGTTTAGCCTCTTTTGANGATTGNAAAAATTTNTTAAGTATACCTAATTTCTCATTTCCCCAATTTTCATGAAACACCCAACCTATTACTGGAACTCCGCTGGGAACACCTAACTCTGATATAACATCAGTAATATTNATAATTTTNAAAAAATCTTTNTCACCAATTAATTCAGCTTGATATGGCCAATAAGTTAAGATCGCATCAAAACTTTTTTGCTTAATTTTTTTATTGAGCAGTGGAGGGGCACCAAAAATTGGTTTTGAAAGTTTCACAAGATCTTTCCCATATTTCTTTTGAAAATATGCTCTATAAATCAACCAACCTTTATCAACTTGACCTCCGGCTACGCCAATTTTTTTTCCCTCAAGATCCATATCATTTATAATTTTAGAATCCTTTGTAACAATTAACCCTCCTGCAGCCATTGAGTGAGGTACAAATGAAAACAATCTTCCTTCGCTTCTTTGTCTTGATACCCAAAACCAATCAGTAACAATTAAATCAACTGCTTTTCCTTGAAGTGCAACTGCAGAGGCATTTTTACTTGCAAGTTCAATTATTTCTAATTCAAAACCATATTTTTTATCTAATTCTAATTCTTTAATAAGCTTAAGTTCCCAGTTAACACTACCATATTGTAGTGAGCCAACTTTAACTTTGGTTAATTCTTCAGAAAAAGTACTNCTGAAGAACATAAAAAATAAAATCAATGACTTACTGATAATTTTTTTCATATTGTTAACTGTTTCTATGGTTAATATTAACTTATATATATATAGTAATAATTTACATAAAAATAAACAATATGTCACCAAAAGTTCATAAGTTAAATCTTCTAGGAAAAAAATGCCCGATTCCTGTACTCAAAATTTCAAAAAAAATCAAGGAAATCAATAATAATGATATAATTGAAATCAAAACTGATGACCCAAAAGCTGAAAATGATATCGAAGAACTTTGTAAAAATATTAACATCAAGATTTTAAATAAAAAAAAACTAGAGTATTATCTTTATATAGAAATAAAAAAGCAAAATTAGGTATCCAATGAAAAAAATTGATGAACTATCCTTCGAAGAATCTTTTAAAAAACTCAATGAAACGATTGAGCTTTTAGAAAAAGGTGAAATAAGTCTTGATGAGTCTATAGAGCTCTATGAACAAGGCTTGCTTCTAAAAAATCATTGTGAAGAAAAATTGAAGAATGCAGAACTAAAAATTCAAAAAGTCATAGAAAAAAATAAATAAAAAATGGAAAAAAATGATTTTTCTAATATNAAAAANTTTTTAGCTGAATTTTCATCTAAGTTTGACAAACATTTAAAGAGTTTNATTCCAAAAAAAAAGTATTTTTCTAACAGACTTTATGATGCAATGAGTTACGTTATTGGTGTGGGAGGAAAAAGATTACGCCCTATTTTTTTAATTGAAATAGCTAATCTTTTAGGTGTAAAAAAATCATACTCATTAAGAACTGCGATAAGTATAGAATTNATTCACTGCTACTCTTTAGTTCATGATGATCTCCCTGCAATGGATAATGATGATTTGAGAAGAGGGCATAAAACATGTCATAAGATGTTTGATGATGCTACAGCAATACTTGTCGGNGATGCTNTGCAATCTTTAGCTTTTGAAATTATTTCTGATAAAAAAACACACCCATCTGCTGAGGTTAGGTGTATGCTAATTAAAGAACTTGCTAAATCTTCAGGAATGTCAGGAATGGTTAAAGGTCAAATGCTTGACTTAGTTGCTGAAAAAAAAAAATTAAATATTGATGAAATATTAGAACTTCAAAAATTAAAAACAGGTGAATTATTCAGATTTTCTTGTATAGCTAGTTGTTATTTGAGTTCCCAACAAAAAAAAATTAAAAAATTCTCAAAATTTTCTCAAAATTTGGGATTAGCTTTTCAAATAAAAGATGATTTATTAGATGTTGAAGGAGATGAAATTGATGTTGGGAAAAAAATAAACAAAGATTTAGAAAGAGGTAAAGAAACAATTATTTCGCTTTTAGGAAAAAGCCAGGCAAAACAATATTCCGAAAAACTAATATCCGACGCAATTAAGTTNCTTGAACCTTATGGTCAACAGGCTCAAAGGTTAAAAAACTTGACTGATTTTATAATTTCTAGAAACAATTAAAAATGTTTATTTCAAAAATAATTCCTGAAAATTTAAATAAAAACAGGATAGATAAAGTTTTAGTTGAGTTAAAAATTGTGAAAACAAGACAAAATGCTCTAGCTTTAATTTTATCAGGAAAAGTATTTATTGATGAAATAAAAATTTCCAAAGCTGGATGTTTTGTNAAAACTAATAATGTTTTAAAAATAAAAAAAACTAATGAGTGGGTATCCAGAGGAGGTATTAAATTAAACTCTGCTTTAAAGAAATGTAAAATTTTTGTTCGAAATAAAACCTGCCTGGATNTTGGTTGTTCTACAGGAGGTTTTACTGAAGTATTATTAAAAAACCATGCAAAAAAAGTTTATGCCGTTGATGTTGGATACGGTCAATTTGATTGGAAACTTAGAAATTGTGAAAGGGTAAAATTGTTTGAAAAAACAAACGCTAGATATTTAGACGAAAAAATAATTTCTGAAAAGATTGACTTAGTTGTTTGCGATGTAAGTTTTATATCTCTTAAGAAAGTGATTAAACCTGTTTTTTCTCTATTGAAAAGAAAATTTGAGATCTTGTCACTAATCAAACCGCAATTTGAAGTAGAAAAAAATCTTATTGGTAAAGGAGGAATTATTAAAGATCCAGAATTACATTCACAAATTTGCGAAAATATAAAAAATTGGTTTGTAAAAGAATTTAAACCAAAGATTGTAAATGTATTTGATAGTCCAATTAAAGGACAAAAAGGAAATAAAGAATTTTTTATTTACATAGCAAATTAAATTTATTTGTANGTCTTATTTAAAAGCATAAGATCGGCCAACACAATTGCAACCATAGCTTCACCAATTGGGACAGCTCTGATACCCACACACGGGTCATGTCTTCCAGTTGTCTTGATTTTGGTGTTTTTCCCTTGTTTGTTGATAGTATTTTTTTCAATTAAAATTGAACTAGTCGGCTTTACTACAAATCTTACAACAATATCTTGACCAGAAGTAATTCCACCTAACGTTCCTCCAGAATTATTGGATANAAAATTTACCTTATTTTTTTTTATTTCAATTTCATCAGCATTTTCTTCTCCCTGAAGTTCAGCAGATTCAAAACCTNTTCCNATTTCAATTCCTTTTACGGCTGGAATACTCATAATTCCTTGNGCTATTAATGCATCTACNTTATCAAAAACAGGTTCCCCGAGTCCNNCNGGAACATTTTGAACTGTAATTTGNATCACTGCTCCGACGGATGAACCATCCTTTCTAATTTTAAGCAGATATTTCTCCCATTTTTTTATGGAGTTTTTATCTGGACAGAAAAAGTCATTTTTACCAATCTCATTCCATTTCCAATTTTCAAAATTAATTTTTTTTTTNCCTAATTGAATCAACGCACCTCTAATTTTAACTTTTTCACCAAGAATTTTTCTAGCAATAGCCCCAGCTGCAACTCTCATTGCAGTTTCNCGAGCCGAAGCTCTTCCACCACCCCTAAAATCTCTTATTCCATATTTTACCTGATATGTATAATCAGCGTGTCCGGGTCTAAATTTGTCTTTTATTTTTGAATAATCTTTTGACTTTTGATCTGTATTCTTAATAAGAAGTGAAATTGGAGTTCCTGTGGTTTTACCTTCAAAAACCCCAGAGAGTATTTGCACTTTATCATCCTCTTTTCTTTGTGTTGTAAATCTTGATTGGCCGGGCTTTCTTTTATCTAAAAATTTTTGAATATATTCATTATCTATCTCAATGTTAGGAGGAACACCTTCAATAACACAACCAAGAGAATATCCATGACTTTCTCCCCAAGTTGAAACTTTAAATAATTTTCCAAAACTACTTCCAGTCATTTAAACCACCGAAATATCAGGAGCATCGACTGCTTTCATTCCAACGACATGATATCCACAATCAACATGAATAACTTCACCAGTAACTCCTGATGACAAATCTGATAAAAGATAAATCGAGTTTCTTCCAACCTCATCTATATTAGTGCTTCTTTTTAAAGGAGCATTATATTCATTCCATTTTAAAATATATCTAAAATCAGAAATACCTGATGCAGCAAGTGTTTTTATTGGACCAGCAGAAATTGCATTGATTCTTATATTTTTTTTACCCAAATCACATGCTAGATATTTTACACTTGTTTCCAAAGCAGATTTAGCGATTCCCATCACGTTATAATGAGGCATAACTCTCTCTGCTCCAAGATAGGATAGTGTTAAAATTTTTCCACCATCGGACATCAGAGGTTGAACCCTTTGAGTTAATGCAGTTAATGAATAACACGAAACAGCAAGTGTGTTTAGAAAATTCTCTCTACTTGTATTAAGATATTCACCTTTGAGTTCATTCTTATCAGAAAAAGCAACACAATGAACAAGAAAGTCTACATTATTCCAAGTATTAGATATTTTTTTGAAAAAGCTATCAATACTTTTATCTGACAAAACATCACATTCAAAAACCATTTTTGAATTACATTTTTCAGCTAAAGGCTCAACCCTTTTTTTGATAGAATCATTTACATAAGAAAATGCAAGATCTGCTCCACACATCGAGATTTTTTCTGCAATGCCCCAAGCAATTGATTTATCATTTGCAATACCTATGATAATGCCTCTTTTACCTTTTAAATTTAAAATTGAATCCATAAAAAAAACCCTTTATTTAATTTAGCAATGCTACTAGTAATTATGCTTTGTTATATTATATTTTAAAAAAAAAAGAAATCATGGATCCATTTAAAAAATTTAAATCTTGGTTTGCTATTGCAAAAAAAAATCATCCCTTTGATCATACTGCTTTTGCATTGTCTACAGTTTCTAAGAATCAAATACCAAATGTTAGGATGGTTTTACTTAAAATGATACTCCGTGATGGATTTGTTTTTTTTACAAACCTAAATAGTGTTAAAGGTAAAGATTTTAAAAATAATAATAATTTATCCATGTGCTTTTACTGGGAAAGTATAAAAAAACAAATTAGAATAACTGGCAAAGCATATAAAATTGACGATTCACTATCAGATAAATATTATTATTCGAGGCCTAGAGGAAGTAGAATTGGCGCTTGGGTTTCAAATCAGTCCTCAGAAATATCGGATCACTCTATTTTAAAGAAAAGAGAAATTTTTTATAACAAAAAATTCGAAAACAATATTGTACCAAGGCCATCATATTGGGCAGGTATAAAGATTTGTCCAAAAAAATTTGAATTTTGGCAAGAAAAAGAGTTTAGACTTCACAAAAGAGAATTGTTTGAGCTTAAAAAAAAAGTTTGGATAAAGAAAATACTTTCGCCTTAGGTTATGCAGCTTTTTTAATATCTAGTCTCTCAAATACAGATTTTAAAGCTTCAGCAAGATCTTTAACCATTTTTTTTGTATGATAAGGGGATGCAGTGATCCTCAGTCGTTCTGTACCTTGAGGAACAGTGGGAAAATTAATTGGTTGAACATAAATATTAAAGTCGTGCAAAAGAATTTGACTAGCTTCTTTACATAATTTTGGATCCCCAATGATGACAGGTATAATATGACTTTTATTATCTATGAATGGAATTCTAAATTTGTTTAAATATGATTTTGTTTCTTTAACAACTTCAAATAAACCAATTCGTTCTTTTTCTGAGAATTTTAGGTGTCTGATTGCCGAGTAAGCTCCGGAAGCAATACATGGAGGAAGTGAAGTAGTAAAAATGAAACCAGATGCAAAACTTCTTATAAAATCAATTAGATATCTGTTTCCTGTTATATACCCACCTATTACTCCAAAAGCTTTTGCGAGTGTTCCTTGAATAATATCAATTTCTCTCATTACACCTTCTTTTTCAGCAACACCAGCTCCTCGTTTTCCATAAATTCCAACAGCATGAACTTCATCTAAATAAGTTAGAGCATTATATTTTTTTGCCAAAGACGTAATTTGTTTGATTGGCGAAAAATCTCCGTCCATTGAATAAACAGATTCAAAAACAATTATCTTTGATTGATGTTTCAAATTCATTTTTATTTTTTCTTCAAGATCATTAATATCATTATGTTTAAAGATTACTTTTTTACATCCAGAACTTTTCATTCCTTGAATCATTGATGCATGGTTCTTTTCATCAGAAAAAAAAACGCAGTCTGGTAGTTTTTTGCCTAATGTAGATAATGATGTGAGATTTGCCAAATAACCTGAATTAAATAGTAGAGCTGATTCCTTTTGATGAAGATAACATAACTCTCTTTCAAGCAGAACATGATAATGATTGGTTCCAGAAATATTTCTAGTTCCACCAGAACCAGCACCTACTTTCTGTATAGCTTCAATCATACTATCAACTACAATTGGATTTTTGCTCATTGCAAGGTAATCATTACTACACCAAACTGTTACATTTTTTACTTGATCGTCTTGATAGTTTAATGCCATAGGAAAGTTAGATGCAATTTTTTCTAAATTGGCAAATGTTCTATAATTTCCCTGATTCTTCAAAGTCCTTAGACTGTTTTTAAAAAAATTTTCGTAATTAATCATTTTTCTTAAAAATAAGTGAAACAGAGTTTATACAATATCTCTTTCCAGTTGGAGCCGGTCCATCATCAAATACGTGTCCTAAGTGAGAACCACAAAATTTGCAAGAAATCTCTGTTCTTAACATTCCATATGAGAAGTCATTTTTATATTTAATATTTTCAGAACTAATAGCTGAAGAAAAACTTGGCCATCCACTTTTAGATTCAAACTTAGATTCTGAACTAAAAAGAGTTTTTCCGCAACAAACACATAAATATTTTCCATTTTTAAAAAAATTACAATATTTTCCTGAATTAGGTGGTTCTGTTGCGCAGTTTTGAGTAACTTCGTAAGTTAAACTATCAAGTCTTTTTTTTAAATCTAATTTTTCCATGTATATATTTGTTATAATCAAGTTAGAATAATTTTAAAGTAAAAAAAACACTAAAAAAAAAGTAATTGTTATGAATATCGTTATAGGTGCAGGTATTGTTGGGCTTTTTATTGGATATAGATTGCTAAAAAAAGGAGAAAAAGTCAAAATTTTTGATGCAAAAGATCTTTCTATTGCTGCATCTAAAGCATCTGTTGGAATGTTAGCACCAATGATAGAAGCAAAACCAAAAGAATCTGAATTATTAGAATTAATGATTAATTCAAAAAAAATTTGGGATAATAGATATAATAAAAAAGAATTTAAAAAAATTGGTTTAAAAAAAAATTCATCATTACTTATTGCTGAAAACAATGATGATATGGAAAGATTAAAGTTTAAAAGAAAATTTTTTAATGAACTTGGTTTTAATTCAGAATTTTTAAATAAAAAACAAACAGAAGAAATTGAACCTGAACTAAATTC
>PAYV01000008.1 GCA_002715305.1 Rickettsiales bacterium | reverse complement strand
TTTATGTAGAATTGAAGAGATGAAAGAAAGTGTTTCTATTATAAAGCAATGTTTATCTAAAATGGAAAAAGGACCTATAAAAAGCTTTGATGGAAAAATAACACCGCCATCAAAAAAGGAAATTAAACAATCAATGGAAGCATTAATTCATCACTTTAAGCTTTTTACCGAAGGTTACAGAGTACCAAAAGGTGAGGTTTATTCTTCCGTTGAGGCTCCAAAAGGAGAATTTGGAGTTTATTTAATTTCAGATGGTACCAATAAACCTTATAGATGTAAAATAAGAGCTCCTGGTTTTCCACTTTTACAAGCAACTGAATTTTTATCCAAGGGCCATATGCTCTCAGATCTTGTAGCTATTATTGGAAGCCTAGATATTGTTTTTGGTGAAATAGATAGATAATATGGATAACTTTCGTAAAATAGCAGAAAATCATTTACAACCAAAAGACTTCTCTTTTGATAAAAAAAATAAGGTTGAAGCGCAAAATATTTTAAAGAAATATCCAAAAAACTTTAAAGAAAGCTCAATAATGCCTCTTTTATCATTAGCTCAAGAACAAAATGATGGATGGGTTCCTAAAAAAGCCATTGAATATATTTCTGATTATTTAAATGTTCCAGAAATAAAGGTACTTGAGATTGCTACATTTTATTCAATGTATAACCTATCACCAGTTGGTAGATTTCACATAGAAGTTTGTACAACAACTCCATGTATGCTGAGAGGATCAGATAAAATTTTAGAGGAATGTAAAAAAAAATTAGGAATAAAACTTGGAGAAAAGTCCCCTGATAATATGTTTTCATTAAACAAAGTTGAATGTTTAGGTGCTTGTGTTAATGCTCCGGTTGTTAAGATAAATGAGAATTATTATGAAGATTTAGATTTGCAATCCTTTAACCAGTTAATTAAAAATTTTGAAGAAAATAAAAAAAATAAAATTGGTCCTCAATCCTCGAGAAAGGGTTCAGAACCTTTAAACAAGAGTTAAATAATGATAAAAAAAAGTAATTTAATATTTACAAATTTACACGGAAAAAGTTCCACTTCCTTAGAAAATTCAAAAAAAAGAGGTGATTGGAAATCTACAAAAGATTTTTTAAAATTTGCCCCACAAGAGATAATCGATATTGTAAAAAATTCAGGATTACGTGGTCGTGGTGGTGCTGGTTTTTCAACTGGAATGAAGTGGGATTTTATGCCTAAAACTAGAGATAAACAACATTACTTGGTTATAAACGCAGATGAAGGAGAACCAGGTACTTGTAAAGATAGAGATATTATAAGAAATGAACCCCACAAGCTCCTTGAAGGATGTTTAATTGCGAGCTACGCCATAGGTGCCTCTAAATGTTATATTTACATTAGAGGTGAGTTTTATAATGAAGCAAAAATTCTTCAAAAAGCAATAGATGAGGCCTATTCAAAAAAATTAATTGGAAAAAGATCCTGCGGATCAAAATTTGATTTTGATATTTATATTCACTACGGATCTGGGGCTTATGTTTGCGGGGAAGAAACCGCACTTATTGAGAGTTTAGAAGGCAAAAAAGGTCAACCTAGACTTAAGCCGCCTTTTCCTGCTAATGTTGGTCTTTATGGAATGCCTACAACTGTAAATAACGTTGAAACTATTGCTGTTATTCCTACTATCCTTAGTAAAGGATCAGATTGGTTTAGTAATTTAGGAAAAGATAATAATACTGGTTCGAAAATATTTTGTATCTCAGGTAATGTAAACAACCCATGTAATGTAGAAGAAGAATTAGGGGTTCCTTTAAAATACTTGATTCAAAAATATGCTGGAGATGTTGTAGGTGGATGGGATAATCTGCTGGCAGTTATACCAGGAGGGTCATCAGTCCCTTTAATACCTAAAAATATCTGTGAAACTGTAACAATGGATTTTGACTCTCTAAAATCAGTTGGGTCTGCTCTTGGTACTGCAGGAGTAATAGTAATGAATAAACAAACAGATGTTGTTCATGCAATTTCTAGATTATCTGAATTCTATAAACATGAATCCTGTGGACAATGTACACCTTGCAGAGAAGGAACCGGATGGTTAATGAGAATGATGAAAAGAATGTCTTTAAACGATTGTTCAGCTGAAGAAATTGACCTAATAGAAGAGGTTACCAAACAAATTGAGGGTCACACTATTTGTGCACTTGGAGATGCCGCGGCATGGCCTATTCAAGGTTTATTAAAACATTTTAAAGGTGATATATTAAATAGAATTAAACTAAGTAAAAAGAATGTCGCATAAGTTATGGTAAAAATTTTTATTAACAAAAAAGAAGTTGAAATTGAAAGTGGAATTACCGTACTTCAAGCATGTGAACAAGCTGGTATAGAAATTCCTAGATTTTGTTATCATGAAAAATTATCAATAGCAGGAAACTGTAGAATGTGTCTAGTTGAAATGGAGAATTCTGCTAAACCTATTGCATCATGTGCAATGCCGGTTGCTGACGGTATGAAAATATTTACCAATACAAAGTTAGTTGAAAATGCAAGAAAAGGTGTCATGGAGTTTTTACTCATAAATCATCCATTGGATTGCCCTATATGTGACCAAGGTGGTGAATGTGATTTACAAGATCAAGCAATGGCTTATGGTAAGGGCATAAGTAGATATGTTGAAAATAAAAGAGCCGTAAAAGATAAAAACCTTGGCCCACTAATTAAAACACATATGACGAGGTGTATTCATTGTACCAGATGTATAAGATTTTCCGAAGAAATTGCTGGAAATGATCAACTTGGAGCCACAGGAAGAGGGGAAGATACAGAAATTACGAGTTACTTAGAAAAGACGATTGATTCAGAATTATCTGGAAATGTAATTGATTTATGTCCGGTAGGTGCTCTGACATCTAAGCCTTATGCATTTGTTGCAAGACCCTGGGAATTAAAAAAAACTAATAGTATTGATGTTTTCGATGCGGTTGGAAGTAACATAAGAATTGATTCTAAGGGGGATAAAATCATGAGGGTTCTTCCAAGAATTAATGAAGATATTAATGAAGAATGGATATCAGATAAGACTAGATTTGCTTATGATGGATTAAATTATCAAAGAATTGATAGATTTTATTTACGAAATAACAAAAATAAGCTTTCTGAATGTACTGAAGATGATGCTTTAAAGTTGATCACAAATAAACTATCAACTGTTAATACTTCTAAAATTGCTTCACTTGTTGGTAATTCACTTGATTGTGAGACTATTTTTTCTTTTAAACTTCTTCTCGATAAGTTAAGTATTAATAATTTCGATTGCCGTCAAGATAATTCATACTTTATTCCAGAAGAACGATCATCTTATATTTTTAATTCTACAATTTCGGGAATAGATGACTCTGATTTATGTATTTTAATTGGAACAGATATCAAGAAAGAAGCTCCTATTTTAAGCTCGAGAATCAGACAAAAATCTAATAATTCAGATACAAAATATCCTATCTTAAGGATAGGAGAATCGCATAAAACAAACTTTAATGTCATTAATTTAGGTACAAAGCCAACATCTTTAAATCTACTATTTAACGGTAAGGAAAAAAAGTATTTAGAGAAATCCAAAACTCCACTTTTTATTCTTGGACAGGGTGCATTGTGTCGTAGTGACAGCGAACATATTTTTAATTATGCAAAACATATATATGAGAAACATTCTAAAGATCAGAATTGGAATGGATTTAATATTCTTCAAACTTTCTCTGGAAGAGTGGGAGCACTTGATCTAGGTTTTTACAACAAAAAAAACCTCAATAAAACAAGTTTAGTTCAACAAGTATATAATGGTAAATTTGATCTACTATACTTATTAAGTGCGGATGAAATTGATGTAGAAAAGATTCCAAATAAAACATTTGTAATTTATCAAGGGCATCATGGAGATCAAGCTGTTAAAAGAGCTGACTTAGTTGTACCAACTTCATGTTTTACTGAGAAAGAAGGTATCTATGTCAATCTTGAAGGAAGACCACAAATATCTAGGCAAGTCAAAATGCCATTGCCAAACATAAAGCACTCGTGGGAATTTTTTAATAAAATTGCAGCGGAATTAAGCTTAAACATTAATTATAATAATTTTAATGAAGTTAGACAATTAATGTTTGATAACTATAAGCACTTATCAAATATCAATTCTATTGAAAAAGGCAGTGATTTTAAAGTTAAAGTAAATAAAAAATCATTTAATGATTCGGAAATTAACTCTAACATTAAAAATTTCTATATGACCGATTCTGTTAGTCGACAATCTCCTACTATGGCATCATGTTCACTCAATATCCTTTAAGTTATGATCTTTGAAATCCTCTTTATAATTCTAAAAATATTTTTGATAATCTTGCCTTTACTAGTTTTTATTGCTTATTTAACTTTTTTTGAGAGAAAAGTTATAGGCTTTATTCAATTAAGAAAGGGACCTAATGTTGTAGGACCACTTGGTTTGTTCCAGCCTTTTGCAGATGGNATAAAATTACTAACTAAGGAAACGATTTTTCCAGATAAATCGAATAAATTCATATTTGTTTTATCCCCNNTAATTACTTTTACACTAGCATTATTGGCTTGGGCTGTTATCCCAATTGATTATAAAATTGTATTATCAGATATAAATGTTGGAATCATGTATATTTTTGCAATTTCTTCACTAGGAGTATATGGAATTATTATGGCTGGTTGGTCGAGTAATTCAAGGTATGCTTTTCTAGGTTCCTTACGTTCTGCAGCTCAGATGATTTCGTATGAGGTATCTATAGGATTGATAATAATTTCAATTCTGCTAACTGCTGGAAGTTTAAATTTAACTGAAATTGTATTATCTCAGCAAAATTTATGGTACTTTATACCTCATTTTCCAATGTTCGTAGTTTTCTTTATTTCAACTCTTGCAGAGACGAATAGAGCACCTTTTGATTTACCCGAAGCAGAATCTGAATTAGTTGCTGGATACAATGTTGAATATTCATCAATGTCGTTTGGTTTATTTTTTTTAGGGGAGTATGGGAATATGATTCTAATGTGCTCAATGACAACAATCTTGTTTTTAGGTGGATGGCTGGCTCCATTTCAACATGAATGGTTTAATATAATTCCTGGATATATTTGGTTCCTTNTAAAAGTTTGTTTTTTATTATTTACTTTTCTTTGGGTNAGAGCAACTTTGCCNAGATATAGGTATGACCAGTTAATGACTTTAGGTTGGAAGTTATTTCTTCCTTTATCTCTTCTATGGATTATAATTACTTCTGTATATTTATTTTATTCGAGAATTGTGTAAAAGATGAAAAAATTTATTTTTATAATTAAAGAACTTTTCTTAATTGAAATCATATCAGGTATGATATTGACACTTAAACACTTTTTTAAAAGAAAAGTTACAATAAATTATCCATTCGAGAAAGGGTATTTAAGCCCAAGATTTAGAGGTGAACATGCATTAAGGCGTTATGAATCAGGTGAGGAAAGATGTATAGCTTGTAAACTTTGCGAAGCAGTATGTCCAGCTCAAGCTATTAATATTGAAGCTGAACCTAGGGATGATGGTTCAAGAAAAACTACAAGATACGATATTGATATGACAAAGTGTATTTATTGTGGATATTGCCAGGAATCCTGTCCTGTAGATGCTATAGTTGAAGGGCCTAACTTTGAATTTTCTACTGAAACTAGAGAAGAATTAATTTATGATAAAGAAAAACTTCTATCAAATGGTGATCGATGGGAAATTGAGATATCTAAAAATTTAGAAAAAGATTCAGATTACTTATAATGTTATTTCTATTCTATTTTTTTTCATTAATACTTGTTGTCTCAAGTGTTTGTGTTGTCTTTTCATCTAATCCAGTTCATTCTGTGTTATTTCTAATTTTTGCCTTTTTTAATGCTGCTGTGATTTTTTTAATTTCAAATGCTGAATTTTTAGCAATGACTCTTCTAATAGTTTATGTTGGTGCTGTAGCAGTTTTGTTTCTTTTCGTTGTTATGATGTTAAATATCAAGGAATCAGAGATGAAAGAGGGCTTTTTAAAATACTTTCCTTTTGGATTAATTTTAATGACAATTTTTTTAACTGAACTAGTTGTTATTTTTAATAATACTGAAATATATCCAAATCAAAACGTTGGAATTAGAATTAGTGAATTAATTTTTGATGGAAATGAGAACACAAAATCGCTTGGATTATTTTTGTACACTGATTTTTTTATCATTTTTCAAATTTCTGGTTTTCTTTTACTTTTAGCAATGATTGGAGCAATTGTTCTTGCACATGAGAAAAATGAAAATATTAGAAGACAGAATCCGATTAAACAAAAATTGATAAACAAAAAGAAAGTTATTAAACTAAATTAGTTTCATGATTGCACAAGATTACTTAATATTATCTTCAATAGTTTTTTCAATTGGTTTTCTTGGAATTTTCATAAATAGAAAAAATATTATCATAATTCTAATGTCAATCGAACTAATGCTTTTAGCAGCTAATATAAATTTCATAGGCTTTTCGTATATTTTAGACGATTTGTTTGGTCAAATTTTTGCACTTTTTGTTCTTGTAGTTGCTGCAGCTGAGGCTGCAATTGGATTAGCTATTTTAACAATTTTTTTTAAAAAGTCTGGATCAATCAGTATTGATATCATAAGTAGAATGAAGGGATAGAGGATTGTTTCTTTTTGCTATTTTTTTGCCACTTTTAAGTTTTTTTTTATGTATTTCTCTGAATAGAACTATTAAAGATTCATATATAAATATACTTTCTTGTTCACTCTTAGTACTCTCTGCAGTTTTTTCTTTATGTTCAATTTTTTTTTTAGGTTGGGATAAGCAACAAACCTATATTATTTCTAATTGGATTGTATCAGGTAGTTTTTCAGTTGACTGGTCAATTAACTATAACCTTTTAACATGTTCAATGGTTCTAATGGTAAATTTTGTTTCATCACTGATTCATATTTATTCTGTTGGATATATGGAACATGATTCAAAAAGGACGATTTTTCTAGGATATTTGAGCTTATTTACCTTTTTCATGCTTATTCTGGTATCCTCCTCAAACCTCGTCCAACTTTTCCTAGGATGGGAAGGTGTTGGTCTAGCCTCATATTTATTAATTGGTTTTTGGAATCATAAAAATGTAGCTAATAGTGCTGCATTGAAAGCATTTATAGTTAATAGAGTGGGAGATTTTGGAATACTTATAGGATTATTTACAACTTTCATGGTTTTTGGGACTTTAAATATAAATGAAATCCTAATTCTGGTTAATTCGCACATTGACTCATATTTTAATTTTCTTGGCCTTCAAATTCATTCCTTAACTCTAATAGCTATTCTTTTTTTTGTGGGTTGTATGGGAAAATCTGCACAATTCGGACTTCATATTTGGCTTCCAGATGCTATGGAAGGACCGACACCAGTATCTGCATTAATTCATGCTGCGACTATGGTTACGGCCGGGGTTTTTTTATTAATTCTTGTTTCTCCTATTATTGAAGCTTCAGATTTTTCAAGAAAAGTGATTATCATTATTGGATCTTTGACATGTATCTTTGCAGCTTCGGTTGCTTTTTTTCAGAATGACATAAAAAGGATAATTGCATATTCTACATGTAGCCAACTTGGATATATGTTCATGGCCATAGGCGCTTCTGCATATAATGCTGCATATTTTCATATTTTATCTCATGCTTTTTTCAAAGCATTGTTATTTTTAAGTGCCGGATCAGTAATACATTCTATGTCAGATGAGCAAAATATTAAAAAAATGGGAGGATTATTTAATAAAATACCAATGACTTACTCCTGTATGCTGATAGGTTCTGTTGCATTGGTTGGCTTGCCTTTTTTTAGTGGATATTTCTCAAAAGATTTAATCCTTGAATTAATTTATCTTGGTAATAGTGAAATTAGGTTATATGCTTTTTTTGTTGGAGTTTTAGCTGTTCTTTTTACAAGTTTATATTCTACTAGACTGATCATTCATGTTTTTCATGGGAAAAGTCAAGCAGATGAGAAAGTTTTAGCTCATGTACATGAATCACCAAAGATTATGATTATACCTTTGGTAATTTTATCTATTTTTTCCATCTTTTTTGGTATGTTAAGTTACGATCTTTTTTTTGGATATAATTCTAATATTTTGTGGTCTGAACATTTTTTTATCAATACAGAATTAAATGATAAGTCTTTAATAGATAATATTCCAATGTATATAAAGAAATCTCCATTAATTATGATTCTTTTTGGAATATCTTTGTCATTTTTAATCTATTACCCATTCAAACAAGTCCTACCATTTATCAAAGAAAAATTAATTATAGTTCACAAGTTTTTCTATAATAAGTGGTATATTGATGAAATTTATAATTTTTTAATTATCAGACCAATAATTTACCTTGGAAAAGGTTTTTGGAAATCAATCGATATAGACTTAATTGATACTCTTGGACCTAACGGAATTTCTAACTTTGTAAGAAGATTCGGAGTTATTGTATCAAGTTTTCAATCAGGTTTTTTATATCATTATGCTTTATCTGTGATAATTGGATTAACATTATTCCTTAGCTTATACGTTCACATTTTTTAATATGATAAATTTACCAATTATACCAATTTTAATAATAATTCCACTGATAGGTCTTCTTTTTGTTTTGTTGTCGATGGAAAATGATGATTTTGCAGCACAATCAAAAAAATCAGCATTNTGGACAACTATAACTAATTTCTTATTATCTCTTTATCTTCCATATAATTTTGATAGAGAGATACCACACTTTCAATTCGTAAATTCTTTTGAATGGTTTAATAACGAAAATTTAAAGTTTACATTAGGCGTTGATGGAATTTCGATGCCATTTATTATTTTATCCACATTCTTGATCTGTATTTGTATTTTTTTTATTTATCCACAAAAAAAAAAGAATATGAAAATGTATTTAAGTTCATTTTTATTATTAGAATCTTTTCTAGTTGGAACATTTGGTGCTATGGATCTTTTTTCATTCTATATTTTTTTTGAATCAATATTGATTCCAATGTATTTGATTATTGGTTTTTGGGGTGGAGAAAGAAGAATTTATTCTGCCTATAAGTTTTTTCTTTATACTCTTTTAGGTTCAGTTTTTATGCTAATTGCAGTTATTTTTCTCTATCAAGAGTTTGGGACTAGCAGTATACCTAAATTATTAGATTTTACCTTGCCATTTTATATCCAACAATGGTTATGGCTTGCTTTTTTCTCTTCTTTTGCAATTAAAATTCCTATGTGGCCATTTCATACATGGTTGCCAGATGCTCATGTTGAGGCTCCAACTGAAGGATCGGTTATACTCGCAGGAATACTATTAAAATTAGGTGGCTATGGTTTTATAAGGTTTAACCTTTCTATTCTTCCTGATGCCTCAATATTTTTTACACCATTTATTTTTTTCTTATCAGTAATAGCAATAATATATACCTCAATCATTGCAATTGTGCAGGAAGACATGAAAAAGCTAATTGCTTATTCTTCAGTTGCACACATGGGATTTGTTACAATTGGAATTTTTTCGGCAAATATTCAAGGTCTTCATGGAGCTATTATTCAAATGATTTCTCATGGAATTATTTCTGCTGCATTATTTTTTTCAATTGGATCTATTTATAATAGATATAAAACTAAACAGATTAATTTTTTTGGAGGATTAAATACAATAATGCCCAAGTTTTCGATATTATTTCTTATTTTTGTTTTAGGTTCAATTGGTTTTCCAGGAACTTCAGGTTTTGTAGGGGAATATTTAACTTTATTATCTGTATTCGGAAAAAATACAACTATTGCCTTTTTAGCCTCTACTGGAGTAATTTTGGCTGCCTCATATATGTTGTTATTATATAAAAATGTNTTTCTAGGNCCAGTCAATGAAAATATTGGAAAAAAATTTGGAGATATAAATTATATTGAATTAATTGTTTANATAATTTTAATTTCTTTAATTTTTATTATTGGTGTAAAACCTAATTATATACTTGATTTTACAACTTCTTCAATTGAAAGAATTATTAAACTATACCCAATTTCAATTTTATAAGGTTAAATTTTGATATTTACTTCTGAAATTTTTTTAGCCATAACTTCCCTCTTGCTATTGGGAATATCACCTTTTATAAAAAAAAATTCTCACATTGTTATTGGATATCTTACGTTGATAGCACTTTTATCCTCTCAATTGTTTATTTTTAAAGATATTTTCTATTTTGAAGAGATTTATAATGGTTTTTTTGTTTTAGATTCATTTGGTTCTTTTTTGAAATGTATTATTCTTACTAGTTCAGGCTTAGTAATCTTCTTATATTTAGTTGTAAAAAATGATAAGTCATTAGAAAGAACAGAGTTTTCTCTTGTTATTTTAATTTCAATAATTGGAATGATGTTTATGATTTCATCCAATAATTTATTATCTTTATTTATATCAATGGAACTTGCTAGTTTATCTCTATATATACTAGTGTCATTTTCAAGAGAAGATTTTAGTTCATCCGAGGCTGGAGTTAAATATTTTGTTATAGGAAGTTTATCAACCTGTATTTTTTTATTTGGAACAAGCCTTATTTACGGATTAATTGGAACATTAAGTTTTCCAGAAATAAGTAATTATATGTCCAATCAGAATAATATGCCAATAATACTAATTGTGGGTTTGATATTCATCTTAGTATCAATGTCTTTAAAAATATCAGCTGCGCCATTTCATATGTGGACACCAGATGTATATCAAGGTGCTCCAACAATTGTAACTGCTTTTTTATCAACTATTCCCAAGATAGCCGCTTTTGCAATTTTAATTAGGTTGCTTGTATTTCCATTTGGTGAGATTATTATTAATTGGGGAAAAATTGTAATTATTTTATCTATTTCTTCAATGCTAGTTGGTTCACTCGGAGCATTAAAACAGACCGATTTAAAAAGACTAATGGCTTATAGTACAATTAATCATGTTGGATTTATTTTAATGGCCTTAGTTCCTGGTTCAGAAGATGGGATAACAGCAATTTGTATTTATCTTATTTTTTATGTGACTATGAATTTGGGAATATTTTCCTTTCTCCTTAATATGAGAAGAGATAATATAAATGTTACTTCTATAAAAGATTTATCTGGTTTATATAAATCTCAACCAGTTATGGCAGCTTGTTTAGCAATTTTTTTATTTTCAATGGCTGGAATACCTCCATTGGCCGGGTTTATTGGTAAACTAATTATACTTAACATAGTTATTGACAATAATCTTTTTTATTTAGCAATAATAGGTGTCATAACATCGGTCATAGCTGCTTTTTACTACATTAGAGTTATTAAATCCATTTTTTTTGACGAACCAGAAGAAGATCTAGATATTTTAACAAATACTCAATCACAGTTTGTAATTTGTCTTTTAGGTATTTTTAATCTAACTGTTGTTTTTTATCCTCAATTTTTCTTAAATCTTTGTGCTTCAATTACATTGTCATTGTTTGCAGTAAATTAATGGAAAATTTTTTTTTTAATTACTATTTTTTCAAAGAAGTTGTTAATACAAACGATAAAATAAGAACAATTAATTTAAATGAAAATCCTAAAAAATTTAATTTAGCACTATATTCGGTAGAACAATCTGAAGGAAGAGGGAGAGGATCAAATGTTTGGAAAAGTTCAAAAGGTGATTTTACCTCATCTTTTCTTTTGAATAGACGATTTAATACCAAAGAACTTGGTCAAATCAATTTATCAATTGTTTTTATAATCCTTAAAACTTTTAAGAGTTTATATAAAAATGTAGATTTTAAATTTAAATGGCCAAATGATATTTTTGTTAATAAAATGAAAATTGCCGGTATTTTAATTGAAACAAATATCATAAAAAACAATATTTTATATATTATAATTGGAATTGGGATCAATTTTATTTCTGCACCTAAATTAAATAAATCTAAAACAATATCTATATCTAAATTTTCTTCTTCAATTGATCCACTGGGTTTTTTTTTTAAAATTTCTGATGAAATTGTGAAGGTTTTTTCAGAATTTAATAAAATTGATTTTAAAGAAATGAGTCTAAATGTTAGTAATAGTATTTTTTCTTCCAATGGAATAGTAAAAATAAAACAGAATAAGAATATTTTTTCAGGTCACTTTGTTAAAATAGATGAATTAGGGTCCATTATAATTAAAGATTTTGATGGAGAAAAAAAATTAACATACGGGGAAATGTTATGATTTTTTTAACTATTGATATCGGAAATTCAAGTGTGTTTTTTTGTTTTTTTGAAGAATCAAAAATTTTGAATTATTTAAAATTAAAAAAAAAAGATATCAATAAAAAAAAGATTATTAAAATTATTGAAAATTACAAGAAAAATTTTGAGTCATTAAAGATTATAATTTCTTCAGTAGTTCCATCAATATCAAAACTATTTACGTCCATTTTTAAAGATTTAGAATTTGAATATTTTTTTATTAATGACATTAGAAAAAAGCTAGATCTTAAGACTAATATAAAAAATAAGAATTTGATTGGTGATGATAGAATTGTGAATGTATTTTATGCTCGGGAAATCTTTCAAAAATCAGTGATAATTGTTGATTTTGGTACTGCAACTACGTTTGATGTATTGAATAAAAAAGGAATCTATTCAGGCGGTGTAATTACGCCAGGTATAGATTTATCCTTAATATCATTAAAGAATCAAACAGCAAAATTGCCGTTAGTGACTTTTAAGAAAACTAAAAAAGTTTTAGGAACAACAACACAAACTGCAATTCAATCAGGGTTTTTTTGGGGCTATATTTCTATGGTTGAGGGTTTAATAAAAAAAATTAAAAAAGAAGAGAAAACAAATTTTAAGATTGTATTAACTGGAGGAAATGCACATTTTTTTAGTACGTATATTAAAAAAATAACTATGATTGATAAATTTTTCACGGTCAAAGGCCTTAATTCTATTCTGATCAAACGATTAAATTATGATAAAAAGTTTTAATAAAAAAGATGTTCATTTTATTCCACTTGGAGGTACAGGTGAAATAGGTATGAATTGTTATCTCTATCATCACAATGATAGTTGGCTGATGATTGATCTTGGAGTTATGTTTAGTAATAATGATTCAACAGCCTACGAATTAATTTTGCCGGATTTGAAATTTATTATCGAAAATAAATTGAATTTGTCAGGTATTATTCTTACGCATGCACATGAAGATCACATAGGTGCAGTGCCATATTTAAATGACGTTATTGGTCATATACCAATTTATACTACATCTTTTACTGCTTCGGTTTTAAAAAGAAAATTTGATTCAATCAAAAATCACGTAAATAATATTAATTTATTAGATTATAATAAGAAATTTGAAATTGGGAATTTTGAAGTTGAAATCCTATCTTTAACTCATTCAATACCTGAACCAAATGCTATAATTTTAAAAACTCCAAGTGTAAATATTTTTCATACTGGAGACTGGAAAATTGATCCCAAACCTTTGGTTGGAGATCCAATAAACATTGATAAAATTTCATCATTAAAAAAAATAGGAATAGATGTCATGATTTGTGATTCTACAAATGTTTTTGATGAAAACCCATCTGGTAGTGAAGATGAAGTAAGAACAAAATTAAGAGAAGTTTTTCAAAATTTTAATACTGGCAAAATTGTTATTACTTGTTTCGCTTCAAACATAGCTAGATTAGAAACTATTCTTAAAATTTCTAATGAATTTCATCGTAGCTGTGTCTTATTAGGTAGATCGATGCACAGAATATATGATGCTGCATTAGAAAGTAATTATTTAACTGATGAAAAAAATATAATCTCTGAAAAAGACGCTAAACATGTTCCTGAAGAAAATTTAGTACTTATATGTACTGGTAGTCAGGGTGAAAATCGAGCTTCGTTGTCAAGATTAGTAAATGGTAAAAACAAATACTTTTATCTAAATAAAAATGATTTAATTATTTTTTCTTCCAGAGAGATACCAGGTAATGAGAAAGCTATTAATGATATCAAGGCAAAAATTATTAAAATTGGATCAAAAATGTTAGATCATAAAACATCCAACATACATGTTTCAGGTCATCCATCTAAAACTGAACTAAAAAAAATGTATGATTGGGTTAATCCAACTACTGTAATACCAATTCATGGTGAATATAGGCATCTTTTTGAGCATACAAAATATATTGATAAATGTAAGATTTCAAAATCTTTACTTGTTGAAAATGGAGATGTTGTAAAATTATGTAACAAAAAGAATACAAAAATAATTGACAAAGTTGTATCAGGAAGAAATGTAATGAGAGGATCATCAATCTTATCAATTGAAAATAATTTATTATCAAAATTAAATTCAGTAAATTCAAATGGTGAGCTTTATGTAGCAGTTATTACTAATTCAAATAATATTTTGATAACTGATCCTTTGGTATTTTGTCCTACAATTACAGATCAAGACTTAATTTTAAATGATCTTAAGGAATTAATTAAAAATGAGTTTTCTTCACTTTCAACAAAGAGTATTGACGACAATATTTTAAGTGAGCAAGTAAAGATTTTATCTAGATCATTTATTAAAAGTAAATTTGGTTTAAAACCCTTAACTTATGTTGAGATTGTTAGGATTTAGAATATAATCAAATTATGTTAACAAGATTTAATCATGTTGCCATTGTAGTGCCAGATCTTGATGCTGCAACTTCTTTGTATAAAGATGTTTTGAATGCAAAAGTTTCAAAAAAATTTAATTATCCTGAGCATGGTGTCAGTGTCGTTTTTATAGACCTTGGTAATACAAAAATAGAACTCATGCATCCAGTTGGCGAAAATTCCCCAATAAAAAATTTTTTAGAAAAAAATATTAATGGATCTATCCATCATATTTGTCTTGAAGTAAATAATATAAAAGATGTTTGTAAAAATTTAAAAATGAGAAATATAAGAATTCTTGGAGATGGGAAGCCAAAAATAGGTGCTCATAATAAACCTGTTGTTTTTCTTCATCCAAAAGATTTTTTTGGAACTCTTATTGAACTTGAGCAGGAGTAAAGCTTGTTCTCACTAAATACATTAGCAATTTATCTTATTTTGTGGTGGATTGTTCTGTTTGTTTTTCTTCCATTAGGTGTAAAGCGTGACAATGAAGTGGTGTCTGGTAATGATCCCGGAGCTCCCAAAGAGACGAACTTAAAAAAAAAAATACTTTTAACATCAATAGTTTCTTTTTTCTTAACTATTGTAGTAGTCTTAATAAAAAATGAAATTTTCTAATTTTTTTATACCTACAATAAAAGAGAATCCATCTGATGCTAAATTAGTTTCTCATAATTTAATGCTAAGATCAGGTATGATTAAACAAGAAACTTCAGGAATATATTCTTGGCTTCCGCTCGGTTTTAAAGTTTTAAAAAAAATTATTTCAATAATAGAGTACGAGCATGATAAAAATAATATAAACCAGATCTTAATGCCAACTATTCAAAGTTCAGATATTTGGAAGATAAGTAACAGGTATGATAGTTACGGTAAAGAAATGCTTAAAATTCAGGATAGACATTCTAAAGAATTACTTTACGGTCCTACAAATGAAGAAATGATAACTTCAATGGGCAAACAATTTATTAAAAGCTATAAGAATTTGCCAAGATTTTTTTATCATATTCAAAGTAAATTTAGAGATGAGATTAGGCCTAGATTTGGAGTAATGCGTGCAAGAGAATTCATAATGAAAGATGCATATAGTTTTGATAGGAATAAACATGATGCAGAAACAACATACATGAATTTTTTTTCAATATATTTAAATGTATTTAAAAAAATTGGTCTACCAATAATTCCAGTAAGGGCTTTAAGTGGAGAAATTGGAGGTGATGTTTCTCACGAGTTTCATTTGCTAGTTGATTCTGGTGAATCAGAAATTTTTATTAAGGATAGTAATACTATTAATGAGTATAACAAATTAGATTTTTCATCATTGGAGACGCTCGATTGTTTTACCGATGAATATTTTGAAAAAATGGGACAACCTAAAGGATTTTCAAAAAAGAGAAGTATTGAATTAGGACATATTTTTCTTTTTGGTACTAAATATTCAGATTCATTTGATTTTGACGTTGACTCAGATAAAGGAAAGTTTAGACCATACATGGGGTCCTATGGAATTGGGATATCAAGAATTCCTGCAGCTATAATTGAATTATGTAATGATGATAAAGGAATTATATGGCCTCAAAAAATATCACCTTTTCAATTAAGTATTTTAAATCTCTCTAAAAACGATAGTCAGATTGATAATTTTTGTAATAAAATCTATGATTCTTTTATCAATTTAGGTGTTGACGTTTTATATGACGATAGAGATGAAAGGCCTGGAATAAAATTTGCCGATAATGATCTAATTGGAATTCCATATCAGCTAATAGTAGGGAAAAAGCTTACCGAAGAAAATCAGGTTACAATAAAAAAAAGAAATAATGGTGAGGAAAATATTATCAACTCAGAAAAGAGTATTGAATTCATAAAAAGTATAATTGATGATTAGTTTTTTTGAAATTTGGGTGGCATTTAAATATCTATTTCCAAAAACCAAAGATAAATTTTTTTCTATAATTACATTATTCTCTTTTTTAGGTATATCTCTTGGTGTAGCCACATTGATAATAGTTATGTCTGTTATGAATGGGTTTAGAGAAGAATTAACATCAAAAATTCTTGGAATCAACGGGCATTTAAAAATTCAATCGCTTACTAATATAAATAATTCAGATTATAAAATTATTAAAACTAAATTAAATAATAAAATTTTAAATATTAATATTACTGAGGTTTTAGTTAGTCAAGGTCTGATGTCCTATAAAGGTCATTCATCTGGTGTAATTACTAAGGGAGTAAGTCCAGAAATGTTTTATGAACGGAAAATTTTTAAAAATAAAATTGATCAAAATCAATTAGATAAATTTTCTAAAAACAATGGAATCTTTATTGGAGAAAAACTGCGAAAGAGGTTGAATATCAGAGAAGGTGATTTTTTAAATATTTTATCTTCTGACGGATATGAGACAATATTAGGTAAGATTCCAAGATCTGGAAGTTTTCAAGTTGTGGGGTTTTTTAATACTGGAATGTTCGAATATGACACATCTTTAATAATTTTTCCAATATCCTTATTACAAGAGTTTTTGGGAGTGTCTAATAAAATAGATTTTTTAGAAATTGAACTAGATAAATTCAATAATTTTGAGATTGTTAAATCCGATATTTCAGCAGAAATTCCAAAAAATTTTAAGGTTATAGATTGGAGATCCCTTAACCCTTCATTATTTAATGCAATTGAAGTTGAAAAAAATGTTATGTTTTTAATTTTATTACTAATAATAGTAGTTGCCGCATTTAATTTGATTTCCTCGATGATTATTTTAGTTTCTAATAAGAGAAAAGATATTGGTGTATTAAGAGTTCTAGGTGTTTCAAGACTAACTCTTTTAAAAATTTTTATTATTAACGGTTCATTTATTGGGTTTTGTGGAACAATACTTGGATTAGTTTTAGGATTGATCTTTTGTTTTAATATAAATGAAATAAAACATTTTTTAGAATTTTTTACAGAAACAAACTTATTTTCTGAAGAAATTTATTTTTTTTCAAAAATGCCAGTAATTATTGATTATCGTCAAATCTTAAATATAATTTTAATATCGCTTCTTTTATCATTTTTAGCTACAATTTATCCATCATTACGTGCTACAAAAGTAGAACCTATAAATTTAATTAAGTGGGAATAATATGTTAAAATTAGAAGATATTTCCCATGAATATGCTCAAGGTGATAGTAATATTAAAGTGCTTAAAAATCTTAGACTTGATGTTTCAAGATCGAATAATTTAGGAATTATTGGGCCATCAGGTTCTGGTAAAACTACACTTTTAAATATTATAGGTTTAGTTGAAAGTCCTAAGAATGGAAAAATCCTAATTAATAATTTTGATTGTAATTCAATGAAAATCGAAGAAAAAACAAATTTTAGAAAAGATAATATTGGATTTATTTTTCAAAATAATCAATTATTAGAAGATTTTAATGTTCTTGAAAATATCGCACTTCCATTAATTCTAAATGGTGTAAGCTTGAACAAGTCGTTAAAAGAAGCAGAAAATTTTTTAAAACTTTTAAATCTTGAAAATAGGAAGAATTTTAAACCCGGTTTATTATCTGGTGGTGAACAACAACGTATAGCAGTTGCTAGAGCACTAATAAAAAAACCATTAATTCTTCTTGCAGATGAACCTACTGGAAGCCTTGATTCTAAAACATCACAAGATGTATTTAATTTTATGATTCAAATGGCAAAAAAAAATAATACTATCTGTATAATTGCTACACATAATATGAATTTAATTAAAAAATTAGACCTGTGCTATAAAATAGAGGAAGGAAAATTAATTGAATTTAACTAAAAAGAAATTTGTTCACTTAAGAAATTACACTCAATATTCCTTATCTAAAGGTGCATTAAGAATACCAGAAATTATAAATTTTTGTTGTAAAGATGATAACCCCGCAGTTGCCATATCAGATTTTAATAATTTATTTGGTTCAATGGAATTTTCATTGGAATGCTTGAAATCTGGCATTCAGCCCATAATAGGATGTAACATTAATTTGATTGATGAAAAATATGAAATTGGAAATATTTTGCTATTATGTAAGTCTTATCAAGGTTATTTGAATTTATCAAAACTTATTTCTAAATCATATTTAGAGAATTCTTCAGGTAATTTACCTTTTGTATCTTTCAAGGATTTAGAACTTTATCATAATGGTATAATATGTCTTGCTGGTGGAAAAACTGGCATTGTGACAAAAAATTATTTTAATAATTCACGTTTTAAATCCGAGATTCTGACCCAAAGATTTATTAAAATTTTTGATAAAGATTTTTTTATTGAAATTCAAAGATATAAAAATGAAAATTTAAAATCTTATGAAGAATTTTTATTAAATGAATCATCAAAATATAAGATTCCTCTAATTGCAACTAATGAAAACTATTTTTTGGATAAAAAATTTAAAAGTTCACACGATGTTTTACTTTGTATATCTCAACAAAAATATTTAGAGAATGATGATAGAGAATCTAGTAGCAATGATTCATACATAAAAAATAGTCAAGAAATGTATGATTTGTTTTCAGATCTTCCTGAAGTATGCGAAAACACAATGTTGATAGCAAAAAAATGTTCTTTTGTAATCGAAGAAAAAACTATATCTCTGCCAAAGATTGGGAAAAATGGTTTTGATCATGATGAATTTTTAAAATCTAAATCCTTAGATTCGTTAAAAATTAAAATAAGTAAATCAAAAGAAATTCAACTAAAAGAAGACATTTACTTAAATAGATTAAAATTTGAATTAAGTACAATAATAAATATGGGTTTTTCTAGTTATTTTTTAATTGTTTCTGATTTTATAAATTGGGCAAAAAAAAATAATATTCCAGTGGGTCCAGGAAGGGGATCCGGTGCTGGATCTTTAGTAGCATGGTGTTTATCAATAACTGACCTTGATCCAATAAAATTTGGACTTCTTTTCGAAAGATTTTTAAATCCTGAAAGGGTTTCATTGCCAGATTTTGATGTTGATTTTTGTATGGATAAAAGAGATGAAGTTATTAGGTATGTTCAAAAAAAATACGGAAAATCAAATGTAGCTCAAATAATTACTTTCGGATCATTTCAACCTAGAGCTGCAATAAGAGACGTTGGAAGAGTAATGCAGTTACCCTTACAACAAATAGATGAAATCTGTAAGATGATACCATTTAACCCAGCCAACCCTCAAACATTAAGCGAATATATTGATAGTAATAGCAAAATAAAAAATGATATGAGAAATGACCCTAATATAAACACCTTATTTAATATTTCGCTTAACTTAGAAGGTCTTTTAAGACATTCTTCTACCCATGCAGCAGGAATTGTTATATCCGATAAACCATTAGATAATATCTTGCCATTATATAAAGATCCAAAATCAGATTTTCCAGTCACTCAATTTTCAATGAAATATGTTGAAAAAATTGGATTAATTAAATTTGATTTTCTTGGACTTAAAACATTAACGGTTATTCAAGAAACCTGTAAAAACCTATATTCAAGGTCAGTAATAATAAACATTAATGATATTTCATTGAATGATAATAAAACCTTTAAATTATTAAGAAGTGGACTTACGGCGGGTATATTTCAACTTGAAGGTCAAGGAATGAGAGAAACTTTAGTAAAAGTAAAACCTGATAGATTTGAAGATTTAATTGCAATTGTTTCATTATATAGACCAGGACCTATGGATAATATTCCCACTTACATTAGTCGAAAACAAAAAAAAGAGAAATATGAATATATCCATACAAATCTTAAAGAAATTTTAGATGAAACATATGGTATTATGGTTTATCAAGAACAAGTCATGTTAATCGCTCAAAGACTTGCAGGATTTAGTTTGGCAAAAGCTGATTTATTAAGAAGAGCCATGGGTAAAAAAATAAAATCAGAAATGAAAGCACAGAAAATTAATTTTATAAATGGTTGTCTTAAAAATGATATTAAAAATTCTAAAGCAGAAGAGTTGTTTAATGAAATAGAAAAATTTGCTGGGTATGGTTTTAATAAAAGTCATGCTGCAGCTTATGCAATGATTGCATTTCAAACAGCTTTTTTAAAAGCTAATTACCCACTTGAATTTTTTAGTGCTCTCATGAATTGTGAAATAGGTAACTTTGAAAAATTATCAATTTATTGTAATGAGATAAAAAAAATGGGTTTTAAAATAAGCAAACCAGATATAAATACCTCTAATTCAAAATTTTCTGTTTTGTACGATAAAGATAAAACACCAATAGGTATTAATTTTGGTCTAAGTGCGATAAAAAATATCGGTGAGACATCTATTATAAAATTAGTTGAAGAAAGGGAGAAGCATGGACGCTTTCAAAATTTAACTGACCTTCTTCAAAGAGTTGATAACTCAGTTTTGAATAAAAGAGTTCTAGAAGCTCTTATCAATTCTGGTTCACTAAATTCAATCGAAAACAATCAAAAATTTTTAGAAGATAATATTGAAAAAATTATCCTATTTAATAATAATTTTCACAAAAATTTTAATCAAAATCAAGATCAATTATTTGATAATTTTGATGAAGATCAATCACAATTTGACTCTCTAAATTATAAAAGTTGGGATATTAATATAAAGCTTCAAAAAGAAATAGAAGCTTTTGGATTTTATTTATCTGAACACCCAACTTCATTTTATGAAAGTATTGTTGATACAAAAAAATTAAAGAAAATATCTGATTTACATATTTCTGTAGAAAATAATTCTGTAAATTTTTTATCATCACTTGTTCTGGTAGAAGAATTCAAAGAAAAAGTTTCAAAAAATGGTAAAAGGTTTGCATTTGCAACATTTTCTGACAATACAGGTTTTCTAGATTCAATTTGTTTTTCTGAAGTACTTGATTGTTTCAAAGAAATACCAAAAGCTGGAGATATTTTCGTTGTATCATTTAGTATTCAAATATTTAAAGAAAATAAAAGGCTTGTTATTCAAAAAATGAAAAAAATTGATTTTGAAAATAATAATTCAGAAAAGTTTACTGTGTCAATTGACTTGCAAAATATTAATCATAAAGAGCTTAGAAATTTACTTAATTTATCTGATGATGGTTATAGTAGGTTATCATTTAAAACTTCTCATCAAAATTATCAAATAGAAATAGAGTATAAAAAAAAAATTAAAACTGATTTAGATTTTTTTAATAAGTTAGCTAAAATTGCTGGAGTTAGCAATATAAATTCTATAAATTAAAATAAATGTTGATTTTTTTTTATTAAAAGGTATTTTCATTTAATTTCAAACACATAGCTTCTCTGGTGCTTATTGCTATGTGAATGTATAACCGGAGTTTAATTTTGACTGAAGTATCGATTAAAGAACTGCTGGATGCAGGTATTCATTTTGGACATAGAACTAATAGATGGAATCCTAAAATGGTTGACTATATTTATGGTCACAGAAATGGAATTCACATCATTGACCTTCAAAAAACTGTCAAATGTTTAGCTGATGCATTGAATATTATTAAAAAATATGCATTGGAGAAAAAAAAAATACTATTTATTGGAACTAAAAGGCAAGCTTCAGATCTAATTGAAAAATATGCAAAAGAATGCAATCAATATTTTATAAATAAACGCTGGTTAGGAGGTATGCTAACAAATTGGGATACTATTCAAAATTCAATCAAAAGATTAAAGAATCTAGAAGATATAGTTGCAAATAAATCAAATAGTTATACAAAAAAAGAACTTGTCACGTTTGAAAAATCAATTGATAAACTTAACCAAAATTTAGGTGGAATCAAAGATATGAACGGAAAACCTGATATTTTATTCATTGTTGATACCAACAAAGAATTTCTTGCTGTAAAAGAAGCTAACAAAATTGGGATTCCAATAGTTGCCGTAGTAGATTCAAACTCTAACCCAGAGGGAATAAATTTTCCAATTCCTGGAAATGACGATGCAATCAGATCAATAGAATTTTACTGCAATTCATTATCGGAAGTTATTAAGAGTGCTAATAAATAACAAATGATTTATTTATAAATTAATATAATTATTCAATTATGAAATATAGTTCAGAAGATATAAGAGAATTAAGGCACAAAACTGGTGCTGGAATGATGGATTGCAAAAAAGCACTAGATGAGTCTGATGGAAATATTGAAAGTGCCGTTGAATGGTTAAGAAAAAAAGGTATAAATACTGCTGAAAAAAAATCGTCAAGAGATGCCTCTGATGGACTGATTACAGTAAAGACAAATAAATCAAGTAGCATTATAATTGAGATTAATTCTGAAACTGATTTTGTTGCAAGAAATGAAAATTTTCAAGAATTTTGCGATTTAATTTCTAATTTATGTCTTGAGCAAAGTATTGATTCTGTTGATAAATTACTTAATGCAAAATCTAACGATTTGCCAGTAAGTCAAATTTTAACAGAATTAATTGCTAAGTTAGGAGAGAATATTCTTATAAAGAGATTAAGTTATCATAATGACAGTAATCTATGTTTTCAAAAATATATTCATAATTCAGTAAACCCTAACTCTGGAAAAATTGGAGTTATATTAGCTTATAGTTCATCTGCAAAAAATAATGAAATTGAAGATTTCTCAAAAAACCTGTCAATGCATATTGCAGCCTCTGATCCTAAATCTATCGAAATTGAAGGGCTCGATGAGGAGTTAATAAAAAAAGAGAGATCTATATACGTCGAACAATTAAAAGAATCTAATAAGCCTCAAGAGATAATTGATAAAATTGTAGATGGGAAAATAAATAAATTTTATGATCAAGTATGCTTACTAGAGCAACCTTTTGTAATGGATCCAAAAGTAAAAATTAAAGATTTTATTCAAGAATTAAACAAAAAAAATGACGATAATTTTAAAGTTGTTAGTTTTTATATGTATAAGTTAGGTCAGTCTGATTAATTTTAAAAATAAATTCAAACATATCTTGTTGAAACTTTCTGGCGAAGCATTAATGGGAAATATGGATTTTGGAATAGATTTACCAACAATTAATGCAATCACAAATCAAATTGTATCTGTACATAATGAAGGAATTAAAATTTCTATTGTGGTTGGGGGAGGAAATATTTTTAGAGGAATTTCTGGAGCATCATCTGGAATGGAAAGGTCTGCAGCTGACTACACTGGAATGATGGCCACGGTTATTAACTCACTTATTCTTCAGAACTCTATTGAACAAAAAGGTATTCAAACTAGAGTTCTCTCAGCAATTAAGATGGATACTGTATGTGAACCATATATTAGAAGAAGGGCAATAAGACATATTGAAAAAAATAGAGTTGTAATATTTGCAGCTGGAACAGGAAATCCTTTTTTTACTACAGATACAGCTGCAGCTTTAAGGGCTTCAGAAATGAAATGTGATGTACTTTTAAAGGCAACAAAAGTAGATGGTATTTATGACTCTGATCCAAAAAAAAATAAAAAAGCAAAAAAATTTAATAGTTTAAGTTATTATGAAGTAATAAAAAGGGATTTAAAGATTATGGATACTTCTTCAATATCATTATGTAATGAAAATAAAATACCAATTGTTGTATTTTCTATACTAAAAAAAGATTCATTATCTAATATTGTTAATGGAAAAGGAAGTTTTACGATAATTAAATAGTGAGCTATGAATTTTGAGTTAAATACATATGAAGAAAAAATGAATAAAACTATAGAAGTTTTGAAAAGAGAGTTTTCAGGATTGAGAACTGGAAGAGCTTCTGCTAGTTTTTTAGATCCAATATCAGTTGAAGCATATGGTTCTAAAGTACCAATTTCCCAGGTTTCTAATATAAGTGTGCCTGAAGCTAGATTGATTACCGTACAAGTTTGGGATGAATCTCTAATAGCATCAGTTGAAAATTGTATAAGAAACTCTGATTTAGGGCTTAATCCAATGTCTGAAGGTAATGTAATTAGAATTCCTATACCTGAGCTTTCTGAAGAAAGAAGAGTAGAAATAGTAAAAATAGCATCCAAGTATTCTGAGGATTCAAGAATAGTTATTAGAAACATTCGAAGAGATGCAATGGAAAAAATTAAAAGTTTAGAAAAAAATAAAGAAATATCAAAAGATGAGTCTTTTCTGTTTTCAGAAGATGTTCAAAAAATTACAGATAAATTTATTAGTCTTATTGATTCTTTATTTAATGAAAAAGAAAAAGATATTTTAAAAGTTTAATGCCTTTTAATTTTAAAAATGAAAAATGCTTGCCAAGTCATGTAGCATTTATTATGGATGGTAACAGAAGATGGGCTAAAAAGAATGGTCTTTCAGCCATAGAAGGCCATAAAAAAGGTTCAAATGTTGTAAAAAAAATCGTTCAAACATCATTAAAATTAAAAATAAAATATTTAACCTTTTTTAGTTTTTCAACTGAGAATTGGAATAGAAATAAAATTGAGGTTAAGCAACTTCATAATTTATTAGATTTTTATCTTGATTCAGAGATAGATAATTTTACTAAAAATAAAATTAACTTTAGAGTTATTGGTGATTTAAAAAAAATTAAATTTGGAATAAAAAAAAAAATTCTAAAATTAGAAGAAATTACATCTTCATTTAATAAACTTTTTTTTGTTCTTGCCTTAAGTTATGGTTCTCGAAATGAAATATTAGATGCAGTAAAAAAAATAAAAAAAAAATCATTAAAAAATATTTCTGAAGATGATATCAATAAAAATTTAATGACGAGAAATTTTCCTGACCCTGATCTTGTAATAAGAACTTCTGGGGAAAAAAGATTGTCTAATTTTTTACTTTGGCAAATTGCATATTCAGAACTTTATTTCACAAAAACTCTTTGGCCAGATTTTAATTCTTACAGGTTTAAATTAGCATTACAAGATTATATTAACAGAAAGAGAAGGTTTGGTGGTGATTAAATCAAAAAATCTTATTTTGAGATTGATTTCATCCTTTTTTCTTTTAATCATATTTCTTAATATGATATCTGATAATCATACTATTTTTATATCAATTGTACAAATTACATTATTTTTTTCACTTTGGGAATTTTTGAGATTATGTAGATTTAAAGATTCTAATCCTTCAATTAAATTAACAAACAATAATTTCCTTCTCACCAGAATGAAAATTAAATTAGTAGACTATTTTTCAATATTTATTATTTGCATAGCCAACGTAATACTTTTTTATCATAATATAACTTTTGACGTTATTTTAGTTGTTTTATTTCTATTTCTGTCATTTGTCTTGATTCAGTATAATCTTAGAGTAACGATTGGATTAATTTATTTATCAACTCCTTTTTTCTTCATTAATTACTATAAACTTAACTGTGATTTTTCGCTGTTTTTTTGTTTTTTGATTTTTTTTACAATTTGTTCTGATGTAGGTGCGTATATTTTTGGAAATTTAATTGGAGGAAGGAAATTACTTGAAAAAGTTAGTCCTAAAAAAACAGTTTCGGGAGCTTTTGGTGGAGTAATTTTTCCATTACTATTTTGTTTTTTATTTTTTAATAATTTTGCTAGTTTTTGGGTATTGTTTATTTATTGCATATTATTCTCTTTTTTCGTTCAATCAGGTGATCTGATAGAATCTTACTTTAAAAGAAAGTGTTTTGTGAAAGATAGTAGCAATCTAATTCCTGGACACGGAGGAATTCTTGATAGACTAGATGGCATTTTTTTATTACTCATAAGTGTTTCAATTTTAAATATTCTAGGTTTTAATTTTTTCTTTATAATATAATATTATCTACTGTGAAAAAAAAAATTACAATTTTTGGATCAACTGGTTCGATTGGACATTCTACTTTAGATATTATATCCGATCACTTGGATATGTTTGAGGTCATAGGACTAACAATTAACTGTAATTATGAAAAGTTAAACGATCAAGTTAAAAAATTTAGTCCTAAGGTAGTGTCCATAAATAATAATGATGCATACAAGAATTTTTTAAAAATTAATAAAGATAAAAATTTAAAAATTTTAAATGGGAATGATTCTTTAATAAATATTCTTGATTTTGAAACTGATATGATTGTTGCTGGAATAACTGGTGCTGTTGGATTAATGCCAGTTATTAGAGCTACAGAAATGGGAAAAATAATTGCTTTAGCAAATAAGGAGAATTTAGTTTGTTCAGGATCTTTAATAACAAAATTAGCTAAAAAAAGTGGTTCACTAATTTTACCAATTGATTCTGAACATAATGCAATTCATCAAGTTCTTGATGAATCCAATCGATCGAAAGTATCAAAATTAATTTTAACAGCATCTGGGGGGCCTTTTCTTAGAAAAAGTGCATTAGAAATGAAAGATATAACTCCTGATGAAGCAATTAAACATCCTAATTGGTCTATGGGTAGAAAAATCTCAGTTGATTCTGCAACAATGATGAATAAAGGCTTAGAGTTAATTGAGGCTCATTTTTTGTTTGATTTTCCGCATGAAAAAATTGATGTTGTCATTCATCCTGAATCTATTATTCATTCATGTGTAGAATATTCTGATGGTTCTATATTAAGTCAAATGGGAAACCCAGATATGAGAACACCTATTGCATACGCTTTGGCTTACCCAAATAGAATTGAGACTAAAGTTAAAAAACTCAAACTAAGCAGTATTCAAAAACTTACATTTTTTGAACCAGATTTAATAAAATTTCCATGTTTAGAACTTGCATATGAATCATTGAAGATAAAAAAAAGTGCTCCGACAATACTTAATGCTGCCAATGAAATTGCAGTTGAAGCTTTTTTGAATGAGCAAATAAAATTTCTATCTATTTCAAAAGTTGTAGAAAAAACATTAAATAGGGCTTCAATTTCCCCAATCAATAGTATAAAAGATGTATTAGACATTGATAATGAATCCAGACTAATTAGTACTGAATTGATTAATCAAGTTCACTATTAATTTTGTATATGTAATGATTGCTTCACTTATTAATAATATTCTTCCTTTTTTAGTAATTCTTACAGTGCTAGTTTTCGTTCATGAATTAGGCCACTACCTTATTGCGAGAATAAATGGTGTTAAAGTCGAAGTTTTTTCAATTGGATTTGGTAAAGAATTATTTGGTTTTAATGATAAATTAGGTACTAGATGGAAATTTTCATTAATTCCTTTGGGTGGATATGTTAAAATGCATGGGGATTTAGATGCAGCAAGTACAAAAACATCAGATGATGAAAACATTGATCCAACAGCATCTTTTTATAACAAATCTATATCACAAAGATCTTGGATACTTTTTGCAGGCCCTGCAGCTAATTTTATTTTTTCATTTTGTATTCTTGTTTTTATAAATATTTTTTATGGTTTTTCAGAAAATAAACCAATCATAAGTGAAATAGAACCGAATAAACCAGCATATCAAGCAGGATTGGAAGTAGGTGACTTAATATTAGAAGTTAATAAAAGAAAAATTAACGATCTTTTATCTCTTAAAGATGCCATTTCAAAAAATAATAATAAACAAGTTGAAATTACTCTAAGTAGAAATGACAAAATTAAAACTTTTAATGTTTTTGTGGAAGATAGTAAAATTGGAATCAAAGGAACTTTAGAAGTCAAAAAACTAAACTTTATTGACTCTATATTTAAATCTTCTTATCAAATTTATTATTTTATTAAAATTACACTAATTGGAATTTATGAAATATTTTCTGGTACACGGGGAACAGATGATCTTGGTGGCCCAATTAGAATAGCAGAATTATCAGCTGATTTTTGGAGTCAAGGAGTTCAAAGCACTTTATGGTTTATGATGATTATTTCATTAAACCTTGGTTTAATTAATTTATTTCCGATTCCTATGTTAGATGGTGGTCATTTAGTATTAAACTTTATTGAATTTGTAAAAGGTAGTCCGTTAAATAAAAAATCATTGGAAGTAGTTCATTCGATAGGATTTGCAATTCTTGTTTCTTTAATGATATTTGCAACATATAATGATATCTCAAGATTTTTTGGATAAAACCTACTATGTGTCTCTATAAATTTTTTATAAATTTACTTATTACTCTAGTACTTTCTGTTTTTTCTAAATCTTATGCAAATGAATACATTCCAGGTACTCCTTCATCAAGTTATAAGTTTAATTATAATAAAAATGAAAAAATTGAATCTATCAATCAAGACGTAAAGCAAAATATTAATATTCCTATTCAAAGGCAAATTGTTGTTCAAGGAAATAATCGTTTGGAATCATCAGTAATTATAAGAGACTCTAAAATTATGGAAATGTCTTTAGATGATAATAAAAGTTTAAGTGCAGCAATAAAAAACTTGTATAAAACTGGCTATTTTGAGGATGTTCAAATTTATAGATCAGATAATGCAATTATTATAAACATTAAAGAAAATCCTATTATTGATCTAGTTTCAATTGAAGGTAATAGTGAAATTACTGATGAAATAATATCAGAAGAAATTCAGATAAAAAGTAGAAGTGTTTTTTCTACTGATAAAATCAAATCAGATGTAAAAAAGATTCAAAACCTTTATAAAAGACAAGGTTTTTTTTCTACGTTTGTTGAACCAAAAATTATTAAACTTTCCCAAAATAGAGTTAATCTTATATACGAAATTTTAGAAGGTAAAGAAGCAAAAATTAGAAGAATAAATTTTGTAAATAATAAAATTTTTTCTGATTCAACATTAAGAGATGTAATTTCCTCTTCAGAAAGCCGATGGTATGAATTTTGGGGATCAACTGATAAATTTGATCAAGATAGAATAAATTATGATAAAGATTTGTTAAGAAAATATTACTTAGATAATGGCTACGTAGATTTTGAAATTTTATCTGTAAACTCAAGTTTAGTAAATAATAGAAAGGAATTTGTAATAAATTTCACATTAAAAGAAGGAGAAAGATATTTAATAGAAAACATTAGTTTCAGATCTTCTATAAGAAATATAAACAATGTTGATCTTATGAATTTGGTTGAATTATCAAAGGGAGATTGGTTTAGCTCTGAAAAAGTAGAGGAGAGTATTTCAAATATAATAGATAAAGCATCGGAATTAGGTTTTGCCTTTGTTGATGTAATTCCTAAAATAAAAAAAAGAAATTCAAATACAATGGAGATTGTTTTTGACATTATTGAAGGTAATAAAGTTTATATAGATAAAATTGATATTTCTGGAAATTTAAAAACTGAAGATAAAATAATAAGAAAACAAATAGAATTTATTGAAGGAGATTCATTTAATATTTCAAAGATAAGGAAAAGTGAACAGAATTTAAGAACATTAGGAATGTTTGAAAATGTTGGAATTACTTTTGATGAAAGTGTTGATAATAATAAAACTAATTTAAATGTAGAAGTAACTGAAAAATCTACCGGTGAGTTTTCAGTTGGGGCTGGATACTCATCACTTGATGGTGCCATCGGTAATATTTCAATAAAAGAATCAAACTTACTTGGTCAAGCAAAAGAACTTGGTCTAGCACTTGGACTTTCTACTAGAAGATCAACAATAGATCTTTCTTATACTGATCCATTCTTTTTAGATAAAGACTTTGCTGCTGGTATTGATATTTTTGATGTGAGGTCAAATAACAAAGTCTATAGTGGCTACAGGCAAAAAAGTCTAGGTTTTAAATTGCGGTCAGGTTATGAGATTTATGATGACCTCAGGCATTTTCAAAGTTATGAACTAAGGCGTGACAGAATTCATGATATAGACGGCAATGCATCCGCTTATGTTAAAGATCAAGAAGGAAAGAGAGTAACCTCTGTAATTGGTCAAGCATTTCAAATTAACAGACTTAATGATAGGCTTAATCCAACCGATGGATATAAAGTTAGATTAGATGTTGATTATTTCGGATTAGGTGGTAATGCAAAACATTTTTTAACAGAAATAAAGTTAGCAAACTTTTACAGAATATCGGAACAATGGATTTTGGCAAATTTTATAGAAGCTGGTTTTATTTTTGGAATGAAAGAAGTAAAAATCAATGATAGATTCTTTCTTAATGGAGATAGGTTACGAGGTTTTTAAAACCACGGAATTGGACCAAGAGATCAAGCTACATCTGATGCATTAGGTGGTGAAACATATTATGTAAGTAGAAATGAATTAAACTTTCCACTTGGGTTGCCAGAAGATTTAGGAGTTATGGGACTTTTATTTGCCGACATAGGAACAGTTTATAATACTGCAGCATCATCTCCAGATGTAAAAGATGAAGACTCACTTAGAGCATCAGCAGGAGTTGGGTTGACTTGGCTTTCTCCTTTTGGACCAGTTAAATTTTATCTAAGTAAAGCACTTCTAAAGGAAAATTATGATAAAAAAGAGATTTTTAGATTTAGTTTTGGTACAACATATTAATATTAATCAAGGAGTATTATGAAAAAATTAAATTATTCTTTACTAGTTATATTATTCTTTTTTTTGAATTTCGAAACATTGAATTCACAGGAAAAAGCCTCAAAGGAAAAAAAAGCTAATTCTGATTCTTTTATTTCCCGTGTTGGTGTTGTGGATATGAAAAGAATTTTAAATCAATCAAAAGCATACCAGAGTCTTGTTGATCAATTTGAAGATAAAAGAAGAAAACAAAGAAATATAATAACAAAACAAGAAGATCAGATTAGGGATCAGGAAAGTGAATTAATTAAGCAAAAAAATGTACTTTCTAAAGAGGTTTATGCAGAGAAAGTTAAATCTCTTAATAAAAAAATAAATGAAATTAAAGAAAAAAATATGGCTGAAGCAAAAAAGTTTGAAGCACTTTTCGAAAGGTCAACTAATAAAATTCAAGGAGCATTAGTTGATGTTTTATCTGTTATTGCTAATGATGCCAATTTAAATATTGTGTTGGCTAAGAGTCAAGTAATTTTAGTTGGTAAGGATATTGACCTTACTGAAAAGGCAGTTGTTGAGCTAAATAAAGTTTTACCTAAGGTTACTTTAGGAGAAAATTAAACCCCTAAAGTAAAAAAAAGTTGATTGATAGCAATTTTTATAACAAAGCTGGTCCATTTACAATTGAGCAAGTTGCAGAAAAATTAAGTTGTGATTTTTCTGGAAATAAAGATTTCAAAATATTTGATATTTCAACACTTGAAAATGCTAAAGAAAATGAAATTAGTTTTCTATCAAATAAAAAATATTTAAATAAGGTAGAATCAACAAAAGCTGGCGCATTAATTCTTGAAAAGAAATATATTAATAAAAAAATAAAAAATTATTTATTTTCTAATAATCCGTATTTTCTTCTCGCAGAGTTAGCTTCCCTTATGTACCCAGACTCAATTTATCCTAATTTTTATTGTGATAATGATGATGCATTACATAAATTTGATGATTCAGTTAATATATCTAAATCAGCATTTGTTCATAAAACTGCAAAAATCGGAAAAGGCTGTAATATTGGACATAATTCAGTAATTGGAAAAGGTGTAATCATCGGAAATAATTGTATTATTGGAGATAATGTTTCAATTTATTTTTCTATGATTTCTGATAATGTTAAATTATACCAGGGTGTAAAACTTGGAGGTGAGGGATTTGGTTTTGCTATAAAGGATAAATCTTTTAAGAAAATACCCCAATTAGGAAGAGTTATCATAAAAAAAAATGTTGAAATTGGTTGTAATTCAACAGTTGATAGAGGATCAATTGGTGATACTGTAATAGAAGAAAACTCAATGATTGATAATATGGTTCATTTAGGACACAATGTTAAGATTGGAAGGAATTGTATAATTGCTGCTATGACTGGTATTTCTGGAAGTTGTAATATTGGAAATAATGTAATGATAGGTGGACAAGTTGGAATTAGTGGACATGTAAATGTTGGAAATAACGTGAAAATTGCTGCAAAAAGTGGTGTAATGAAAAATATTGAAGATAATTTATCTGTTGGAGGATATCCGGCTGAAAGTTTAATTAGTTGGCATAGAGGAACACTTTTGTTAAAAAATAAATTAAAGAAATGAATGAGAAAGAATTAAACATAGAAGATATTAAAAGCTTGATACCGCATAGGTATCCTTTTCTTTTAATTGATAAACTGAGGGATATTGTTCCTTTTGAAAGTGCAACTGGTATAAAAAATGTTACATTTAATGAAAATTATTTTCAAGGTCACTTTGAATCGAGATCAGTTATGCCTGGAGCATTGATAATAGAATCTATGGCGCAATCTGCCGGTACCTTAGTCATGTTTAGTTTAAAAAAGACGCATAAAAATACTTCTGTTTACCTTTTAACAGTAGATAAAGCTCGATTTAGAAAACCAGTTTGTCCAGGTGATATTCTTATAAATCAAGTAAAGAAAAAAAGAAATTTAAAAAATATTTGGAAATTTAGTTGTTTTTCTTACGTAGATGAGAAACTTGTTGCTGAAGCAGAAATTTCTGCAATTTTAAATAATGAATAGTTTGTAACATTTTGAAACCATTTATTATTTTTCTTTTCTTTAAATCAGTTTAGTATAAAGAATATGATTCATCCGGGTGCTATCGTAAGTAGTGGAGCCAAAATCTCTAAAAATGTCAAAATAGGACCATTTAGTTTTATTGGAGAAAATGTTCAAATTGGCAATGGATGTAAAATTCATAGTAATGTTGTTATTGATGGAAATGTAAAAATTGGTGAAAATACAGAAATATTTCCATTTAGTTCAATTGGATCAATTCCTCAGGATTTAAAATATAAAGGTGAGGATACAAAAGTTATAATCGGAAGTAATTGTAAAATTAGAGAATATGTTACAATTAATTTGGGCACCCAAGGTGGTGGAGGTGTAACTGAAGTTGGAGATAATTGCCTATTAATGGTAGGAACTCACATCGCTCATGATTGTAAAATTTTTGAAAATGTTATTTTTGCCAATCACTCTACATTAGCTGGTCATGTCGTTATTGAAAGTAATGTGGTGGTTGGTGCATTAAGTGCAATTCATCAATTTTCTCAAATTGGAGAAGGAGCAATGATTGGTGGTATGTCAGGTGTTACAGCAGATGTTATTCCATTTGGGACTGTTCTTGGAAATAGAGCCAAATTATCAGGACTAAATATTATTGGACTTAAGAGAAGAGATTTTAGTAAAGATGAAATATCTGAATTAAGAAAAGTTTATAAATTTATTTTTCATAGTAAAGAAAAAACATTTAAAAATAGATTAAATGAAGTTATCAATACAAATTGTAAATATTATACCGTTAAAAAACTTTTAGATTTTTTATCAAGAAATTCAGAAAGATCATTTTGTCTACCATAAAACAAAGTAGAGTTGTTATCATAGTTGGTGGGGGTGATTTACCAAAAATAATAGTTAACCATTTAATTAAAAATGATGTAAAATTCTTTTGTATTGGTTTCTTAAACAATCCATTCAATAATTATTTGAAGAAATTCAATTACAAAATTATTAACTTCGGAAAAATTGTTACTATTTTAAAAAAATTAAACAATGAAGGTTTTGATAAACTGATTATGGCTGGTAATCTTTTAAGACCAAGTATTACAGATATTAAGCCTGATATTAATAGTTTGAAACTTTTACCTAGTTTTACAAAAAAAATTTTGCAAAGTGGAGATAATACACTTTTGTCATTCGCAATAAATAATTTGGAGAAAATGGGTTATCAAATAATAAGTTTAAATAAAATTATTCCTTCCTTATTTGCAGGTAGAGGAAATCTCTCTAAGACAAAAATAACTAATAGGATGTATAAAAATGCATTAAAAGCTAAAGAAATATTAAATAACAATTCAAAATTTGATATTGGACAGTCTTTAATCATGCAAGAAGGAAAAGTTATTGGAATTGAGGCAATAGAAGGGACTGATGAATTAATTAATCGATCAAGCAAATATCTTAAAAAAAAAAAAGAACAGGCAATATTAGTAAAATTAATAAAAAATAAACAAGATCTAAGAGTTGATTTACCAACTATCGGAATCAAAACAATAAACAATTGCGTTAAAAGTCACATAAAAGGTGTAATATATTCAGCAGATAAAACTATTTTTATAAACAAAACTAAGATTTTAGAAATTAGTAATAATAATAACATTATTTTATATGGTATTTAATGAAAGTTGTAATAATAACAACAGAACCTTCAGGAGATTATTTAGGATATCATTTAATTAAATCATTAAAAAAATTAAAACCAAAATATAAAATTTATGGAGTAGGTGGGGAGTTAATGAAATCAACCGGTTTTAAATCATGGATTAATATGCATAATTTTAATACCATAGGAATAATTGAGGTGTTGATTAGAATTATAAAATTTATAAAATTATTAAATTTTATTTGTAATAAAATAAAAAAAGTAAATCCTGAAATTTTAATTACGATAGATTCTCCAAGTTTTAGTTACAGGTTGGTAGAAAAGCTACAAATGCTTAGAAAAAAAAGGACAAAATTCATTCATTATGTTGCGCCAACGGTTTGGGCTTGGAAATCATATCGGTCAAAAATTTTTGCTAGATTATATGATGAAATGTATACATTATTTGATTTTGAGCCAAAGTATTTTACTAAGTATAATTTAAAAACAAAATTCGTAGGTCATCAGATTTTTTTTGAAAAAAGTAAACTATTAAAAAAACAAAAAATATTATGTTTTCTTCCTGGTTCTAGAGAAGTCGAAATTATAAATAATTTAAAAATACTAAAAAATATTATTAAAAAAATTAAAATTAATTATCCAGAGTTTAAGATTTATATACTAACTTTTTTAAATCATAAAAACATCATCTTAAACTCAGTTAAAAATTTAGATATTTCAATAGTAACTAATTTTTCTAATAAGCAATATATAATGAAAAGATCTTTTCTCGCTATTGCTGCTTCTGGAAGTGTAACTTTAGAATTATCAAAATATAGAACACCAACCATAGTTGTCTATAAAACCAATTTTTTAACACAATTAATTTTAAAAAAGTTTGTAAAAGTTAAATATGCGTCAATCATAAATATTGTTAATAAAAGAGAAGTAATACCAGAATTTATTTTTCAAGATTTTACTGAAAAAAATGTTTATTCCGAGATAAAAAATATTATCAAAAACAATTTTATTAGAAAAAAACAAATTACAGCCATGAATAAATTTTGTAAAAAAATGCTCTCAAACAATCAAAATCCATCTGATTTAATTGTAAAAAACCTATGATTTTTATTCGATTTCTCCTGGAAACATTTGACTTTTATTTTTTCTACTACTAATTTTTACAAAGTGTCTCTTTTTCTGTCCTGTATACAATTGTCTTGGTCTACTTATTCTTTTTGATTGATTCTCAGTCATTTCCTGCCACTGAGCAATCCAGCCTACTGTTCTTGCAACAGCAAAAATAACAGTAAACATTGATTCTGGTAATCCTAATGCTTTAAGAATTATACCTGAATAGAAATCAACATTTGGATAAAGCTTTTTTTCTAAAAAATAACTATCATTTAATGCAATTTCTTCTAGTTTAGTAGCTAGTTTGAACAATGGTACGTTAAAATTATCAACTTCTTTTAAGAGATTGTGACAATACTTTCTTAATACATTGGCCCTTGGATCATAGTTCTTATAAACCCTATGACCAAAACCCATTAGACGAAATGGATCTTTTTTATCTTTTGCCTTTTCAATATATTTTTTTATTTGACTTTCACTTTTTATCTGATGTAGCATTCTAATTACAGCCTCATTCGCTCCTCCATGAGCTGGTCCCCAAAGAGACGCAACTCCAGCTGCAACACAAGCAAATGGGTTAGCACCTGATGATCCAGCTATTTTAACTGTTGACGTGGAAGCATTTTGTTCATGGTCTGCATGAAGAATAAGTAGCTTATCTAGTGCTTCTATTCTTGCTTTTGATGGTTTGTATTCACCACTAGGTGTTGAAAAAAGCATATGGAGAAAGTTTTCACTATAAGTTAAACTATTTTTAGGGTAAATAAATGGTTGTCCAAGAGAATATTTATAAGCCATAGCAGCAATAGTCGGAAGTTTTGCTAAAAGTCTACTAACAGCAACCCATTTACCTTCAGTTGAAGAAAAATCATGTGTTTTATCAGAATAAAATGATGAAAGTCCACCTACAATTCCAACCATTACTGCCATGGGGTGAGAATCTCTCCTAAAGCCACTGTAGAATCTTAAAATTTGCTCGTGAAGCATTGTATGATTAGTAAGAATATCTATAAATCTTTTCTTATTTGATTTACTTGGAAGTTCACCATTTAGTAAAAGATAACAAACTTCAGGATAGTCTGATTTATTTGCTAGATCTTCAATTGAATATCCTCTATGAAGAAGTGTACCTTTCTCACCATCAATATAAGTTATTTCTGATGAACAACTTGCAGTGGAAGTAAAGCCGGGATCGTAAACAAATAATCCGGTTTTATTATAAAAGGAATCGAGATCAACAACTGGCGGTCCATAAGAACCATCTTTTATTTTAAATTCATAGTGTTTACCATTTCTATTATCAACTATAGTAATTGTTTTTTTCTTCATATAACTACCAGACTTTATTAACTCTTTCTAAAACCTCATTTTTACCTAATATAAAAAGAATAGATGAAACTGATGGACCATTAGCTTGTCCTGATACAGCAAGTCTTAAAGGTTGTGCAATTTGTTTAAAGTTCAATTCTAATCTATTGACAATGTTTTTAACAGTCTCTTCTAAATTTATTTCATCCCATTCTTTTAATTTTGTAAGCTGAATAATCACCTCCCGTTTAATATAATCTGATTCTTTAAGAATTTTTTTTTCTGTACTATCTATTTTAATTTTTGAATTAATTAAGAAGCTTATTTTTTTTTTTAAATCCACAGTAGTTTCACATCTATTTTTAAATAAGTTAATACATAAAAAAGTCTTGTCTTTTAATCTTTTAAAATTACAAGATTCTTCATCGAGAGACAATCTTAGAATTTCATCATAAAGAAAATGATTACTCTCATTTTTAATATAATGGTTATTTAAAAAAAGTAGTTTTTTTTTATCCAATCTTGATGGAGATTTTCCAAGGCTTTCGATCTTAAAAAATTTTATTGCTTCATTAATTGAAAAAAATTCTTTATCTCCATAAGACCAACCCATTCTTAAAAGATAATTTATAATACTACCTGCAAGAAAACCATTCTTTTTGTAGTCATTCACAGATAAAGCCATATCTCTTTTTGAGAGTTTCTGATTATTTTCATTATGAATTAATGAGATGTGAGAAAAATTTGGAGAATAGTTTAGAAAGTTAAATAAAATCTTTTGTCTTAACGAGTTTGTCAAATGATCATCACCTCTAATAATATCAGTAATTTTCATTTCATAGTCGTCAAAGGCTGATGAAAGCAAAAATGTTGGTGTCATATCACTTCTCATAATTATGTAATCGTCTAATTCAATATTATCAATTTGAACCTTCCCTTGAATTTTATCATTTATACTGGTCGAACCATCAAGAGGAGACTTAATTCTAATGCAAAATTTAGAATTTTTTGGAGGTTTTCTTTTTGTATCTCTCCATTCACTTTTAAACTTATTATTTTGATTTCTTTTATTTTTGATAGTTATTTCATCATCATAGCACTTGTAAGCTAGTCCATTATTAACTAATGATTGAGCAAGTTCTATATGACTTTTAATATTATCACTTTGGTAAATTATTTTTTCATCAGATTTGATATTTAACCATTCTAAATCTAAAATAATTTTATTGATCACATCCTTTTGATTTCTTAATTTATCAGTATCTTCAAACCTTATTTTAAACTTACCATTTTTAGATTTAGCATAAATAAAATTGAAAAGGGCAGTTCTTGCTCCCCCTAAATGTAAAAGTCCCGTTGGAGATGGCGCAAATCTTGTTACAATTGGCATGGTAACATTAAAGTTAAAATTTTCTTAACAAGCCAACTAATTTTCCTTGAATCTGAACTCTATCTTCTCCAAAAATTCGAGTCTTATAGTTTTTATTTGCTGGTTCAAGTGCAATAGAATTTTTGTACGACCTAAATTTTTTTAATGTAACCTCTGCATCATCAATTAATGCAACAACAATTTCACCAGAATTTGCTATACTTGTTTTCTTAATTACCACAATATCTCCATCAAAAATTCCCTCGTCAATCATAGAATCTCCAGTCACTTCTAATGTAAAATGTTCCTCCCTGTTATCTAATAGGAAGTTTGGCACTGAAATTTGTTCAAAACTACCAGTAATAGCCTCAATTGGATTCCCTGCCGCAATTCTTCCTAAAAAAGGAATATTGCTTTCATGTTTAACAATACTATTATTCTTTATATTGTTAATTTTTAAAGCTCTTGCTTTATGAGGTAATCTCTTTATGTATCCTTTTTCTTCAAGAGAAGATAATAGTTTGTGAATTCCAGATTTTGACTTAATTGATAGTTTAATTTTCATTTCGTCAAATGTAGGAAATATTTTATTTCTTTTAAAATATTGTTCTAAGAAATCTAATAGTTTTTTTTGTTTAAATGTTAACATAATAAATGTTCTACATAAGTTCTTTTTATAAGTCAATATCATAATTAACAAAAAGGTAAATCTCTAAAAAGTATAACTTCGTATTCTTTTCCTTTTTTTATATTATTTATTTTTGACGAAAGAACCAGAATTCCATCAGAATCCTTTAATTTCATTTGAAGTGAACTATCCTGATCATTCAAAACATAAAAAGTATTTCTATTTAAGCTAGATAGTTTAATTCTTAAAAAATTGGTTAAATTATTTAAAATTATTGTTGATGAGTTAGATTTTAATTTTCTCTCTGAAAATCTGATTAATTCAAAACCATAGAATGAATTAATAATTTTAGAAAAGATAAAAAGTATAGATATATAGCAAGAAATAGGGTTTCCTGGAACTCCAAGAAAATATTTATTGGTATTAAATTTTCCAAAGGTAGTTGGTTTTCCCGGTTTAATTTTTAATTTATCAAAAAATATTTTTAAACCATAATCTCTCAAAGCTTCTTTAACTAAATCATATTTCCCTTTTGATATACCACCACATGTTATAAGAAAATCATAGTCATTGGTTGACTCCAAGGTATTTTTTAAGTCATTAATATTATCTTTGACTGTAACAATTTTTTTTAAGTCATACCCAAATATTTCCGCATAATATTTAATAAAAACTTCGTTTGATGATTCAATAATTCCTTTAGGATTATTTTTAGAAATTATTTCATCTCCAGTAACTATTGCAAAAACTTTTGGTTTTTTTTTTACCAAGATTTTTTTTTCTTTTAAGTTTTTGACTAAAGCTAACGATCTTAAATTCAAAATATCATTTTTATTTAAACAAATTTGATTTTTCTTAAAGTCCCTCCCTTTTTTTCTAATAAAATCAGTTTTTGGAAAAGATTCAATTATTAACATTTTATTTTTTTCATCTATTGAAAAATTTTCTTTTGGAATGATAATTTTTTTTTTTCCTTTAGGAATAGGAGCACCTGTAAAGATTAATTTTGTTTGTTTATAATGAAAATCTGATGAATATTTATCGCCAGCTTTCGATTCTCCAATTATTTCATATTTTTTGTTGGGCAGACTTTTTAAATTAATGACTGCACCATCCATAGAAGATAAATTATTTTGTGGAGAATCAAATTTTGATACAATACTTTTAGCTAAAATTCTTCTATAGGCATTGTTTAAATCAACAAATTCCGACTTCCTTGATGGTTTGATTTCTTCTTTTATTATTTGACATGCTTTAGAAAAACTAATCATTAAAAAATTTACCTGATTTTCCACCAGTTTTAGAGTTTAATTTAAGATCATTAATTTTAATAGATTTATCAATTGATTTACACATGTCGTAGATTGTTATAGCAGCAATTGAACAAGAAGTCATTGCTTCTATTTCCACTCCAGTTCCAAAATTTGTTTTAACTTTTGAAAATACATCAATTGTATATTTTTCTTCATTAACTTTAAAATCTATTTTGACAGACGACAGGTTAATACTGTGTGTAAGAGGTATCAATTCACTTGTTTTTTTGGCTGCCATTATTCCAGCACATCTAGATAGGTTGAAAATCTCTCCTTTTGGTGACCCGTTATTCATCAACTTACAAAATGTTTTTTTTGAAAATAAAATTGAACAACTTGCAATTGCTTCTCTTTTAGTTGCTTTTTTTAATGATATATCAACCATATTAATTTTGCTGTTTTTTATATGTGAAAAACTCATTTTTTATTTACCATTTCTAATGTTGCGTCATAAATATTTTCTGATTTCATAAAAGTTTCACCTATTAGAAAGGCTTGTGCTCCAATTAGACTTAAAAAACGAAGGTCTGATTTTTTTTTAATACCACTTTCACATATTTTAAAAATATTTTTAGGGATTTTTTTTACCAGAGATTGAAAGTTTTCTAAATTTATTTCTAAAGTTTTTAAGTTTCTGTTA
>PAYV01000007.1 GCA_002715305.1 Rickettsiales bacterium | reverse complement strand
TATTTCAGATTCTCTCAATTCTGCAAGATGGCTTATGAAAGCTATTCAGCAAAGAAATTTAACAACTTTAAAAATTAGCTCTGAAATTGTTAATCAACAAAAAATGTTTTTTGAAAAAGGAAAAAAATATTTAAAACCTATGATTCTTAAAGATGTTGCTAAAAAGATTGATATGCATGAAAGTACGGTTAGCAGAGTGACATCAGATAAATTGATGCTTACTCCAATCGGAATTTTTGAAATGAAGATATTTTTTAGTGCATCAATTAACAGTGTAAAAGATGGAGAATCACATTCTGCAGCATCTGTAAGAGAATCCTTGAAAAGTTTAATCTCTAATGAACCATTAAACAGTCCGTTAAGCGATGAAATGATAGTTTCTAAATTACAATCTCAAGGGATAAATTTAGCGAGAAGAACGGTAGCAAAATATAGAGAACTTTTAAATATTCCAGCATCTTCAGTAAGAAGAAGAATGATGAAAATACAAAATATTAACTTTTAATTATATCTAATCTGTTTTAAGTCTCTAGTATTTGAGTCCATAAAATGCATTAAAGGAAAAGTTTCCGTTTTAATATGTTTATCTTCTTCAAAGTGAGAAATCTCAATCATAGGAGAGCTTAAAATTTGTTCGTCAGAATGTTTACTTTTAACATGTTTATTTTTTATCATAAATATCTCCGTATTAATTATATCTAGAATTTGCAATTATCTTGCCAAAACAAAATTTACATATAATTTTGTTTTTTTAGTTCTTTTCTAAAATATTTTATTTTTTTGTTAGTTTTTGTTTCACTTAATTGAGTAGTTGATATTTTCTTTTGCCTAAGTTTATTCCAAAATGAGTAAACCTTATTCAAATATATTTCCTTCCTTTCTGGAACTGAAGAATGGTATCTAGAAATAGCCTCATTCCATGTTTTGTGAACTTTGTAAAGTTGTCTAAGAAACTTTGCGGCGTATTTAACATTAGAAACTGGGTCCAATATTTGATTCAAACTATCAAACTCTTTTGCATGAAATTTTGTACTAATTTGCATACATCCCACATCAATATTTTTTTTCTTTGAATTATTTTGGCGAAGATAATCCAAGGCTTCTTTTTTTGTATCAAAGTATTTTGCTTTACCATCAACATTCAATGTCCATGGCCAAGAGATATACTTTTTATTTTTTTTCAAACCGGATTCAACAAAAGAAATTGATGTTAAAAGTTTATTTGGTAATTTAAACTCTTTGCCATATTTTTCAGTTAAAACAAGACAGTCATAAATCTCCTCAGACTTTAACGGGATTATAAAAATGAATGAAAATAAAACTATTATGATCTTGAATAAATACATCAGCTCAAATGAGCAATTTTGATGCCATATTTATTAATTTTTTAATATAGAACTACTCAAAAGTTCTCTTCCAATTGAAATAAATTTATAAGGGTCAACAGGTTTTTTATTTACTTTTATCTCATAATGGAGATGTGCCCCAACTGCCCTTCCAGTTGCACCCATTTTACCAATAATCTGTCCTTCTTTTACGAACTCACCTTTTTTTACGTTAAGTCTATGAAGATGCCCATATAAAGTTGTAACTCCATGTTTATGAACAATTTTTACAGCTTTACCAAATCCTCCATTTCTACCTGAAAAGGCTACATATCCATCTGCAGATGCCCTTACTTCTTCTTGCCATGTTCCTGCCATATCTATACCATGATGCATTTGTTTCTTTTTTGTTTTGGGATGAATTCTTAAACCATATGGGCTAGAAACATAATAATATTGCATTGGCGGTTTTAAGGGTAAGTAAACAATCGCATTCTTTAAATCTTCAAGATATTGAAATCTTAAAGAAGTACTTTCTATTAAGTCTTGGTCAGACAAGGATCCTGAAAATTCTTTAGTCAATCTTTCAATTTCAATAATTTTCATATCGTCAGGAGTTAAATTTAAAGTTTTGAAAACATTAACTAACTGAAGAATTTCACGATCCAGTTTCTTTGTAAAATTTACAATTTTTAACTTATTAGTCCTTGGGGCCGTAAATGGAACAACTGGTAATGCCCTATATGAAAAAACATTATCTTTTTTTAATATTTTCTTTTTATCTTCGATACTACTTTTCTCCAAAGTATGCTCTATAGCCACCATTTCTGGACTTGCTAAATTTGCAAATTGATCAAAAATGATTTCGTCAGAATAATTAAAATCTTTTGGGGAATTTAAATTAAATTTTGGAAGAAGAGATCTAATATTAGTAAATTTCTCTTTAATTTGCGTTGCTAGATCATTGTTTTTTTCAATTATTATTTCTTGTTGTTCAAATGATTCCTCTATCTCAGTTTCTTGTAACTCAGAAATCTCAAAATCCTCTTGAATATCAATCATAGAATTATCTGAATGCAAAACATCTTTAGCTATATTTTTTAATGCTTCAATCTCAGTTTCTGTGAATTGCTTGCTATTAATTTGATTATTTGTGTAGACTGCATAATTAAAAAATGATGAAATACCGAAAAAAATATATTGAAAAAGTTTGAATAAAAAAATTAAAGCAACAGCGCATGCCGTTAAATAGTGTTTTATGTTAAAAACGATTTCAATTGGGCCTTTTTTTGTAAAATATAAAAACCTTCTTTCTTTTAAAAGTTTTCTAAGGTTATTGAGGTTTTTAGAAACCACCTCATCTTTTCCAAATTTTGGACTTGATTTTAAATTATCAAGATTGGTCTGGACAAATCTCTTAAATATTTCTTGCATCACTCTTATTTTAAATAGAGTACTACAACTAACATTATATTAGTCAAAAGCTGCATTAGCATGATTAACAACATAAGTTTCCATGAAATTGGGTTGCTTACATTAAGGCTAAATTGTGGAAAAGGTTGTTGATCTTGATCAAATTGTACAGATTTTTTGTCTTTGTCATAGGTATTTTGATTCTGGTAATTTTCGTAAATCTTTTTTGGAATTTCATAATTTTTAGAATCAATTGAATCTTTTTGCTTAATTATCTCTTCATTAAGTGTGTCTCTATCTTTACTTGAAAAATTAGATGTTTCACTCTTCATATTTTTTGAAGTCTTTTCAAAATTACCTTTTTCAATATTTTCGTTTCTTTTATTTAAATCTTCGGTGGTCTTATTAATATTTAATTTTTGAACCGTCGATGCTTTATTTTTAAGATTAGGAGATTCAGAAACTTTTTCACCTGACATTTGGTATCGCATTTTTTCTATTCTATCTCTTATATCAACCACTTGTTCGGTCATAATTCCTCTAATAAAGTTTACTACAAATTATTTAATGCATTTAACACGCCAAAAATAAAAATAATAAAACTTTTTTTTTAATTTTTTTTGTGTTAAGCATTATAAATCTTAACTGAATAAAAGCAATGTTTTCAAGAGATTCTGATAAAAAAGAAAGATCTTATACCTCTTCAAGTGTTATCGGAACTGAGATGCAGATTAATGGAAATATAAAATGTCAGGGCCACCTTGTACTCAAAGGTAAGGTTAAAGGAAATATAGAGTGTGAAAACTTAAATATTTCTTCCGAGGGTAATTTGAGAGGTAATATTAAATCACACCAATCTGTGATTGGTGGTAATTTTGAAGGAGATGTCTTCTCAGAAAGCCTTGCCATTGAATCTTCAGCCAACATTAAAGGTAACTTATACTATAATAGTCTTGAAGCTGAACCTGGAGCTAAATTGGACGTTCAATTTATTATGGGTCTTGAAAAAGAAAAAGAAAAAGAAAAAAAAGTAAAGAGTAGTTCAAAAAATTCCGTTAAAGCATCAAAAGCAAAGGGTACTAATGGCTGAAAATCAATCTATTATAGGAAAAGGTGTAATTTTTAAGGGGAAGATCTCTAACGCTTCAACAATTGAAATTAATGGTAGAGTTGAAGCTGATATTAAGTCGGAAAAAGTTACAGTGGGAAGAACAGCTACACTAGAGGGATCCATAAATTCTGAATTGGTTGTAATTTCAGGAAATTATCAAGGAAAAATAAAAGCAGATTCTGTTTGGTTAACCGATACCTCAGTTATAACTGGTGAAATAAGTTATAAATCATTACAAATGGATAGAGGTGCTGCGTTAAACTGTAAAATTATTCATAATTGGGATGAAAAAAAGTTAAAAAATAAAAAGGATAACATTGAAAAAGAACTAGCCGAATCTGAGAACGATGACATCTAAGTTGGAGAAATAAATTTGAGTGATTTGACATACATAAATAAAGATCTGGTAATGGAAGGTACATTGGAAGCAAAAAATAGCCAAGTAGTAATCGCTGGAAAATTTAAAGGTAATATAGTTGCTAAGTCAGTTATTATTGAACAAACAAGCGACTTTAACGGCAACTTAAATGCAGAACATCTTAAAATNGAAGGAATGGTAAATGGGGATGTTACTGCTGATTTTCTAGAAGTAACTGGAACAGGAAGTATTGACGGAAAGTTGAAAACTAATTCTTTGTCTGTTGATTCAGGAGCAAAGATTTCAGGAAATGTCAGTAGGATTGCTNGCTAATTTAGANTTTCTTTGAGTTTCAAGACAGTTTCTAAAAAATTCAATAGCTTTATCCCTACCCTCAAGTGTTCCAAGAGTCATTGAAGAAAATCTCCCAGATGCCAAAGCTACTGCCCAAAGATCATCTTGGTCTTGAGCATATTTTGATAAGATTCTTTCTACTTCATCTCTAATCATTATATACTTTTTTTTCTTTTGCGATAATGGACTGGGAAAATCAACTACATTGTTTGAGAATTTCATAATATACTTAACGTCATATTAANAAAATTATTAAATAAATTATTTATTTAGCTTCGCTTTTTCGCTATAAAAATAAAATAACTGTAAATCTATGAAAAAGAAAAAAAGTACAAATCTTCCAGTTAAGGTAAAATCAACTGAGCTCATTACGGTTTCTCAAGAAAAAATCAATCAAAAGAATAAAAAAAGTAATCCTTTAGAAATTAATATAACCGATAAATTACATCATTTAAAAAATAAAACTGAGGTAAGAAAACTTTTACCTGACATTTTAGGAAGAGTTTTAGCTAGAATATGGATAGATTCAAAATTTAAAGATGATTTCGCATCTGACCCTCAAAAAACTCTTGAATTCAATGGTGTTTACCTTCCAGAAGACATGTCAATTGAATTTCAAAAACCAAACTCTGATAGACCTAGAATTGTTGTATATGAACAAAGACCTAATTCAAGATTTAAATTAAGAGTGCTCTATCTTCAACTTGTTATGATGGCTGGAAGATGAAGTTTTTTTTATTAATATTTTTTCAATTCTTCATCTTTAATCTGATATCTTCAGAAGAAGTATTAAATGACCAAGATTATTACAAAAAAGGAGTCGAACACTACGATAATGGAGAATTTGATAAATCATTTGTTGTTTTCTTTAACCTAGCAAAAAAAGGTGACAAAGATTCTATTTATAATGTTTCAAATATGTATTTTGAAGGAATTGGAACTACCCAAGATTATCTTCAATCNCTCAAATACTATTGGCTATGCACTTTAAATGGCAACAAAAAATGTATAAAAAAAATAAAAACTCTAAAAGAAAAATTAGATGAAAAAGAATTTATGTTCATTTCCGAAGAGATTGTAAAAATACTTAAAAAAGACTTTGAAGAAAATTTANATTCTATTACTGCATTCAAACTAGGATATTGGTTTGAAAAAATATCACCAGAAATTGATTTAGAAAAATCATATTTGTGGTATTCTGTATCTGTAAGCGGTGGTGTTTATAAGGCTATGAAACTCAGAGACAGGGTNGGAGAAAAACTTGATAAAGACAAAATTTCTCAAATTCAAAAAGAAGCAAATGATATCTTTACCAAGGAAAAGTATTTTACAAGGAAGGAAAAAAAATGATTTTCAAAGTACATTGGATTATTGATGGATTGTCTGAGATCAATGCAGAGAGCAAAGAAGAGGCTGAAAAAAAAATTCAAGAAGAACTAGAAGATTATGTAAAAAACTCAGACAAATTAATGAATCATTTCATTGCTCAGTCAATTCAAGGTACGGCGTATTTNCCTGGATCTGATGANGAAAAAAATAAAAAAGATGATTTATTGAATAAAAAAAAGAAAAAATGAAATTTAAATTAATCTTTACTTTTTTGTTCNTTCACTCATGTTTTTTGCCATCCCTAGTATTAGCTTTAGGAAAAACATATTCACCGGAGGAAGGAACATTTGATAGAAGAAAAAGAATAGTTATTCACCCAAAATGTAGATTAGTAAAAGAAACAATTGTTCCNGATGATGTTATCTGCGAATACCAATCTCAAAGACGAGGTGATAAAAATAAGCAAATTTTTCTGGGTGCTCCTGGTAATACATGTCAAAAAGAGATTACTTNTCCCGTAAAATAAATGAGTACTATAAATCTATACAGAAAAAGAATCTGGACTTTATTAGAACCAGCAAATGAAAACGATAAATTAAGTAAAATTGTTGATATTTTTCTAGTTTCTCTGATCTTCTTTAANATTCTTTCTGTAATATTGGAAACAGTTGATGTTTTATATTTATCCTATAAAAACTATTTTCGATATTTTGAATATTTTTCAGTAATTGTTTTCTCTCTTGAATACATATCCAGACTTTGGGCTTGTATAGAAAATAAAAAACCCGACGAAACAAATCTTAAAGCCAGGGTAAGATATATATTTAGCTTTTCGGCTATTGTTGACGCAATTGCAATTTTACCTAGCCTTTTAGCCTTTATTTTTCCAACAGTTGACTTGAGATTTGTAAGAGCATTAAGGATTTTTAGATTGCTGAAATTCTCNAGATATTCTAATTCAATTAATAATCTACTTTTGGTACTCTGGGACCAAAGAAAATCTTTTGGTGCTGCATTTTTTATTNTNTTNATNGTNNTNATNATTTCNTCAAGTGGAATGTACNTNGTTGAAAANGANGTNCAACCNGAAAAATTTGGAAGNATNCCTNAANCNATGTGGTGGTCNATNGTNACNCTNACAACNGTTGGTTATGGNGATGTNTTTCCNNTTACNTCTNNTGGNAAAGTCTTTGGATCAATCATAATTATTTTAGGAATTGGAACCGTTGCTTTACCTTCGGGTATATTAGCATCAGCTTTCACTGAATTCTCCAGAAGAAATCAACAAAAATACGAAAATAAACTTAAATTTATGTTACAGGATAACGTAATTGATGATAGCGAGAGAGAGGAATTAAGAAAACTCTCAGAAAAATTAAACTTATCAGAAGAAGACATACTGTCTATTGAAGAACACTATAGCCAAAAAGGTAAAGCAAATAAAAAGAATTAACCAACTGCACCAATAAAATGTGAAATGCCAGAGCTTACTCTCCTCGAGCACTCGTACAAAGCTTCTAGTTGTTTAAAAATTGTAAGTTCCTCTCTAGTATAATCAATATTAGTTTCGTTAATATAATTTGTCTCTTCACCGAAATCATTAACAGATGTTTTTATTAATTTTCCAGCAGGGAAAATTTTTCTTAGATCTTTTACTGCATCCTCAATATCAAATCTAATTAATTTTGCTATTATCTCTTCTCGAGATGTACCAGCTTGATCACTAAATTTAGGTATCCTTACAGAAAGAAGAAAAATCTCGTGAAAAACAGCTACTCTAATTCCATGCATAAGTAAAAGCTCATCCCTAATTTCTTTTTCAATAGCTCTTCCACGTCCTACTGCAATCCTTCCACTTAATTTCCTTCCTAAAATCCAATTTCTAATATCCATATATTCTTGATGCAAAAGCCTGTAAACTTTATTAAGTCTCCAGTGAATATCAAATTTTTCAAGAAGATTTGCAACTTCAATCATGTTTTCACTTCTATTTTGGTCAACTGTTCTTGTTGACCATGATAACCACATACCTGGATCAAAACAGTCAATGTAAGCTTTTAAAACTTCAATATCACTGAAAGCAAAGGCATATTTTATTATATCTGTTATTCTCTTGAATCTCTCAGATTTTGCATAAAATTGTTCAAATTTATCATAATCTTTTCTTAAAAATCTTCCGAACCCACCCAAAGAATTAGCCATCATTCCAATCTGCTGAAGAACACTATTTTGTGGAATTGCTCTAGTTTGACTTGGATGATAGGACAAAGTTTTCATTGAACCATCAACATGTCTTTTTACCGACCTTGAACCTGTTGAGTGTGTGATATTTGAACCAAATATATTTAATAGAACAGCGTAACTCGGATCATCCATTATTTCTGTATTGAAATTCTTAATCGTATTAACATATTCAATTCCAAAGTCAGGTGATTCATAAAGAATATCATGTTTTTCTTCTACTTCTTCATTTAGACAAAACTCAGTTATTCTGCATAAACATGAAAAGGCTAAATTTTTGTTCATAAAATATTGATAACCGTCACCACCTTGAAAACTCATTTCTTGAATAAGTTGGATTTTCCAATCTTTAAGTTTTTTTCTAGTATATTGACAGTTAACATAGTTTAATCTGTCTGATAATGAAACAGGATGACCTCCTCTTCCTATTGATTCTCCATGGGTATTAAATATCAATAATTTAACATCTTTTAATTTTTCTTCAGATAAAATAAAAGCAATTTTTCTTTGAAGATTTTCAATATACAATACTGCTGCTGATTGTCCAAGATAACGACCTGCATCTGAAAATCCTGTTTGAATTGAAAGTTTTTTTCTCTTTTTTAAATATCCTTTAAAATGCTCGTTTTTAAGAAGAGTTCCAATTACATTATGACCAGTTATAAGTCCTTTTTCAGTTTCAAATAATGGTGAAATATCTATTTTTTCTTCAACATCAAAAATTTTAGAATAATATAAAGCAGTCATAACTGTTAATGAGTAATCGCATTCAGCAATTAAAAATCTTATGGTTTGATTTTCGTCCACATATTTTAAGATCTGCTTAATTATCATAAAATATCTTCTTGCATTCATATTCTCTTCAAGAATACTACCGAAGTTAATTTTTACAGGTCTAACATTTTCAATTAATTTGGATATTGCATTAAGATAGGTGATTTTATTTGACGGATCATTAGGATCTCCAGATAAATCAATTTCCTTCGAAATTGAGTTATTGAGTTGATTTGCATTGAGTCTTATCTGGGTTCTTCCTAGTCCTAAACCAAAATTTGCAACTTCAATTTTTAATAAAACCAATTCATCTAAAATTTTCTTTTCTTTATTTTCATGTGATGACACAATAATTTCTATTATAGATTCAAGTTTATCCACTAATACAAGATTGTTAGTTAACAATTTATTTTTATTATCAAACATAAATTTTGATATTTCCTTAATCTCATCAACTTTAGATAAAAGCTCAGGATCAGAAAAAACTCTGAAAATTTTTTTGTTGAATTCAATTGCAGTTTTAAGAATTTTAGAAACTTCATTTAATTTTGATGACAATGATTTAACTTTTGATTTTTTTAATACATTGTTAAGTTTATCTAAATAAAGTTCTAATTGAACAATTTTTACTTTCAATCTTTTTGAGAAAGAATTATTCCAAAAAATATCGCCTCTCCCATCGACATCATAACCAACCCAAGTATGTAAACGAAAAAATTGTGGATTTATTTTATGATATTCATTTGGATAAAACCGTTTTGATATCTTCAAAATAACATCATAGAAAATTCTTAATGAGCTTTGAAGAAATTTTAAGGTTTTCATTGATAATTCATGTTCAAAATTTAGAGAAATATTTTTTTCTGGTCTTTGTTCTGTTTTAAAAATTTGTTTTATGATAGATTTTATTTCAGACTTAGAAATTTTTTTTCCTTCACAATCTGTCATTGATGCAAGCTTCGCTAAATCGTCCATCATTTGGGTTGTCATTCCAAATGTTGGATGAGCAGTTAATACAATACCAAATATATCTTTATTAATCGTATCATTAAATTCTTCAAATTTTTTAATAGACCCGTCTTTACGCAAAATTAAATTTTGAATTAGTTGAGATAAAATCTTTTTATTTTTCTCAAGATCTGTTTCACCCATATAAGATTTTAATCTATCTGCTCTTAAACCAACTGATCCTACAGTTAGTCTCTGAATCAAAGCTTCCAAAGCTGAATAATTTAGTTTATTTTTTTCTAATCTTCTTGATATATCTAAAGCCAGCATATTAATAGAATTTGAGAAAGGATCTTTTTCGGCACCTGATCTAATTTTATCAAGGTCCTTCTGTAAGATTTTTCTAAGTTGCTGAGTATCAATCTCTTTGTCAACAGGAAAACAACTCCAGGTTTCTGGAAGTAAAGGTTTTCTGTATAAATCCATCTCAGAATGAGATAGTTTTCTAATATTAATGCTTGTCATTTCCAAAAAAATTTTATATTTAATCGTTTTATATCATAGTTTTTTTTCTAATGAAGTTTTTTAACCAATATTTAATTTTTGGGTGTGGATAAGGAGAACATTATTCAATGGCACTATTAAAAGAAAAAGTAATTGATGTTCATCATTGGACAGATAAGACGTTTAGTTTTAAGACTACAAGAGATATGTCATTCAGGTTTAAAAACGGTGAGTTTGCAATGATAGGTCTTGAAATCGAAGGTAGACCATTATTAAGAGCCTACTCAGTCGTAAGTCCTAATCATGAAAATCACTTAGAATTTTTGTCTATCAAAGTTCCCAACGGGCCTCTTACAAGCCGACTACAGTATATAAAAAATGATGATGAGATTTTAATTAATTCAAAGCCAACTGGAACTTTAGTTTGTGACTATTTGTTACCTGGTAGAAACCTCTTTCTTTTATCAACTGGGACAGGACTAGCACCTTTCATGAGTATAGTAAGAGATCCAGAAACTTATGAAAAATTTGATAAGATAATTCTTACACATACAGTTAGGAATCCAAAAGAGTTAGCATATGAAGATATGCTTAAAAAGCTTAATAGTGATGAGATATATTCCGAAGTAACTAAAGGAAAGTTTGTATACTTTAATACAGTCACTCGTGATAAATGGCCAAGAACAGGACGTATTACTAAATGGATAAGGGAAAATAAATTATGGAATGAGGTTGGAGTTGATAGATTTGATCCAAAACAAGATAGAGTGATGATATGTGGGTCTGAAGATATGACCAATGAATTGAAAAGCATGTTTGAAAAACTTGGTTCAGAAGAAGGCTCTACAAAAGTTCAAGGAGGTTTTGTAATTGAGAAAGCATTTGCTGAAAAATGATAAAGCTAGTTTATTTTGATTTTAACTTTTGGAGAGTAGACATTTTAAGATTATCTCTTTCTCATGGAAAAATTCCATACCATTATAAAAGGATTATTAGAGCCAATTGGCCTCAAGAAAAGAAAAGATTCCCATTTGGTCAGTTACCAATCATGGAAATTGATGGAAAAATATTTGCTCATACACACTCTATGGTAAGGTATTGCGCAGTTCAATCAGGTTTATATGCTCAAGATCCCATAAAAGCTCTAGTGATTGATCAAGTTATAGATTGGGCCAATGAAATAACTCTCAGAATAGCTCCGTCAATTAGAGAAAAAAATATTGAAAAATCTTCATTACTAAGAAAAAAATTTATAAAAAATGAATTACACACTTGGTTTGGATATTTAGAAAATCTTTTTGATTCATTTTCTGAAGATAGAAAATTCTTTATTCAAAAATTTTCTATCGCTGACATTACTGCTTGGAGAGTTATTCACTGGTTTATAAGCGGTCAACTCGATCAAATACCTTTAGATTTTATTGATAAATATCCTATTTTAAAAAAATTTTACAAAGAAATATCTAATCTTAAATCATTTAATCACTTAAAAGAATTTAAAGATATTGTTAATTAGATTTTTGCATTTCAATTGTAAAGTTTTTTCTCATCCAAAGTAAAATTATCAAACCTGGTATTCCAAGAAAAGTTGAAATAAAAAAGAAATAAGCCCACCCTACCCATTCTACAATAAATCCAGCTGGAGACGAAAGTACTGTTCTAGTTAAACCCATTATGGAAGAAAGTAAAGCGTACTGCGTTCCAGAATATGATTTATTACATAAAACTGACAAGTAAGCTACGAAAGCAGCTGAACCCATTCCTCCTGAAAAATTCTCACCTGCAACAGTCAATATCAATAAATCATAAATTGGCCCAGATTTGGCCAGTAAAACATATAACAAATTTGACAAAATTTGAAGAAAACCAGAAATAATAAGTGAATTTAAAATTCCAAATTTATTAACAAGAATCCCTCCAGCAAATACCCCAAATATTGTCATTAAAACTCCGAACATCTTGCTTGCATTAGCAATTTCAATATTAGAAAATCCTAGTTTTACATAAAAAGGATTTGCCATTACACCTGCTATTACATCTCCAAATTTAAAAAAGAAAATAAATAATATTATGGTTAAAATTTTAAAATAAGTATTTCTGTTAACAAACTCTAAAAAAGGCTTTATAAAATTTTTTTCACTTTTATTTTTTTTTGAAGCTTTAATAGGAATAAAAAAAATAGTTAAAACCATTAGCATGAAAATAAGAATTGCTATACTTAAAAAAATTTCTGACCATGAAAAAATTTCTTTAAGATATAATGCTCCAGCTCCAGCCATTATTCCTCCAATTCTATATCCGAATTGTGTCATTGCTGCACCAGCTCCCTGAGAGGAATCGTCTAAAATCTCTATTCTAAAGGCATCAATAATAATATCTTGATTAGCAGAAAATGCAGCTACCATTAATGCAAAAAAAGCTGTTATATATAAATTTTCTTTGGGATTTGAATATCCTAGAAAAATTATTGAAATAATCAAAAAAATTTGTGTAATAAATAACCATGATTTTCTATGACCAAGAACTTTGTACAAATATGGTATTCTAAAATTATCAACAAATGGCGCCCATAAGAATTTCAAAGTCCATGGCAACTGTGTTAAAGCAAAAAGACCAACTGTTGAAATATCTATATTTTCTCTAGTTAACCAAATAAAAAGTGTTGATAAAATTAAATAAAGAGGAATTCCACTACTAATCCCCATAAGAAAAATTAAAATAAGTTTTTTTTGTAAATAGAGTTTAATAAAATTAAAATTCATTTTTATTGAAAAAATTTAAATAATAACAATAATTATATCATGACTTTTTTAATAAATATTTTTTTAATATCAGCTTTTTTATTTCCAAATATTTCCTTAACCAATGATCATGATAATATTCCAGATCTAGTTGGAACATGGGTAGGTGTTAATAAAACTCTTTCAGAGCAAAGAGGATTTAGAAGCTGGGAAAAGAAAGTTGAGATTTTAGAACAAAAAGACAGAAGATTTAAAGGATCCTTCTCTTACACGGATGGAACAAAAAATTTTTTTGGGGTTGTTCATCCAGATAATACAACCATAACATGGGTAGCCTCTAATAGTAGAGGATATAATATGGCAAAATTATTAGGAGAAAATTTAATGAGTGCTTGTTATATAGAAGCTGGAATTGACGCTACGGCTGGATGCGCAGAATTAACCAGAAAATAAATTACGTTCTTTCAAGTAATTTTTTTATATGTTCTGTTGGCTTTTTTTTTATTTGACTTGTATTTCCCCACCAATGAAGCTTCGATTCTTTTAGAACTGCAACTTTATTAAAATATTTAAGTACACCTCTCATATCAGAGCTAATTGCCAATAATGTTATTTTGAGTTCATAAGAAAGATCTTTTATAAGATTAAAAATTACATTGGTTTTAATGGGATCAAGCCCAGCAGTTGGATCATCAAGTAATAGAAATTTTGGATTATGAGAAACTGCTCTTGCAAGAGCCACCCTTTTCTTCATTCCACCAGAAAGCTCAGCTGGAAAAAGAAAAGCATCATTTTTTGACAAACCAACTTTTGAAATCAAAGATTTGGCTTTATTTAGATTATCTTTTTTACTTTCTACTCCTAAACTTTTAAACATAATATTTTGCCAAACTGGTAAACTGTCAAAAAGTGCATCTTTTTGAAAAACAACACCAAAAGTATTTAAAATTGAACTAAATTGTTTGTTGTGAATGGATATTTCATTAACAGAAATGTTTCCACTGGAAAGATTAATTAAACCTAGGATTGATTTTAATAAAACACTTTTGCCTGAAGATCCCATCCCAATTATACAACAAGGTTCATCTTGAGTTACTTGAAAAGAAATATCAGTTAAAATCTTTTTTGATCCTAAAATTACATTAGCTTTATTTAAAACAATCTTATTTTTCATATAGTAAAATTGATGGTATTATTTATAAAATGCTTAGTAATTATAAACCTATAAGAACAGAATTTGAAGATGGCAGTGTAATAATTGCAGGAGCAGGACCGGGATCAGTTAAACTTCTAACATATAGAGTCTTAAACATTTTAATGATTGCGGATGTTGTGATTTATGATGCGCTAGTGAATAAGGAAATTTTAAAATATTGTAAAAAGTATGCAAAATTGATTTTTGCAGGAAAATTAAAAAATAAAAAAGCATGTTCTCAAAATGATATTAATCTTTGGCTGGTTAAATATGCTAAAAAAGGTAATAAAGTTTTAAGACTTAAAGGGGGAGACCCATCTTTTTTCAGTAGAGTAAGTCAAGAATCAGAATACTTGAAGAACAATAAAATTAAATTTAAAGTATTCTCTGGTATAACAGCTTCTCAAGAATCTATAAAAAAATTAAATTCAAATTTCTTTAATGATTCTCATATTTGTAATTTAATTACAGGTCATAAATCAATTAATTATCCAAATGTAGATATTAATTTCAAATCAATTTGTTCAAATAATGGTAGAATAATTATTTACATGGGAATTGGACAATTAGAAAAAATTTCTTGTAAATTAATTGAAAATGGTAAAAGTAAAGATACAAAGGTTTCCATTATTTATAATGCATCTCTAGAAAATGAAAAAATATGGAAATTAAAGCTTGGAAATTTAAAAAATTTAAAAAAAAAAGCGGATGTTAAGTCTCCTGCGATAATAGTAGTAGATTGATTTTACATTTTTTTTTCATTTAATTACTTTTTGATTTATAATCGAATTAAATGATAAATTTGATAAAAAATTTTTTTGAATTTTTTTTAATTTCCTTTTTTTTTTTATTTAGTAAATTCATTGGATTAAGACTCTCTTCTTTTTCTGGTGGTATGATTTTTTTGATATTTGGTTTTTTTTCAAATAGAAATAAATTAGCAATTTCAAATTTAAACAGAATTTTTCCTAAAAAAAGTATTAAGGAAAAAAAAAAGATTATAAGAAAAATGTGGTTCCATTTTGGGAGAATAATCGGTGAATATCCTCATTTAAAAAAAATAAAGGTTTTTGAAAACTCTAATATAGATATAAAAAATTTACAAAATCTAATTAATCCTTTAAAAAAAAATAAAAATTGTATTTTCTTTTCAGCTCATTTAGGTAATTGGGAACTTACTTCTCATCCTTTAACTCAAAGTGGTTTCAAAATTCATTTTATTTATAGAGCACCGAATAATAAATACGTTGAATGGCTTTTAAGAAAAATTCGTTTAGACTATGGTGTTAACCTAATAAAAAAAGGACAAGAAGGAGCCAAAGATTGTATCAAAGCGTTGAAGAATAATGAAAGTTTAGGAATGTTGATTGATCAAAAAATGAATGATGGAATTCAATCTAAGTTTTTTGGTACAAATGTGATGACAGCACCTGCAATAGCAAAATTAGCTTTGAAATTTAAATGTTCAATTATTCCAGCAGTATGTACAAGAATTAAAGGAACAAAATTTAAAATAGAATATTTTGAACAAATTGAATACAAAAAATTAAGAGAAATAAAGAATGAAAATGAAATTCTATCTTATCTAAATAAATATATAGAAAGATGGATCAAAAAAAACCCTGAACAATGGTTATGGATTCATAATCGCTGGTAGCTCTAAAAAGATCCAATTTTTTTTTTAACTAAATAGGCAATTCTCTTTGATTCATCCAAGCACTTATTCTTCCAGAAAATAATATCATTTTTAAAAAATTTTATTAACCCTTGCTTTTTTAAATCAAAATGAAAATTTTTAATTTTTTCCTTAATTTTTATTATTGGTATTATCAGTATTGGTTTACCAGTCAGTAAAGCTTCAGATGTCATACTAATTGAATCAGCAGTAACAAGTATACAATCAGATCTATTTAATAGGAACCAATATGGGTTAAAATTGTTTTGTGGGTAGAAGTTATCAATAGATCTTTTTTCATTTATTATGAATTTTTTTATAAATTCTGGTGTTCTTCTTGAAAACAGAAAAATGACTTTATGTTTATCATTTAGATCGTTAACTACTTTTAAAACTGGTCTAATATCATCTAGTGACATTGTTGAACTTTTTCCTGAACCTCCAATAAGAATTGATATTACCTTTTTTTTTTTTAGTTCTAAAATATTTTCAAAATTTGATAACTGTGATCTCGTAAAAATAAGTTTTTGTTTATCAGCTAAGATACCAGTTGAATTTAATACTTTTTTATTTATTTTTACTTTATCGTGGTTTGGTAATATGACCGTATCAAAATTTTTGAAATTTAAATAGGGGTTAAGAATATGAATATTCTTTATATTTAATTTCTGCTTTAAAATAACGCTATAAGGGGCAGTTATTCTTCCACAGGAAATAATTAAATTGAATTTTTCTTTATTTTCAGTGACGAAAAAAGATTGTATTTTTAGTATAAGGAAAATACCCAAATTGGGTAAAAAATGAATTTTTTTTTTTAAAATAACCCTAGTTTCTTTAACAATTTTTTTTTTTACTTAGATTTTTTAAGTTATTAAATAAGGCATTGGCTTGGTTTTCACTACTTTTTTTTTGATCAACTAAAATTAAAACTTTTACCATAGGATTTATTTAAAAAATTTAGAAACTAAAATTCTATAAATTATGGCTATATAAAACATAAAAATAACAGAAAAAATGTTATCGGTAAAAAAGTGACCTCCCATAGTTAACCTACAAAAAAAAACTAAAATTCCTAGAATTATATTTAACACAAAAAATAAAGAATTTTTTAATATAATAGTCCCCATTACAAATGAAAACGCAGCTGATGTTTCACCACTTATCCATGAACAATTAGTTTCACATTGATCTGACTTTATAAATGCAGGTGTGAAGTTTTTTGTACCTCCAAATTCTTCGATATGGACTGGACGCGCCCTTCCCCAATTTTCTTTAAAATATAAGTTAGCAATTAGTCCAGAACCAAGTATTGGTCCTAAAATTAATCCAATACAAAAAAATTTTGTTCTAAATTTTATTCTATCAATTATTTTTCTCTTTTTATCAATTATATTTTTTAATAAAAAAACTAAAGCTAAAATTGGTATACATATCATTAAATTCTTTAAGAAAGCTCTTAAATCTTTAATAAAAATATATTTATCTGATAAAAATTTGCCTTCCAAAAAAAAAAAATTTGAGATTATTATGTCTAATTTTGGGAATAACAAAAAAATAATTAAAAAAAAAGTAAAGGCTAAAGAGTTATAGGCAAAAAATAAAAATAAAGAATTTTTCTTACGAAAAAAGTTAATCACTTTTGATCTTTTTTAGGTTTAAGTACTCTTAGGTATCTTAAACGAAGAACTATAATTGCAGCCGCAATTATTAAAATAGCGATAGATTCATAAACAAGAATTGAAGGATCAAGGTCTTTTTTCTGAAGTATTATTAATCTTGATATTGCTGTAATTGAAATTATTAAAGGGTAAGTGATTCTTATTTCTTCACTTAAAAGGTAAACTCTTACCATTCCCATCACTTCAACATAAATGAAGAGCAAAAGCAAATCAGCAAGTTGGATTGATCCTTTATTAAACATTACAAGAATTTCTGTTCCAAAGCCTATTGCTGCACCTAGAAAGATAAGAAGAACCGCTCCACTCTGTACAATTCTTATAATTTTTTGTAAATCCATATTACTAATATACTTTCAAGGATTTTACACATCAATACGCAAATAAAATATAATTTTTTAATTTAAATTTTAATAAATCTTATGTTAACTAAATAAAAAAATGATAGAAGAACTTTAATATATCAAATAAAGTTTCGAGAATAATTTCTGAATTTTGAAAAAACAATTAGTAAAGTTAACGGATATATTGGCATAAAATATCTTGGCGTAGAAATATTTGTAAATGAAACAGCTATTAAATAGATTTGAATTATAATTACAAAAGCGTCAATCAAATCTATTTTTCGTTTATATAAATTTACTAAACTATTTATTGTGATTAATGTAAAGCTCAATAAAAGTATATTAAAAAAAATAAGATTTAACAAAAGAAGCATTTTCGAAATGCCTAATGTAGATCCTGAAACATTATTTAATTCCTCCTTAAGTGGCAATTGAACATTTTGATTTTCATAAAGGTATTCATTAAGAAAAATTTGTTTTCCTCCAGGAAACCATAGTCCTAGATAATGATTTAAAGATAACTTAAGAAATTGAGTTGGATATTTTTCTAAAATTCTGAAAAACAAGTTTCGAATTTCCTCTCTATTTTGATCATTTATTTCTAATATTTGATATTGAGCAATAACTTCGTAATCAGCATGAAGATCAAGAAACAAATATGGATTTTTAATTTCGTCTAGAAATTTGTTTACGGAAGATGATTGTTTTATTAAATCTTTAATTAAATTATCATCTTTATCAATAAAGACAGACTTTTCGAAATCTTTTTGACCACTTATCATAAAGATTTTACCTAAAAAACTCTGATATAAAACTGAATCACCTTTTGAACCAATAGAATATTTACCATGATAAAATCTTTCAATAGTCGGAAAAACTAGAAGACCAAAAAGTAAAAAAATAATTTTTTTTTTATTAAGCTTTGTTAAATAGAAAATAAAAAATATAAAAGATAGTGATAAAATTATTCCTATAGATTTTAAGGACAATATTAACCCTAAAAGCAACCCTAAAGAAAAAAAACTTTTATTTTTCTCATAAATTACTTTGATTGATAACCCTGTTGAAAAATTTACAACTGAGAAAAATAAAGATTCAGTCAAAATTGTTGCTGGAAAAGAAATGTAATAAATATTTAAAAATAAAAAAATAAAAAATAATATTTTCATAAATATAGAAAGATTAAAATTGTGAAGTGTTGACATCAAATAGACAACACTGAAATTGAGTATTAAGTGTTGAAGAAAAATTACCCAAAAATAATTTCCATCTTTTTCAATACCAAAGATATCTATAAACATTGGATATAAACTTTTTCGATTTGAGTTATTGTAAATATACTGATAACTATCAGGTTCAATTTCAGAAAAAAAATTTGGAAAAAAAAATAAAATTAAAATCCCACAAGAAAAAAAAATAATTGATTCTTTGTAATAATTCTTTTTTAACATTTACAGATTTGAGGTAAATTTTTTGATTATCATCTTTGGAATTTCTCTTCCACCGATAGCAATAAATGATTCGTTTAAAAAATTTTTTTTTCCGTAAGCCAAGGGTAAAAGACTAGTAGAGAAAATTTCCCCTCCTGCTTTTTTTAAAATTGAATGACCTGCAGCTATATCCCACTCCATAGTTTTTCCAAACCTTGGGTAAATATTTGATTTTCCCTCAGCAATATTGCATATTTTCAATGATGAACCAATCCTGTTTACTTTTCCAAATTTTATATTCTTAACAAATTTTTCTGTTTTTTTATCCATATGAGATTTACTTATTTCTATATCTAAAACTTTAAAACAATTTCTACATTCAATAACTTTTTTCTTTTTGTTTATTTCAACAAATGATTTATTTTTATCATTCCAGAAAATTTTATTAAGCCTAGGGATATATATAAAACCAAAGCATGGTTTCTTATTTTTTATTAAAGCGATGTTTACTGTAAATTCGGCACTTCCCTTTATAAATTCTTTTGTTCCGTCAAGAGGATCTATTAAAAAAAAATAATCTGAAACTATTCTATTTTTATTTTCTTCAGAAATTATTGAAATACTATTAAATTTACTTTTCAAGTTAGAAACTATTACTTCGTTACTAATTAAATCTGCATTTGTCAGTGGGGATTCATCCTCTTTGAATTCTATTTTAAGATTTTCTTTTTGAAAATCCAAGGTTTTCTTTCCTGCTAATGTTATTGTTTTTTTTATAAATTCAATTTCTGAAAATGAAATCATTAGCTTAACATAACACACATTATGAACTAAGAAATAAATTATTACTACTATTGAGAACTTAATAAATATAATTCCTTATATTACATTTTGGCATGAAAAATGCTGATTAATTAGTCTATTTCTAGGATTTTAAATATGAGAACTCAAATTTTAGATAAATCTGATAATTTTAAGAGTAGACTTGACTTAAAGTATGATATTAATGGTTTAAAATCATTAAGAGACACTAAATTATCGTCATTAATCAAACCTAATAAAAACTTTAATCTTAAAGACAAAAAGATTTGGGTAGTTGGTCATAATGGTATGGTGGGTAAGGCAATATTTAAAAAATTAAATAAAAACTATGATGTAATTACAGTTTCTCGTAAAAAATTAGATTTATTGTCTCAAAATTCTGTTGAAAAATGGATGAAACTTAACAAGCCTGAGGTTATTTTTTTAACTGCTGGAAAAGTTGGTGGAATTCACGCAAATAGTAATTTTCCTGCAGACTTTATATATCAAAACATTCTTATAGCAACAAATGTTATTAATGCTGCTTACAAAAATAAAATAAAAAAATTAATTTATTTAGGGTCTTCATGCATATATCCAAAAGATTCTAAACAACCTATGAACGAAGACCAACTTCTTAATGGCAAGCCTGAACCAACTAATGAATGGTACGCAATAGCAAAAATTGCTGGCATTAAACTCTGTCAAGCTTACAGAAAACAATATGGTTGTGATTTTATTTCTGTTATGCCTACTAATCTATATGGTCCAGGAGATAATTTTAACGGAATTAATAGTCATGTGCCTGCTGCTCTATTGGATAGATTTCATAATGCTAAAATTTTAAATTCAAAAGAAGTAAAAGTCTGGGGTTCAGGAAATCCTTTCAGAGAATTTATGCATGTAGATGATCTTGCAGATGCATGTATTTTTTTATCAAAAAAATACAGTTCAAACGAAATTATAAACATTGGAACTGGTAAGGAAATTTCTATAAGAGATTTTGCAAAAAAAATAAAACATATTGTTGGATTTAAAGGAAAAATTATTTTTGATCGGTCAAAGCCAGATGGAACTTTTAGAAAATTGTTATGTGTAAAGAAAATTAATTCTCTTGGTTGGAAAGCGAGGATCAATCTTGATGATGGATTAGCCGAATATTATTATTGGTATAAAAAACAGTTAAAATATTTAAGAAGATGATTTTTGTTTATTTTAAATATTAAAGCCATATAAAAACAAACAACAAAACTTTATTTCAACTTAAAATTCACACAGTGAATTTCAATACTTGAATTACAATTATTTGATGATATAATGATATTGTGAAAAAAAAGAATTCTGAACTTGATTTTTTATCTTCTCTTGAAGAAGGAAAAGAGGTTACTCAAAAAAATATATCTAACAAGATCTCTGTATCTATTGGCTTCGTCAACGCTTTAATAAAAAAATTTTTAAAAAAAGGTATAATAAAAGTTCAACAAGCTCCTTATAAAAGATTTGTATATTATCTGACTCCAGAGGGTTTTTCTGAAAAATCTAAACTTGTTTTAAACTATTTAAATGATTCTTTATCATTGTTTAGATCTATGAGAAAGGAGTTTAATCAACTCTTTTCTGAAAATTTAAGCTGTGAATTCATCATTTATGGTATTAGTGAAATAAGTGAAATTGCAATTCTTTCGGCCAATGAATTTAATGCTAATATTATCGGTGTTATTGAACCAAAAACAAAAAAAAAATTTTATTTTAATATACCTATAATTAAAAAGATTCCAGAAAATTCAAAAAACCTCAAATTTTTATTGTGTTCTACTGATAATGCTCAAGAAATTTATTTTAAAATTGCTGAAAATTATCATGAGAATAAAATATTTACAGTTAGTTCGCTTTTTATTAGTAGAAATAAACCAAATTTCAAACCAAAGAAAAAATATGGAAAAAAATGAAAAAAATTGGTTTGTTGTAATGTGTAAACCAAACCAAGAAGATAGAGCAATAAAAAATCTAAGAAATCAGAACTTTGATGCTTTCAGTCCTTATTTTGAAACAGAAAAATTGAATGGTAAGATTGGTAAGATTGTAAAAGAATTTTTATTTCCGTCATATATTTTTGTAAAGTTCAATCTCAGTAATTATCAATGGTTAAAAATAAGGTATACACAGGGAGTAAAAAAAGTTTTATCAATAGGTTCTATTCCCTCACAAATAGATAAGAGTTTTATAGAAAATTTAAGATTTCACGCCAACAATGATGGTTTAATAAATAAACAAATTTATTTTTTTAAACCAAGTTCAAGTGTCATAGTAGTAAAAGGACCTTTCAAAAGAATGTTTGGAGAAATAATTTCTATGGTAGGAAATAATAGAATAAAAATTTTACTAGATTTTATTTCGAATAAAAAAACTTTAGTCTTGGAAAAAGATTGCATTTTGCCAAACTAAATAATTCTACTTTTATTTTCCATTCCTTGATTGCTCTTGGAATTGCGGTAGCTATTGATTAAAAAAACTCAAAGAAGATTATGTGTGGAATAATAGGACTAATTGATTTTAATAATAAGTTTGGGAAAAAGAATATAATAAATATTCTTCAGAAAGCTTTAAAATCTCAAAATTTTAGGGGACCAGATAATAACTCTTTCTGGCTTCATGAAAATAATCAAGTTGCTTTAGCTCATAATCGACTCTCTATAATTGATTTGTCCTCAAACGGAAATCAACCAATGACATCAAATTCAGGAAATTTTGTTATTTCATATAACGGTGAAGTTTATAATTATTTAAGTTTAAAGAGGGAACTTGAAAAGGATGTATCATTTAAAGGAAACTCTGATACCGAAGTGATTTTGGAATATATATCTAAATTTGGCTTAGAAAATTCAGTAAAAAATATGGATGGGATGTTTTCATTAGCTTTATGGGATGAAAAAAAAAGAAGTATCTATCTTGCAAGAGACAGAGTTGGAATAAAGCCGATTTACTGGACACTTAACAATGATTTTTTTTTCTTTTGTTCAGATCTTCGATGTTTAAAAACAATTCCAAATTTTGATCCGAAGATAAATAAAACATCTTTATCACAGTTACTAAAATATGGTTACATTAGAGCTCCAAATTCAATTTTTGAAAATGTTCATAAACTAAAACCAGGAGAGATTTTAAGTGTTGATATTTTTAGAAAAAAAATAAATTACAAATATTGGGATTCAAAATCACTAAAAAATTATTCAAAATTTTCTGGACTAAGTTCACATCAAATAGATTCAGAAATTGAAAAAAAAATTACTCAATCAATTAAAAGCTCTATGATTTCTGATGTACCAACAGGTGCCTTTTTATCTGGTGGCATTGATTCATCTTTATTAGTATCAATCATGAATAACCATACTAAGAACCTTAAAACTTTTTCAATAGGTTTTAATGAAAACAAATATAATGAAGCACAACATTCAAAAAAAATTGCAAAATATTTAGGAACAGATCATCATGAATTGTATTTATCTGACAATGACCTTTTGGATGTTATTCCAAAGTTACCAGAAATATATTCTGAACCATTTGGTGATTCATCACAAATTCCAACTTACTTAGTTTCTAAAATGTCAAAGAAATATGTAAAAGTAGTACTTTCTGGTGATGGTGCTGATGAATTATTTGGTGGTTATAATAGATATTTTTATGCTGATAAAATCAGAGCTATGAAAAGATTAGTTCCAAAGTTTTTGTTAACAAACATCTCAAAATTGTTTCTATATTTTTTTCAAAGATATGGTTTACAATTCTATGAAAGATTTAATATTTCAAGAATACCTCAACTAATGGATAAATTAAAAAAAGTATTTTTAATTTTAAGTGAGAAAGATAGTTTTATATATGAAACTTTAATTAGTACTAAACATAATTCTGATAAACTCATAAAGGACTTCACTTCATCTATAAATTTAGGTTTAAACGATGGTTTAGATTGTAAAAATTTTTTCGAATTTATGCAGTTGGAAGATATGTTACATTATCTTCCTGATGATATTCTTACAAAAGTAGACAGAGCAAGTATGTTTTGTTCGCAAGAAGTAAGAGTACCATATTTAAATAAAGATGTAATTGAATCATCATGGAAACTTGACCAAAAATTTAAGGAAAAAAAAATTATTCTTAAAAGAATCCTAAATAATTATTTACCTGAGGATCTATTTTTAAGACCTAAAATGGGATTTGGTGTGCCGCTTGGAGAGTGGCTTACCGGTAAATTGCATAGCTGGATGCATGATACTTTAGATAGAAAAAAAATTATCGAAGAAGGTTTTTATGACTACGATGAGATTTTTAAAATTAAAGAAAATAAAATTAATATTATAAATAATAAGTACTTGCTTTGGAATGTACTAACATTTCAGGCATGGTTAGATAATTTTAAAAAAAAAACAGTTAATATTTAAAGAAAAAGAATTATGTCTAAAAAATTTGCAATAATTGGTGCCTCAGGTTTCGTTGCTCCAAGACATATGAAGGCTATTCATGATACTGGTAATAAATTGTTAGCAGCATATGATCCGTTTGATAGCATCGGAATTTTAGATAAATTTTTTCCAAAAACTCATTTTTTTGTTGAGTTAGAGAGATTTGATAGATATTTGGATAAACTTAGAATTCAAAATAAAAAAATAAATTTTATAAGTATTTGTTCACCCAATTATCTTCATGATTCACATATTCGTTTCTCTTTAAGATCTGGGAGTCATGTAATTTGTGAAAAACCAATTGTTATTAATCCTTGGAACCTTGATTCAATTTTAAAAATGTCTCAGGAAAATAAAAAAAATGTTTTCACAATTCTTCAATTGAGATATCTGTCGAATGTTATAAAGCTAAAAAATAATGAAGAAAATTCTAAACAAATCTCTGATATAGATTTAACCTACATAACAGGAAGAGGAAATTGGTATTATAACAGTTGGAAAGGAGATGAATCTAAATCTGGAGGTATTTTATTAAATATAGGAATTCATTTTTTTGATTTATTATGCTGGATTTATGGAAAAGTTGAGTCAACAAAAATTCATATAAGAAAAAGAGATTTTGCAGCAGGAATAATTAATTTTAAAAATGCTAGAGTGAGATGGTTTTTATCATTAAATTTTGATCATTTACCTACAAAAGTTAAAAATAAACAAAATACATTTAAAGAATTGATTATAAATGGTAAGAAAATTGATTTAAATAAAGGTTTTGAAGATCTTCATACAATATCATATGAAAAAATTTTATGTAATGAAGGTTATCAAATAAATGATACAGAAGATTCCATCAGAACAGTTTATGAACTTAGACATAAAAAAATCAGTCCTCTTATTGAGGAATATCATCCCTTAGCTAAGAAATTTATTAATGAAAAATAAATTTTTTATTCATAAAAGTTCTTTTGTTGACCAGAAGGTTGAAATTGGAGACAATACAAAGATTTGGCATTTTTCTCATATTTCAAAAGGTGCCAAGATTGGGAAAGAATGTATTCTAGGTCAGAATGTTTTTGTGGGAGAAAATGTAGTAATTGGTGATGGAGTCAAAATTCAAAATAATGTTTCGATTTATGAGAATATTATAATAGAAGATAATGTATTTTGTGGTCCTAGTGTAGTTTTTACTAATGTAAAAACTCCGAGAAGTTTTGTTTCAAGGAAAAATGAATTTTTAAAAACTCATGTTTTTGAAGGTGCATCTATTGGTGCTAATGCAACTATAATTTGCGGAACAAAAGTTGGTTCATTTTCTTTAATAGCAGCTGGTGCGGTTTTGACTAAAGATTGCAGGCCACATTCTCTTATGATTGGGGTTCCAGCAATTCAAAAAGGATGGGTTAGTCATGCAGGTGAGGTTTTGGATAAAAATCTTAAATGTCCAAGAGAAAAAAATTTTTATATCATTAAAAATGGGTTTTTGGTTCATGAAAAAAAATAAAGATCAATTATATAGCTCAAGAAAAATTTCATTTAGTGGAATTGATATACAGTTAGATGTAAATAAAAAAAAAATTAATCAATCAATTCAAAAAACACTTGAACGTGGAAAGTTTATAATGGGACCCGAGGTAAAAAAACTTGAAACCGAGTTATCTAATTTTTGTAAAAGTAAGTTTTCAATAACTTGTGCCAATGGTACCGATGCAATTACATTAGCTCTAATGGCATTAGACTTTAAATCTGACGATTATATTATAACACCAGCTTTTGGTTTTATTTCAACTGTTGAATCACCAACACAGTTAGGAGTCAAACCAATTTTTGTAGATATTAATAAAGATAATTTCTCAATAAATATTAATGAACTAAAAAAAATTATAATTAAAGCTAGAAATGAAAAGATTAAAATTAAGGGTATAATTACAGCAGATTTATTTGGTGAACCTGCAAATTATTCAGAATTGTTGGAGGTCTGTAAAGAAAATAATCTTTTATGGATAAATGACGGAGCTCAAGCATTTGGATCAAAATATAATAAAAAATCAATAACATTATATTCTGATGTTACAACAACAAGTTTTTTTCCTTCTAAACCTCTTGGTTGTTATGGAGATGGAGGTTGTGTATTTACAGAGTCAGAAAAATTAGCGTCAAAGATTTCTTCTCTTAAAATCCACGGCAAAGGTGAAAATAAGTACGATAATATTTTTGTAGGATTAAACAGTAGACTTGATTCCATCCAAGCTAGTGTTTTACTTGAGAAATTAAAATTATTTAAAAAAGAGATAAAAAGAAGAAACGAAATATCAGATTTTTATTTAAAAAATTTATGTAAAAATATCAAATTACCAGATAAACAAGATAAATCTTATTCAGTATGGTCACAATTCACAATAAGAACAAAAAATAGAGATAATTTAAAAGAATTTTTATTACAAAAAAAAATTCCAACGATGATCTACTATCCGAAACCACTTAATAAGCAAAAGGCATATAAAAAATTTACGAATTTTAACAATTCACTTATAAATTGTGAAGAAGCTTGCAAAGAAGTATTAAGCATTCCAATTCACGGTTATATGTGTAATAGTCAAGCTGAGTACATTGCTGAAACAATAAATAATTTCTATAAAAAATGATTTTAAAAAATAAAAAATTTTTAGTTATTGGTGGAGCAGGATTGATTGGTTCACACACAGTTGATTTACTTTTACGAGAAAATATAAAAGAAATTATTGTATTTGATAATTTTTTTCGCGGTAGAACTGAAAATTTGTCTGAAGCACTAAAAAATCCTAAAGTAAAAGTTTTTGATCATGGCGGGGGTATTCTTCAAAAAGATATTTTAGAAAAATCAATGAGTGGTATTGATGGAGTTTTTCATTTTGCAGCATTGTGGTTACTTCAATGTCATGAATATCCTGAATCAGCCTTCAAAACTAATATTGAAGGAACATTCAATATATTAAATTGTTGTATAAAGAAAAAAATAAAAAAACTTATCTTTTCTTCATCAGCATCAGTATATGGTGATGCAGAGGAGGAACCAATGACAGAAAAACATCCTTTTAATTCTAAAAATTTTTATGGTGCAACAAAGATATGTGGAGAATCTATGCTCAATGCGTTTCATCATAGATATGACTTAAATTTTGTTGGTCTAAGATATATGAATGTTTACGGACCAAGACAAGATTATTCAGGAGCTTACGTTGCTGTAATAATGCGAATGTTAGATGCTATTGATAAAAATAAACATGTAACTATTTTTGGAGATGGCAGTGAGTCATTTGACTTCATTTCAGTCAAGGATTGCGCTCGATCAAATATCTTAGCTATGTCTTCTGATGTAAAAAAAGGTTTTTATAATGTTGGAACCGGAAAAAAAACCTCTCTTCTTAATCTTGCTGAAACACTTTATGATTTAGTGGGAAAAAAAAAAAAAATTAAATTCAAAAAAAATTTCAATAGCACACTCGTTAAAAATAGAATTGGATCAGTAAAAAAAGCTGAGGTAGATTTAAAATTCATAAGTAAAGTAGGTCTAGCAGAAGGGTTAAAAGACTTAATTACTTGGAGAGAAAAAAAACTAAAGAAGGTAAAAAAATAAGTCATGTGTGGCATTGTTGGTTTTATTGATTTAAAAAAAAATAAAGCGAATGCTAATATTCTTCAAAAAATGATCGAGTCTCTTGGTCATAGAGGTCCAGATGGAAAAGGACAATATATTTTTAGAAACCTTGCTTTAGGTCATACCAGGCTTTCAATCATTGATCTATCAAATAAAGGCTCTCAACCAATGCAATCAAAAAATGGAGAATGGGTCATTTCTTATAATGGGGAAATATATAATTTTCTTTTATTGCGAGAAATATTAAAAAAACGTGGTTATAAATTTTTTTCACAAAGTGATACTGAGGTTGTTCTCAATTCATTTATCGAGTGGGGACCTGAATGTTTATTAAAATTTAATGGAATGTTTTCTTTTTCGATTTTTAATAAAGAAAAAAAAGAACTTATTCTTGCCAGAGATAGATTCGGTATAAAACCAATTTATTACTATAAAAAAAAAGACTTCTTTTTATTTTCTTCAGAAATTAAGTCTTTTTTATTTTATCCAGAAAATAAACTGCAGATATGTTCAGATAGTCTTGCTGAATATTTAACATTTCAGAATTTTATAGATTGCGATACTTTATTTAAAAATGTTAAGATTCTAAAACCCGGCTCATTTTTGAAATTATCTCTTGATGGAGATATTCAAAAAAGGGATTATTTTGAATTTAATTTTGAAGAAAACTCTGAACTTTCTGATTTTAATAAAACAAAGATTAAACTTAAGAATGCTCTCAATAATGCTGTAAATAATCAAATTATAAGTGATGTTCCTGTATCTTCTTATTTAAGTGGCGGAATTGACTCAGGTGTAATTACAGCACTTGCAAGTAATAAAATAAAAAAAATGAAAACGTTCACAATTGGATTTAATATGGATTCTGTTTCTGGTGTTGAGCTTTTTTTTGATGAGAGAAAGAAAGCAGAAAAAGTTTCAGCTGAATTAGGAACTGAACATTATGAATTAGTACTGAAGTCAGGAGACATGGAAAGAGCCTTCAAAAAAATCGTTTGGCATCTTGAAGAACCAAGAGTTGGACAAAGTTACCCAAATTATTACGCATCGAAATTAGCTAGTAATTTTGGAAAAGTTTTATTAACCGGTATAGGTGGAGACGAATTATTTGCTGGTTACCCTTGGAGATACTATAAGAATAAGGTTTTAAATAATACCGATCATTTTTATAATCAATATTTCAGTTTTTGGAATAGATTATTCGACCATAAAGAACTAAATAAATTACTAGGGAAGAAATATGAAAAATTTATGTTTTTTGAAAAGTTTAAATCAATAATAAATATAAAAAAAAATAATCCTACCCATACTGATTTAATTAATTACTCTTTAAAATTTGAGATAAAAACATTTCTTCATGGTTTACTAATTGTTGAAGATAAATTATCAATGGCTCATTCATTAGAAACTAGAGTTCCTTTTTTGGATAATGAATTATGTGAACTAGCATCACAAATTCCATTAAAGATGAAGCTAAAAAATATTAATAAAAATTTTAGTTTCGATGAAAATACAAATGAAAATAAAGTTGATTATTTTTATAATAATTATAATGATGGAAAATTAATACTTCGTGAAGCAATTCATGATATCCTTCCATTTGATATTTCTAATGAAAGGAAACAAGGCTTTTCTGGACCTGATAAATCATGGTTCAAAGGCCAAAGTATTGATTTTGTTAAAGATAACTTGCTAGACAAAAATCAAGATATTTTTAAATATCTTGACTTTAAAATTGTCAAAAAAAAAGTAGACGAGCACATAAAGGGCCAAAGAAATAACAGATTACATATTTGGTCGATGCTATATTTAAATTACTTTATTAAAACCTTTATAACAAGAGAGATTTAGATACGCATTTTAAAACAAAAAGCTTTTATGAAAATTCCATTAGCTAGACCATACATAACAAAAAGTATATATCAAGAAATCAGAAACCTAATACAAACAGGATTCTTAACTGAAGGAAATTACACAAAAAAATTTGAACGACTTCTTGAAGAATATATTGGTTGTAAAGATTGTATTGCTTTTACATCTGCTACTACAGCATTAGAAGCTGTAATTAAAAGTTTAAATTTAAAAAAAAATGACGAAATTATAGCTCCAAATTTTTCTTACCCTGCTACGATATCTCCTGCAATACTTTATAATCATAAAATAAAATTAATTGATGTTAATAAATACGATTATAATTTATGTTTTGATGAACTGTCTAAAAACATATCGACAAAAACAAAAGTTGTTATTCCTGTTTCTGTTTTTGGTAATTCATTAAACTACGATAAACTTCTTAAGCTTAAGAAAAAGTATGGATTTGTAATTATTGAGGACGCTGCAGCTGCTTTAGGAACAACTTACAAAAAAAAAAAAATTGGAAATATAGCAGATTATACAATCTTTAGCTTTCATCCCAGGAAATCAATTACTACTGGAGAAGGAGGGGTAGTTGCATCCAATCATACAAAAAAAATTGAGTGGTTGCGAATGTTTAAAAACTTTGGGTTAAAAAAAGAGGGTAAATCTATATTTAAAATTTCAGGAACTAATCTTAAAATGTCTAATATAAATGCGTTATTTGGAATCAATCAAATAAAAATTTTTGATAAAATTTTGAAAAAAAAACATAATATTGTACAAAATTATAAAAATGAATTGTCTAAACACGAGAATATACAAATACAAGAAGTAACTAAAAATTCAAAACATTCTTATCAAACTTTTTGTATTACACTTAATAATAGAGATCAAGCTATGAAGTATTTAAGATCTAAGGGAATAGAGGCTCAAATTGGTTATTATGCTTTAAATCAGCATAATGCATTCAAAAAAAATAAAAATGTAAAAGTTTGTAGAAATTTAAATAACAGTGTCTTCCTTGCTCAACACACATTAGCCTTACCTCTTTATTATCAAATGACAAGTAATGAACAAAGTTATGTTCTAGAAATATTTAATAAATTTTTAAGTTTAAAAAAAAATGAAAAAAAATAAAATCACTTTATTTGGTTCAACTGACTTAACTTTGCATATTTTCAATTATTTATTAAAAAAAGGGTATAATTTGAATGGCGTGGTTACCATTAAAGAAAAAATTTCTATTAGCTATAGTAAAAAGAAATTAAAAAATGTTAGATTTACAAATCTTTCATCAATAGCAGACAAGCATAATATCCCCACTTTCTTTTATAAGAATAATACTAACAATTTGAATAGTTTCTTAAACACGTCTAAAACAGAAGTAATACTTGCAGCGGGCTGGTTTCACAATATACCACCTAAAATATTAAATAACATAAGGATTTGCCTTGGAATTCATTCCTCTTTATTGCCTCAACTAAAAGGGCATGCACCATTGAACTGGGCAATTATAAATGAATTAAAAAAAACAGGAGTATCCCTTTTTGAAATATCTAAAAATATTGATGCAGGAAAAATATATGCAAGAAAAGAATTTATAATTAAAAAAACTGATTATATTTCTGACTTGATTGAAAAATGCAAAGTCGCGACATTAGATTTATTAGATAAAAATTTAAAACAAATTTTAGAAGGGAATAAAAAAACTTCTTCAGGAAAAAAAAAAGAGTCATATGGACTCAATAGAATACCAGATGATTCAATAATCGATTGGAATTTTAAAGCTCATAAAATATATAATTTAATAAGAGCATCTTCCAGACCATATTCTGGAGCATTTACATTTCTTAATAAAAAGCAAGTAATAATCTTCAAGTCCAAAATTGCTTATAAACCCCTAGTTTTTGGAAAACCAGGACAAATATTTGTTTTGCAAAAAAAAATTTATGTAAAATGTAATGATTTTTTATTAGAAATTTTAGATGCAGAAAATATAGGTGGAAAACAATTAATAGAAGAATTGTTAAAGTGTAATCATGAAAGATTCAAATAAAAAGTTACTAAAAAAAAGAGGTAAGGAAATTCAAGTATGTACAAATTGTATATATGATTTAGATGTACCTGGAATTTTTTTTGATAAAAATGGAGTTTGTAATTACTGCAATCAAATATTGGAGCTCAAGAGTAATTATGGTACTGGTAAGGAGCTTGGAAAAGAAAAATTAAGTAATATTCTTATTGATATTAAACGGGCTGGACAGAAAAAGAAATATGACTGTATTATAGGTGTAAGTGGAGGAACTGACTCATCATATTTATTATATCTTGCGAAAAAAAAATGGAAATTGCGTCCACTAGCCGTCCATTTTGATAATACGTTTAATTCATCAATAGCGACTATGAATATAGCAAAAGTACTCAAGATTCTTGATATTGATCTTTATACTTATGTGGTAAATAACAAAGAAATGGATGATATTTTTAGATCATTTTTTAAAGCTGGAGTTCCAGAAATAGAAGCTTCAACTGACCTAGCGCTTGCAGAAGTTATGTATAGAGCAGCTAATAAATATAATATTTCATACATACTAGAAGGTCATTCATTTGTTGAAGAAGGTATTACGCCATTAAATAAAAACTATTTTGATGGAATGTATATAAAAGATATACACAAACAATTTGGTACAATGAAAATGCAAACTTACCCACTAATGACATTATCAAGGTTTTTATATTGGACATGTTTTAAAAAAATAAAAAAAATAAGACCTTTTTGGTATATTGAATATTCAAAAGAAGAAGCACAGAAATTTTTGAAGAAAAACTTCAAATGGAAGTATTATGGTGGACATCATCTTGAAAATATTATGACTTCGTTTTACCATAAAGTTTATAACCCCCAGAAGTTTAACGTTGATCTAAGGAATAATACATTGTCAGCCCAGGTGAGAAGCAAAAAGATGTCAAGAACACAAGCCTGGAAAACCTATAATAAAAAAATAACTGATACCACTGAGTTAATTGAGTATTTTCAAAAAAGACTCAGTATAAAAAATAATGAATACAATTCAATAATGAATGCTCGTCCTAAATGCTGGAAGGACTATAAAACCTATAAAAAAATTTTTGAAAGAATGAGATTATTATTCTTATTTTTATCAAAAAGAAACCTTGTACCTTATAGCTTTTATTTAAAATATTGTAAATGATTGGAATACTTGACTTTGGATTAGGAAATATTGCATCAATAAGCAATATGTACAAAAGAATGGGTATAAAAAATATTATTTGTCGCCATGAAAATGATTTAAACAAATCTAATAAGTTTATTTTACCAGGGGTTGGTTCATTTGATAATGCCATGCAAAAAGTAAAAGAATCATCTTTTTTTTCCATCTTAGAACATAAAGTTTTGAAAGAAAAAAGTCCAATTTTAGGAATATGCTTGGGAATGCAAATTCTTTTTAAAAAAAGCGAAGAAGGTCAACTACCTGGACTTGGATGGGTTGATGGAGAAGTGAAAAAAATTAAAAGTTCTAATTTGATACTTCCTCACATGGGTTGGAATAATGTAAAAATAAAAAATAAAGTAAAATTAAATTCCAATCTCACCAAAAAAACCAAATTTTATTTTATTCATTCATACGTTGTTAAACTAAAGAACAAAAAATATGAAATTTTAGAAACACATTATGGTGAAGACTTCACTTCATCTTTTGCATTTAAAAATTTTTATGGAGTTCAATTTCATCCAGAGAAGAGTCATAAGCATGGTATGAAAATATTAAAAAACTTTTGTGAAATATAATGATACAACCAAGAATGATTCCAGTTTTACTGATTAAAAATGGAAGTTTAATAAAAACAATAAACTTTGATAAGTTTAATTATATAGGTGATCCATGTAATACTGCTCGAATATTCAATGAACTCGAAGTTGATGAGATGATTTTACTTGATGTAGATGCAACCAACCAAAAAAAAATTAATCTCAACTTAATATCAGAGTTAGCCTCGGAATGTTTCATGCCATTAGCATATGGAGGTGGGATTTGTAGAATCAAGGATGCAGAGTCACTTTTTAGACTTGGTGTTGAAAAAATAGTTGTGAACACACACAGTTACATTGATAAAAATTTTATGAAGAATTTGTCAAATGAATTCGGAAGTCAAGCGATTGTTGCTTCTATTGATTATAGATATATAAACGGCAAAAAAATAATATTTTCAAATTCTGGTAGGAATAAACAAAAATATGAAATCCTAAATTGGGTTAAACAATTAGAATATGATGGTGTTGGTGAAATTATTTTAACATCAATAGATCATGAAGGAACTTGGAATGGATTTGACTATGAATTTATAGAGCAAATTGTAAGGGCGATAAATATTCCAGTTATTGCTCATGGTGGTGCAGGAAATTTAAAACATATTAAAAAAATTCTAAAATGTGGAGTGTCAGCCGTAGGTCTTGGTAGTATGGTTGTTTACCAAAAAAAAAATATGGGTGTTTTAGTAAATTTTATAGATACAAGAAAAATTGTTGAGGTTTTAAATAAATGAAAATTGGACTTTTAGGAAATATGAATAATAATAACTTTTCTCTTATGAGAATACTTAGAAATGAAGGTTATGATGCCCATTTATTTTTATTCAACAATGAATTTTTTTTTCCAGAAGAAGATTCCCATGATCTTTCTAAATGGAAAAAATTTATTCATAATTTAGGAGTTTCCAATGGTAAACCTGATATTCTATTTTTTAATAAGGAATTCTTAATAGATAAATTAAAAACTTTTGATTTTTTAATTGGAAACGGGATATCACCTTATATTTTAAAAAAAATTCACAGAAAATTAAACATTTTTATGCCTTATGGGGAAGGTATTGAGCATATAAACGAAAATACTGATAATTTGAAAGAAATAATATTTTCAAGAAAAATGTTAAATTTTCCGAAGATATTATGGTTTAAAATTTGTTCCTTTCTTCAGTATAGTTCATTGGATAATTGCAATAGTATAACAACATTTAATCTTCATGATTTTTCATTGAATACATTTAAAAAAATGGGAATTCTACCAAATATAATCCCAATTTTTCCCCTATTTGAAGAAAAACTTTATAAGACTAATGAATTGTGGATGCATAAAATTGGAAAACTTCCAAAAAGCTCAATAAAAATATTTTCTCATGTAGCTCACTTTTGGAAAAATTTACCATATAAAAATTATATGGATGGATTTGGTAAAAGAAACAATTGGTTGGTTGAAGGAGTTAAGCAATATTACTCCCTTTCATACAAAAAAAATATCTATGTAATTCTTACTGAGTATGGTCCAGATGTTGAAGATACTAAAAAACTAATTTCAAAATATGGATTAGAAAAGCATTTTTTATGGATACCTAAACTTAAAAGAACAGAAATTTATAATCTTATTGATGTTTGTGATATAGGTTCCTCAGAATTTGCAAATATGTTCTGGGGTTCCTGCGGTTGGGAATTCATAAATAGAGGAAAAAATTTTTTTCATCAACTTAGTATTAAAGACAGATATTTAGAAAAGAAGATAACACTTCCTAATTTTATAAACATAAATAATCCCAGTGAAATTGCAAATTATCTATTAAAGTTTGATAAAAGTATTGAAGTAAAAAAAGGAAGTCAAAATAGAAAATGGTATTTTCAGTTTAAAAAAAAATATATATCAAAATTAAAAAATGAAATACAGTATCAAAATAAAAATAAAAAAATACGAATTTCATTTATTATTGGTTCTTTGAATCTTGGCGGTACAGAAAGACATCTAATTAGTTTAATTAATAATCTTGACAGAAATATTTTCAATATTGATTTATTTCTTTTAAATGAAGAAGGAAATCTTTTCAAAGAACTAAATCCGTTTGTTAGAGTTATTAAGCCAAAAAAACCAATTTTTAAAAAAATTGATCACTTCATAAATTTTTTTAAAGTACTTTATTACTTGAATTTATTTAAACCTCAGATTATTCATTGTTTTTTACCTCAATCATATATATTTGGTGGATTAATTGGTTGGATACTTAAAAAAAAAAAATGTATTAATGAGTAGAAGATCTTTAAATAATTATCAAAAAAAATACAAATTTATACCAATTTCTAGAATTGAAAAATTTTTACATTCTAAAGTTAAATATGCTTTAGGAAATTCAAAAGCAGTAATTAGTCAACTTGAAAAAGAAGGTGTAATGAAACATAAACTCAAGCTCATATATAATGGAGTGCTTAAAAACAATAAAACTCGACTTAGTAAGTCTACAGATTTTAGTATCCTCAACAAATATTCTAATTCAAAAAGTATTATTTTCTCTGTTATAGCCAATTTGATTCCATATAAAAATCATAAAATGGTTATTAAGGCAGCACATTTGCTTTTGAAAGAATATAAAAACTTTAAAATTATCTTTGTTGGAAGTGGTGATATAGTTTATGAACGTTCTCTGAGAATTTTGATAGAAGAATATAATCTTAAAAATCACATTCATTTTTTTAAACAATCCTTAAATATAGAGGATTTTTATAAAATTAGTGATATTGGAATATCATCATCTGACGAAGAAGGTTTTTCCAATAGTATCTTGGAATTTCTTAGTTTTGGTATACCAGTGATTGCAACACGTGTTGGAGGCAACCTGGATGTAATAAATAATAAGAATGGTTTTTTGATTGATAAAAATGACCATCATAAGCTTTTCAATATTATGAAATATTTAATCATTAATAAAAAAATTATTAAAAAATTGGGGGCGCAGGCATTAAAAGATTCAAAAAAATATGACTTTAATAAAATGATTCAGAATTACACTGAATTATATGAGAGTATATCTTGAAAAAGAATCAAAATTTTTTCCTTTTTTTAAAAGATCTTATATTTTATGGATTCATGACAGGTTTAAATAAATTATCTGTTCTTATTACCTTTCCTTTTCTAGCTCGTTATTTTAGTGTAGAAGATTATGGAAGATTAGATTTTTTACTAAGTTTAATAAGTCTTATAATCGTATTTACAACATTTGGTCAAGATTCTGCAGTTGGAAGGTATATTCAAGAACAAAAAACAAAAGACAAACAAAAAATTGTAGTAACAAACTCCTTTCTTATACATATAATTTTTTTAGTAATAGTTTTAATTTTATTAATATATCTAAGGGACTATTTAGAAAATTTTTTTTATACAAATGAATTATTTTTAATTATAACTTTACAAATTCCATTTATCTTATTTATTTCTTTTTCTGAAAATATATTTAGATGGACTTTTTCAAAAACTAAATTTTTGATTATTTCAATATTAAATTTTTTTCTTATTGTGGTTTGCACCTATCTAGTAGTAACTACGAACAAAAATATAATTACATTTTTCAATTTTTTATTATATGGCCAATTTTTTATTACGATAATTTCATTTTTTCTATTAATAAATTTTTTTTATTTTAAGATTGATAAAATACTGATTAAAAAACTTTTGAAATATGCTATTCCATGCGGGATTGTTTGTGTTATTTCAATTTTTGTTCCAATTTTAGAAAGATTTTTTGTAAAAGAATTTATTGGTGATTATGAATTAGGTTTGTTTGCAGTAGCAATTAAGATTTCATTATGCATTGGGGTACTTGCTCAAGCTTTTCAATCAGCTTGGGGACCTTTCGCGCTTAAAAAGTATCAAGAAAAAGACTCTGAAAAAATTTTTAATTTAATATTATTTTTATTTGCAACGACAATCTCATTTTTAATTATTTTAATAATTGGTTTTTCTAAAAATATTGTTTCTTTTCTCTCTTCAGAGAAATACATAGCATGTATTTTCTTAATTCTTCCTATTTGCTATGGTTATTCTTTACAATTTCTAGGGTGGATGCTTGAGATTGGAATATATATCTCCAAAAAACCTGAATTGATACTATTCGGATTCACAGCTTACATAATCACTTCAATAATTTCATTGCACATACTTTGTAAATACTTCGGTATTCTTGGTATAGCATCATCTATTGCGGTAAGTTTTTTTATAAAAATAGTTATTGACCTCATATTAGCTGAAAAATATTGGAAAGCTATTTGGAAAATTAAAAGAATTATTTTTTTGAAATTGTTACTTTTAATCCTTTCTATTTTTCTTATAAAATTGCATCAAATCTTCGCTATTAAAGAAGTGATTTTGCTATCTCTAATTTTTTCTGTTTCATTTTTATTCATATCGTATTTATTTTCTACCAGGGATGAGAGGAATATAATGAAAAATATTTCTTTCAAAAAAATTATAAAATATTGAAGTTCTCTATTTGAATTTCAAGTGTTGAATAATATTTCTTTTTGTATATAATAATTAATAATTTAACTGTATTCTGACTTTTGGATCAACTTTTTTTGTCGCTTATTAAAGAGACTGCGGTAGCTATTAAAATTTTACAAGCAAAAATTAAATTTTAAATAAATTACTATAAATGAATTTAGCAAAATGAAAAAAATACTTTTTGTTCTAATTACTTGTTCTCTTGATAAATCAAGAGATGATGTATTTGAGAAAGTATCAAAAAATATCTTTCAACTTGAAAAAAAGTTTAGATTCTTTGAAGATTTTATTGTTTTCGATAATGCATCAACCTTTAAAAAAACTAAATCTAATTTGAAGAAATTTCCAAAAGTTTTTAAATCTTCAAAAAACATTGGGCTGTGGGGTGCAATTATTTGGTTACTGAACAATTATAAAAAATACCTTAAGAAAGAATATAGTTATTTATATTTCATGGAATCAGATTGTTTTCACTTTGACTTGGATAAGTTAATTGAAGCTGAATATTATTTGGATAATAACAATGATATTGGATCAATAAGATGTCAAAAATTTAGTGTATTATTTAAATTTTTATATGACAAAGATTTGTTTTTTTCGAAATTTGTAAATGACGCTATTAGATTAAAATCATACCCAACAAATGTAAAAGCGTATTTTAATAAAATTTTAAGTTCGAATAATCTTTATAAAAGTAATCTTCATCCTAAAATTGTAGGTTTAAATAGAATTGAAGTTTTAAAAAAAATTTTTAATAAGTTGTCTAAAAACGATTTAATTACAGAGAAAGATTTTTTTTGCGAATATTGGAAATACTATAAAGAAATTGGAATTATAAATGGGGGTACAATGACTGAGATTGCGAATAGAAATCATCATGGAAAAATCTTTAGAGCGAGTGATGTAAGTACAATGGACGGATATAAAAAAGGATATTTAGATGTACGAACTGCGAAGTTAATTAAAGATGGGTTTACAATTAATTTTAGTGAATAAAATGCGTATAATTAATGGGACTGATATTGTAGAACGAAAAAGGATAAGAAAGATCTTACATAGATTCGGCAAACGCTTTATGGAAAAAATTCTGTCAGAAAAAGAGCTTAAAATCCTTATCAAATTTTCTAAAAACAATGAATTATTAAGTGAAAAACTTTCTAATAGATTTGCTGCTAAAGAAGCAGCTGCAAAAGCTCTTGGAACAGGATTTACTAATGGAGTTCGTTTCTCCGATTTAGAAATAATTAATGACAAATTAGGAAAACCAAGTCTATATTTTTTAGGAAGATCAAAAACTTTACTAAAAGAGGTCAAAAGCGATTACAGAAATCATGGTGTGACTTTATCTATATCAAGCGAAAAAGAATATTCTGTTGCTTTTGTTTCAATATACTTTTTTAATGCCTAATTTAGACAAAAATTCAGATTTTAAGATTAGTGTAATATTAACAAACTACAATGGTATGCCATTTCTTGAAAAGTCAGTTGATAGTATTATATCACAAACTTACAAAAATTTTGAACTTATCATTGTTGATGATTGTTCTACTGATGATAGTTCTAAATTTTTAAAATCTTTAAATTTTGATCGTCTCAAATTAATTTTTAATAAAAAGAATATAGGTCAAACTTTAAGTCTTAATAAGGCAATAAAATTATCTAATGGTAGTTTTATTGCTAGAATGGATTCAGATGACATTTCAACTAGAAATAGGTTTAAGGAACAAATTAACTATTTTAAAGAAAATCCAGAAATTGATATCTTGGGCTCTCAAGCTAAAATAATTAATAAATCCGACATTGAAATTGGGGAAATAGATGTACCTTCGAAACACTCGGCAATCTGGGCATATAGTTTGATGCACAACCCTTTTATTCATCCGAGTATATTAATGAAAAAAAAAATATTTACGAATCCTCACAAAGCCTATTGTAACAAGCATATTAATCAGGACTTTGATCTTTGGTCAAGAATATTACTGAACCATAAAGCTGCTAATATCAAAAAAAGACTTTTACAGTATAGGGTTCATGATTCTAATATGACAAAAACTTATATGAAAAAAAATATAGTTTCAAATGTATCAATCATAAAAAACAGGTTAAAAAAAGAAAAAATTTTTTTCAAAATAAAAACAGGTGAAATTTTTAAAATACAAGAATATTTTTCAGATTCCAGAAAAGTTGCTGATAAAAAAAATATAGATAGATTAAAATTAAGTAAAATATACTTTAGATTCTATGAATTTATTTTAACAAAATACAAAATTGACAAGGAGTTTAATTTCTTTTTTATAAATAGAATTCTTATTTCAAGTTTTAAATTCAATTTAATGAATCCTAGAAAGATAATTTCTGAAATCATTTTTCTAACCAAAATATTTGTCAAATTTCCCAAAGAGATGATTATTGTTTTAATAAAAATTTTCAAAAAAAAAATATATGGAACTAAATCTTCTTAAATATTTTACTGGATACAAAATAAGTATAATTAACCAATTCGTACCACCTCCTTACGGAGGAGGCAATCAGTTCTTGTTAGCCTTAAAAAAATGGGTTAAAAAAGCAGGATATGATATAGGACCAAACAAAATAGGAATAAATACTAAATATGTATTATTTAATTCTTTTAATTTTGATATGAATTGGCTCAGTAAAAAATTAAAAAAAAAAAAATATTCTACAGTTCATAGGGTTGATGGACCTATTGCTCTTTACAGAGGAGAGAATATTGATCTAGACAAAAGAATTGTTGATTTCAATCGGTCCTATGCTGATTATACAATATTTCAAAGTAATTACAGCTATAATGAACATATCAATTTAGGATTTTTATTTGATGACAATAAAATAAAAATTATCCAAAATGCACCAGACCCTGATATTTTTAATTCAGAAAATAGAAAGGAAATTTCAAAACAAACAAAAATCAAAATTATTGCTACAAGCTGGTCATCTAATATTAGAAAGGGACAGGAGACCTATGAATGGATTGACAAAAACCTAAACTTCAAAAAGTACGATTTTACCTTTGTAGGGAATATTAATGCAAAATTTAAAAATATTAAAATTATAAGCCCTAAGAAATCTGAAGATTTGGCTTCAATTCTTCGTGACCACGATATTTTTTTGACAGCTAGTCAAAATGATCCCTGTTCGAATGCTGTCTTGGAGGCTCTAGCTTGTGGTTTACCAGTAGTATATTTTAATTCTGGAGGACATCCTGAAATTGTTAGACAGGCTGGGTATAGTTTTTCAAAAAACGAGGAAATAATAGACTTAATTAAAAAGGTTGTGCATAATTATAATGATTTACAGAATAAGATTATAGTTCCTGATATTCAAAATGTAGCAAATCAATATTTAGAATTATTTCACTGTGATTAAAGATTATATAATAAAAAATAAGAAAAATGGTGTTAATCCACAAATACTATGGACAAATTTATGGAAAAAAAAAAAACTTAAAAATGATATAAAATTCATAGTAAATCAAACTAAAAATAGTGAAGAATACGGTATAGTTAAAAATTTTATTAAAATTCTGCCAAAGAAATCGAGAATAATTGATGGTGGATGTGGACATGGTGAATGGGTAATTCTTTTAAATGAATTAGGTTTTATAACGGATGGATTAGATTTTAGCAATGTAATTATTACAGGTTTAAAAAAACATTATCCAAAATATTCATGGAAAAAAGATGATATTACAAATCTTAGTTATAAAGATTCTTCAATTGATACATATTTTTCCTGGGGTGTTTTTGAGCACTTTGAAGATGGTTTTTCCAGACCTTTAAAAGAAGCCTACAGAGTATTAAGAAAAAAAGGATATCTAATTATAAGTGTTCCTTATGATAACTTTCGTATGAGACTTCAGAAAAGAAAAATAAAAAACAACCCTAATGATAATTTTCATTTTTATCAGTGGAGATTGAGAGAACACGAGTTATTTAATGAATTAAGTATCAATAATTTTGAAGTTCTAAAAATCAACTATATTCATAAAATTCAGGGAACAAAAAGACTTCTTACCTCTTTAAAACTTGATTTTTTACCAACGTTCTTTTTTGATAGGCTGGTTATAATTATTTCAAAATTACTTCCATCAAAATTATTCGCTCACATGCTAATTGCAGTTGCACAAAAAAAATAATTTATGCATATAATTTTTTATCTTGATCAAGGAACAACCTTATCAAAATTTAATGAGCTTGGAACTATTGACAGAGAACTAGCTTTTTTGAAAGGTCTTGTAAAAGAAAAATATAAAATTTCTTTATTTAGTTGGGCTAAAGGGGAAGATGAAAAATTTGTTAAAAAAATTAACCCTATAAAATTGGTAGAGAATAAAAAAAAAATAAGATCTAGAATATGGGTTATACCAGAATTAATTAGATTAATGAGAAAGAATAAAAATTCTATTTTACTTACTAATCAAACATTTGGATCTGAATGGGCATTAATTGCATCAAAGTTAACAAAAACAACTATGATTGCAAGATCAGGGTTTCCACTATCTTTGCACACTAAAAAATTATACGGAAAGTTTTCATTAATTTATATATATTTTAAATTTGTAGAGTTTTTTGTTTTTAAATTTGCTGAAAAAATTATTACAACTAGTGAACATCAATATCGATATATAAGTAAAAAAAGAAAAAAAAATATTTTTTTATTACCAAATTACGTTGATATTGAAAAATTTGATACCAAGAGAAACTATAAAAATAATAATAAGTTGACACTAGTATTCACTGGAAGGCTAACTAAACAAAAAAACTTAGAATTTTTGCTAAAATCCATAAAAAATGTAAAGAATATAAAATTAAAAATAGTTGGAGATGGAGAGCTACGTTTGCAATTAGAAAATTATGTCAATGAAAATAGTTTACCTGTAGAGTTTTTGGGACAAAAAAAAAATATAGAATTAAAAAATATCTACAGGACTTCGGATATATTTATTTTTCCATCAATTTATGAAGGCAATCCCAAAGCAATGTTAGAAGCAATGGCATCACGACTTCCAGTCATTGCATCCAATGTAATAGGAATAAAACAAATAATAATCGATAATGTTAACGGTTTTTTATTTAATGAGAATAATAGCATAGATTTGTCAGGAAAGATTGAAAAATTAAGATCATCAAGGGAAAGAAGAAGAATTGGAAAAAATGCTTATGAGTATATAAAAAAAAATCATAATCTTAAAATTTATTTGAGGAATCTTAAACAGATTTTAAATGATAAATAAAAAAATAAAATTTTTATTAACTGGAGGAGCTGGATACATAGGAACTCAAATGTCACATTTACTAAATGATCTTGGCCATCAAGTTTCAATTATTGATGATCTATCAAATGGTACTCAAAAATATCTTCCTAAAAATATTAAGTTTTATAAAGGAAATTATGGAAATAAAAATCTTGTAAAAAAAGTAATAAATGAAAATAAACCTGATTTAGTCATTCATTTAGCAGGAAATATTATACAATACGAGTCATATGAAAAGCCTTTGTTATATTACGAAAATAATTTGATAAATGCATTTAATTTTTTTAGGACCTGTATTGAATGCAAAATTAAAAATTTTGTAATTTCTTCTACAGCAGCAATCTATGGTAATACAAAAAATAAAACAATTAGAGAGATTGATCTTAACAATCCTTACAGTCCATACAGTAGAACAAAATTGTCAATTGAGTGGCTCCTTGAAGATTTATCTAATTCAGAAAAAATTAACTATATTTTTCTAAGGTACTTTAATGTTGCAGGAGCTGATATGCAGATAAGATGTGGACAATTAGGTAAAAAATCCACTCATATAGTGAAAATAATAGTTGAATATATCCAAAAAAAGAGGAATGAAATTTCAATTTTTGGGAATAATTTTCAAACTTACGATGGTACGTGTATTCGTGATTACATTCATGTTCATGATTTAGTAGATGCTCATCTTAAAGCATCAATATATCTTTTAAAAAATAAAAAAAATGAAGTATTTAATCTAGGTTCAGGCAGAGGTTATTCAGTTATAGAGGTAATTAAAAAAGCAGAAGATATTTTTAATAAAAAAATTAAAATTAAATTCACAAATCGAAGAAATGGGGATAGTGCAAGATTAGTTGCAAATATATCAAAAGCAAAAAAACAACTAATTTGGTATCCCAAATATTCAGATATTGCAAATATTCTTAAAACTGCATGTTTATGGGAAGAGAAAATCAAAAACTCTAGAGATAAAGAATGAGTGATATAGAAAAAAGTCACTTTTCAAAGTGGAGAAAAGAAATTAAGAAGAAAACAGGTAAGTCCCGTGACGAATTTTTTTCTTATTTTGATGATTCACTAAATTATAATCATAATCTTAAGCAAGGAATGTGGGATTTTTCTTATCATATTTTAAAAGATGAAATTCTTGATTATCTTGGCAATCCCCATAACTGCAATGCACTGGAGATTGGCTTTGGCGGGGGAAGACTTCTAAGGGCAGCAAGTTATTATTTTAATAATGTAATTGGTATTGATATTCACAAATCATTTACTACGGTAAAAGAAATGTTAAAGAGAGAAAAAATAAATAATGTAAAACTTATCAAAGGTTCCGGAAACAATATTCCTTTAGAAGATAAAAGTATTGATTTTATTTATAGCTTTATAGTAATGCAACACTTACCAACCTTAAATGTTTTAATTGATTATATTAGAGAAATTAAAAGAGTTTTAAAGCCTCAAAAGCCTGCATGTTTATATGTAGGTAATCTGAAATTTAATTGGAGAATGAAAAATTATGTTGAACTTGTTTCTGACCAAAAATACATATCAAGGGATAATACATTGCTATTAAGATCAAAGTTTTTTTGTAAAATTTTAAGACATGAAGGTTTTAAAATTTTAAAAATTGGGATTAATCGAAAAAAACCATGGATTAAGAGAGACGGAAACCAAAACTATGCAGTTATAATTTCTTAAAAAAAATTGTGAAAAAAAAAAAATATGATGCTCTTAACATAGATTTCAAAGAACAAGTTGGACTTTGGAATTCATTAATACATTATTCAAAGATTTCAAAGATACACTTTTTCATTGTAATTTTTTTGTCATTAATTTCGGGTTTTTCTGACTTTCTAACAATTGCGTTATTACAACCTATAATTTTAATTTTTTCAAATCAAAATATATCTACGGAAAATTTGAGCGAACTTCAAATGTATTTATTAAATTTTTTTAATACTTGGAATAATGATCAAAAAATTTTAGGAATTTTGATAATTCTAATTTGTTTACAAATAATAAGAGAATTTAGTTTATATATAACTGAATTTTTTAATTTAAGAATAAGGCATAATTTTGAGCTTGATTTGAGAAATAGAGTTTACTCTACATTACTTAACCTTGATTTCAAAAAATACAAAGATAAAGATTCTGGTGAAATATATACTCTTCTTAATTCTTTACCAAGATCTGTATCAAGTTTCGTTTTTAGTATGGTTTCTTATATTCCTCAAATTATTATTATCTTAATATATTTAAGTTTAATGCTGATGATTGATATAAAGTTTACTTTGATAATATTTTCAATATCAATAATAATTTTATTACTTTTAAAAACTGCATACAAACATCAAGCTTATTATAGTAAAGGAATGAGAATAGGACTTGAGATGATAGCGTCAAAAGCCAACGAAATAATTAATGCATTACCAATTATTCAAAACTTCAGGCAGCAAAAAAGAATGGCAAAAAAATTTAATTTAGTAGCTGAGTCATACATTCGTTCAAGTATTAAGAATCAAACAGTAAATGCTTTTTTAGGACCACTTCAGAGGATATCG
>PAYV01000006.1 GCA_002715305.1 Rickettsiales bacterium | reverse complement strand
GTAGATCAAATTTGGTGCAATATTGTGATCTAGGTGCTACTTTTACGTACAATGCACCAGATAAAATAATGGGTGGAAGAACATTTGGGGGATATTCAGAAAAAATTGTTGTAAATGAAAAATTCGTTTTAAAAATTCCAAAAAACTTAGATACCAAAGCTGTGGCACCATTGTTGTGCGCAGGTATAACAACATATTCGCCATTGAAAAAATGGGGAATTAAATTAAACGATAAAATTGGTATTATTGGTATGGGAGGACTTGGTCATATTGCTATAAAATTTGCAAAAGCTATGGGAGCAAAAGTCTATGTTATCACTTCTTCAAAAAGTAAAGTTGATGACGCAAAAAAATTAGGTGCCGAGGATGTTATTATTTCATCCAATCAGAAGTCATTAAATTTATATCAAAATAAATTTGATTTCTTACTAAACACAATTCCCAAAAGCCATGACCTTAATAAGTATCTAAGTTTATTAAAAAAAGATAAAACGATGGTCGTAGTTGGTGCTATTGAAAACTTCAAAAATATTAATATGAGAGGATTAATATTTGGAAGAAAATCATTAAGTGGATCTCTCATTGGAGGGATTAAAGAGACACAAGAAATGTTAAATTTTTGCTCAAAAAATAATATTGTATGCGATATTGAACTTATAAGCATCGAAAAAATAAACGAAGCTTTACAAAGAATATTGAAAGCTGATGTTAAATATAGATTTGTGATCGATATGAAGACTCTGAAACAAAAGTCTTAAGCTAATTTTTTAATTCCCTTGGTAGTTGAATATTCAAAATGCAATACTTTTTCAGGAAATACTTTGTTATAGCAAGAATGTGATGCAATCGCTGCTTCTGAAAAACCAGTTAAAATTAGCTTAAGTTTACCTGGATAAGAACAAATATCACCGATAGCATATATTCCCTCACGGGATGTCATGCATGTTGATTGGTCAACTTTCAAAATATTTTTTTCAATTTCTAACTCCCAGTCTTTAATCGGTCCAAGCTCTGAAGATAAACCGAAAAAAGGGAGAAAAAAATCAGCCTCCAATTCCTTAACCTGTCCATCAATATTTCTAACATTTATTTTTTCTATTTTTCCATTATCACCTATCAAGGAATCTAGTTGAAAAGGAATCACCATTTCTATCTTTTTTTTCTGCTCTAAATCATAGAGTTTTTTTACACTATTTGGGGCAGCTCTCAATTTTGTTCTTCTGTGAATAAAATAAATTTTTTTAGCATTCTTTGATAATTCTATTGCCCAATCAGCTGCGGAATCCCCACCACCAGCAATCGCGATTGTCTTATTATCAAAAACCTTCTTATTTTTAATATTATAGAATAATGTTTTATTCTCATACTTATCAATACCGTCTAAGGGTGGTTTGTTTGGTCCAAATGCTCCATTCCCCGCAGCAATAATAATACATTTAGCAGAAATACTTTTATTTTCAGACGTGGAAACAACAAATTTATCTTTATCTTCTTTTATTTTATCTACCCTTTGGTTTAGAAAAATTTCTGGTTTAAAAGGACTGATTTGCTTCTCTAATTTTCTTACAAGATCAATAGCTTTAATATTAGGATACGCAGGTATATCATAAATTGGTTTTTCTGGATATAAAGCTGAGCATTGTCCACCAACTTCTTCCAAACAGTCAATAAGACAGGACTTCATTCCAAGTTGCCCTAGTTGAAAAACAGTAAACAATCCAACTGGGCCTGCTCCAATTATTAAAACATCTGTATCAATTTTATTCATAATTTCTAAATCCACTGTAACTATAATAGAATAACTTATATTTATATTAGTAAATAATAAAAAAATGAAAGATGAATTTAACATTTATTTAAAAAATATTGAATCAACAAAAAGCTTAGCATTAAAATTTTCAAAGATTATTTCTAAATCGATACTAATTAGTTTGGATGGTGAACTTGGAATTGGGAAAACAACTTTTGCAAGATTTCTGATAAATTTTTTAGCAAAAAAAAAAATTAAAGTTCTAAGTCCAACATTCCCAATAGTACAAATCTATAATCTTTCAGGATTAAAAATTTGGCATTTTGACTTCTACAGAATAAAACATAGAAATGAGTTGTTTAATTTAGATTTTGAAACTGCTCTAAATGATCTAGTTATAGTTGAATGGTCAAAAATAGCTAAGGGGTTATTACCAAAAAATAGAATAGAAATGTTTTTTTATGAAGATAAAGATCTAAAAAAATATGTTAAAATTAGATCTTTCGGTAATATTAATCTAAAAAAATTTTCTGAAAGTGAAATTAAATAATTTTTTAAAAAAAGAATTAAATAAGAAAAATATCAGTTTCTCTTCGTTTGAGTTTTTAGCTGGAGATGCTTCTAACAGGAAATACTTCAAGCTTATTATAAAAAATAAAAAATATTTACTTATGTATGATGATGATGATAAAAGTTTCAAAAATTTTATTAAGATTACTAAGCTTTTAAAAAATAAGGTTACAGTTCCTGAAATTTATAAAATTTTCAAAAATCCTAATTTTTTGTTAATAGAGTATTTTGGAGAAAAAAAATATTCTAATCTAATTAGAAATGTGGATAAAAAAAAATTATATTTTACTGCTATTGATTCTTTGGTTCATCTTCATTTTTTAAATTTTAAACCAAAGTTGCCTAAGTATACGAAACAGAAATTTTTTCAAGAATCAAAGCTTTTTTTTGAATGGTACTTACCTATGAACTCAATACAAATTAATAAAAGTATTATTAGTCAATTTAAAGAAATTCTTTATTTATCACTTGAAAAAACCTTATTGATTCCAGAGGTTTTTATTCATAGAGATTACCATATTGATAATCTTTTCTTTATTAATGAAAGAAAGGATCATTTTAAGTGTGGTTGGATTGACTATCAAGATGCTTTAATTGGACCATGTGTATATGACATAGTTTCACTTACTCAAGACGCAAGAATTGACTTCCCAAAAGAACTAGAAAAAAAAATTATAGAATATTATTTAAAGAAATTTTATAAAATTAATAAAAAGGATTTTTTATATTCTTTTTCTTTAATTGCAATACAAAGACACCTCAAGGTTCTGGGAATTTTTTCAAGACTTTCTAAAAGAGATAAAAAAGATAGTTATTTAGTTCATATACCCAGAGTAAAAAAATTATTAAAAAATAACCTAGAAAAAGATGAATTTTCAGATTTTAATAGATTATTAAAAAATTTAATTTAAAAAAATGAAAATAAATGAGGCTATGATTTTTGCTGCAGGGTTTGGGAAACGTATGTTACCACTTACGGAGAGCAAGCCAAAAGCTTTACTTGAAGTCAATAAAAAAAGTCTTCTCGAGAACCATATAGATACTTTAATTGGGTTAGGTTTCATTAATATTGTAGTCAATGCATTTCATTTATCTGAACAAATTGTTGAAAAAATTAAAAAATATGACTCTCGCGTAAATGTTATTGTTGAAAAAGAAATCTTAGAAACCGGGGGTGGTTTGATAAATGCAATTGAAAAAAAAATGCTTCAACCAAAACCTTTAATTCTTTTGAATAGTGACACATTTTGGATAAATAATGTAATTTCTCCATTTGAATTATTATTGAAGAAATGGGATCCAGAATCTATGGATATTTTATTATGTTTAAAAAATAAAAATGATTTTTGTGGTTACAACGGAAAGGGTGATTTTAATATAAGCAACGAAACCATAAACTGCTCCCCAATTAGTGGAGTTTTTTCATCCATGAAGTTTGTTTTTACTGGATTGCAAATATTTAAGCCTAATTTAATTATGGATTTTAAGAAAAGTAAATTTTCAGTTAAAGAAGTTTTTTATCCTTTAATTAAAAAGAAAAGAATTTTTGGATTTATAGACAAAAGCTCTTGGTTTCATATAAGTAACCCTGATGATTTTAAAAAAATTAAAAATAAATTTAAAAAATGACGTACATTATCTATGATTTTGAAACTTCCGGGAGATCAGCAAGATTTGACCAAATTCTTCAGGCAGGTTTTATTGTTTACGATAATGATTTTAATCAGTTAGAGACCCTAAACATTAGATCTAGACTTAACAGTGATATTATACCGTCAATTGGTGCTTTAAAAGTTAATAAACTCAATGTTAGTGACATACTTTGTGAAAAAAAAACCTATTATCAAATGATTTTAGAAATAGAAAGTTTCCTTAAGAAATTTAAGAACTGTTTCTTTATTGGATTTAATTCAATAAATTTTGATGAAGAGTTTTTTAGACAAGCTTTCTGGGAACATTTCATTTTTCCTTATCTAACTAATACTAATGGAAATTTAAGAGGTGATGTTTACAACTTAGTCACTATGATTCATGCCTTCAGAGAAAAAAATGTTAAAGTTGAAAAAAATGAAAATGGTAAATTGTCCTTTAAATTAGAAAGTTTAGCAAGGGCAAACTCTTTTGAAATCAATAATTCACATGAAGCAATCGCAGATGTTGAAGCAACAATGAAACTTCTTTCTCTTCTTATAAAAAAGAATAAGGATCTTCTCAATTCTTTTATGGAAAACTCAAGTTCAAAAAAAGTAGAAAATAAAATACTAAATCAAAAATTATTTACACTTCATAATTATATGTTTAGTTCTCATAGAATTTATCTGGTAAAACACTTAATAAAACATCCTGTTTATAATAATCAACTTATTGGATTTGATCTAAAATATGATTGTGCAGAAATTATAAATTCTTCTAAAGACGAGCTAATGGAAATTTATAAAAATAAAAGTTTTTTTAGAAAAATCAGAATCAATAAACAACCCTCCATTTTAGAAGAGTCTTACGCTAGAAAATTTTCTCCTTATTCTGAAATGTCAGATGAAGAGATTAAGCTAAAATCTTTTCAATTAGAAAATAGTGATTTTAAAAACCACCTAAGAAATATTCTTGAAAATGAGGCTCTTGATAAAATAGATGAGCAATCTCAGGAAATTAAAATGGAGGAGGAAACTATATATTCTAAAAATTTAAATTATAAAGATTCAATAATTATGAATCGCTTTCATAATGAACAATGGGAGAAAAAATGGTTTTTTGCAGAAAAGTTCAATGATAGTAGACTTAAATATTTTGCAGCTAAACATATTTATAGAAATTTTCCCGAGGCCCTTCCAAAAAAAATTTTCAACCATCTTCATAATAAAATATCAGAAAGACTTAATTCCTTAGGGAAAGAATCTTTTATAACTCTCCCCTCAGCTATGCAAGAGGCAGATAATTTTTCTTTGGAGATTGAAAATCAAGACCATGACAACGATTTTAAGGATCAACTGGATCAATATAATATTTACATAAACTTTTTAAATGATTATTATAATAATTTAAACCCACAACCAATTAAATTTGATTATAATCTATCAAAAAAACTTTTTGGATAATAAAATGAGGTTGAAAGATGAGTAAAATTATAGATCTTAATCATACGAATTTCGAAAATGAAATTTCAAGTTCAACGTTACCAGTATTAGTTGATTTTTGGGCTGAATGGTGTGGACCTTGTAAAACTTTAACTCCTATACTTGAAGAACTTTCTTTAGACTTGGAAAAAAAAATTCAAATCGCAAAAGTTAACCTAGATGAAAATCAAGATCTTGCATCCAAATTCTCAATAAGAAGTATACCAACACTTCTATTATTCAAAAATGGAGAATTAATAGATACCAAAGTTGGCCTCTTACCAAAAAAAGATTTATCAGAATGGATTGAAAGTAATATTAATTAATAATTACTTTATTAAATACCCATCTTTTGCAAGCACTTCGCCAGCTAAATACAATGAACCACAAATCATTATTTTTCCAGAAATATAATTGTTCTTTATTTCTTCTAATGCCTCAAAAATTCCTGTACAGCATTGAATTTTTAATTTCCCGTTAGGCTTTTTGTTTAATATATTTTTTATTTTATTGGGATGAATATATTGATGATTATTAATAGGTAAAATTGAAACTGTTTCTATTTGATCTGATAATTTTTTTATAAAATTTATAGGATCCTTACCTTCAACCATTCCAATAACTAAAAAAATTTTTTCATCTTTCCATTTTTGAAAAACTTGTGAAACAGCTTCACAGGCATGAATATTATGTCCACCATCCAGCCATATTTCAAAATTTCTTCCAGTAAATTTTGATAATCTACCAGAATCTAACTTTTGCATTCTTGCAGGCCAATTAGTTTTAACTATACCATCGCGAATTGCTTTCATATTTATAGGAAAAAAGTTTTGATAAAGATAGGTCGCAACTGCAGTTGCTGCATTATCTATTTGATGTTCACCAAACAATTTTGGAAAAGGTAACTTAAAAGATTTTCCTTGGCACTCAAAATGAAAAATTTTATTGCTAAAGTCTTTTTTTACCACTCTCCAATCTTTACCTTCTTGAAAAATTTCTACTTTATTTTTTTTAGCATAATTTCTNATTAATTTTTTTACTAAATNATTCTGATTNGAAATCACAGCCATAGAATTAGGTTTAATAATACCTAATTTCTCTCTTGTTATTTTAGATAGTGAATTACCTAAAAGGTTNGTATGGTCAATTGATATTGGAGTTAAGACCGAACAAATTGAATTTTTTATAACATTAGTTGCATCAAACCTCCCACCTAAACCTGTTTCTAAAATTAAAATGTCGGCTTTTTTTCTACTAAATGCTAAAAANGCTGCTGCTGTAGTTATTTCAAAAAATGTAATTTGTTTTCCTTTGTTAATTTCTTCACACTCTTCTAATAATTCATGTAAAAATTTTGTTGAAATCAGTTTTGATTTTAGCCTAATTCTTTCATTAAATTTTCTTAAGTGGGGAGATGTATAAACATTTACTTTCAATCCAAAACTCTCAAAAATTGATCTTAGAAATGCGGTTACAGAACCTTTCCCGTTAGTTCCAGCAATATGTATTACAGGAGATATTTTTAAATGAGGGTTGCCTAAATTTCTTAATAAAATTTTTAAACGATTTAATGACAAATCAATTTTTTTTGGGTGAAGTAATTCAAGTCTATTTAATATATCCTTCGAATANGTCACAGGATGCTTAATTTTGAAGATATTCCAAGATGTTTGTAATTTTTTTTGTAAGATCTTTTCTATGTGAAACTATATCTATCATTCCTTTTTCTAACAAATATTCTGATTTTTGAAAATTTTTTGGTAACTTTTCCTTAATAGTTTCTTCAATCACCCTACTTCCAGCAAATCCAATTGTGGCATCCTTCTCAGCTATAAGTATATCACCTAACATTGCGAATGAAGCAGATACTCCTCCAGTTGTTGGGTCCGTAAGAACAGATATAAAAGGAATTTTTTCTTTATCTAAAGAATTAATAGCAATAATTGTTCTTGGCATTTGCATCAATGACAAAATTCCTTCTTGCATTCTTGCTCCACCGGATGAACTAAAAATTATCAATGGTAACATATTTTTCTTAGCATATGAGCAGGCCGAAATTATTGCCTCACCTGCAGCCATTCCCATGGAACCACCCATAAAATTAAAATCGAAAATAGCGACAACAATTTTTTTTGATTTCAATGTTCCTGAGGCCACAATTACTGAATCATGTGAATCGTTTTTCTTTTGAGCTTCCTTTAATCTATCAGAATATTTTTTTGTATCTTTAAACTTTAATGGATCTACTTCAACTTTTGGTGTATCCATTATTATATAATTTTTTCCTAAAAAAAGCTCCAATCTAGTTCTNGCGTCTATTCTAAAATGATAGTCACAATGCTTACACACATAATGATTATTCTCTAATTCCCTTTTTAGAAGCATTTGCGAGCACTTAGGGCACGTCTCCCATAAATTGTCCGGTACTTCTTTTTTTCCTACAAAAGATTGCAGCTTAGGTTTTACAAAGTTAGTTATCCAATTCATATTTTATAAATTAACATGCTTTGTTTATTTTTGATAAAAAAATATTAACTCTAGTTTTCATTTCTTTATAGTTAAATTTACCCATTTGATAGTCCTCTATTATTTTTACTAAGGCTGAACCAATAACGCAACCATCTGAAAATTTGTTAATTTCTTTAACTTGTTTTGAACTATTTATACCAAAACCAACAACAACAGGAAGAGAAGTTAATTTTTTTATTTTTACAACAGAATTTTTAACTAATGAAATTGACGGTTTTTTTGTCCCAGTGATACCCATTATTGAAACATAGTATAAAAATCCACTGGTTGACTTTAAAATTTTTTTTAACCTTTCAAAATCTGTGGTTGGGGTAAGTAATCTTATTATGTCAACTCTAAATTTTTTTGAATAATCATAGATAAGGCTATTTTCTTCTGGTGGAAGATCTACTACTATGAGTCCATCCACTCCAGATCTTGATGAATCTAAAAAAAAATTTTTAAGACCATATTGAAAAATTGGATTAAAATAACCCATTAAAATTATAGGAGTTGTAGAATCCGATTTCCTGAATCCTCTTACTATTTCAAGAATTTTTTTTAAATTAATACCTGATTTAATAGCTCGAAGACTCGATCTTTGTATTGTGGGGCCATCTGCCATTGGGTCAGAGAAGGGAATACCTATTTCAATTAGATCTGCCCCAGATTTTGGTAACAAGGATAAAACTTCTGCAGAAATTTTTGTGTTCGGATCACCTGCAGTCAAAAAACACACAAGTGCCTTTCTATTATTTTTTTTTAAAAATTTAAATTTTTCTTTTATTCTAGAAGTCATTTTAAATCTACAACTTTACGCCTAAATTTTTGGAGATTGAAAATATATCTTTATCACCCCTTCCACACATGTTCATTATAATTACATCATCCTTAGAAAATTTTCCAGATAAACTGAGCAAGTAAGCCAAAGCATGCGAAGGTTCTAACGCGGGAATTATACCCTCAAGTTTACAGCATAATTTAAAAGCATCTAATGCCATAGAATCTGTAGCATTTACATATTTAACTCTACCAATATCTTTTAACCATGAATGCTCTGGACCAATTCCTGGGTAATCTAGCCCAGCTGATATTGAATGGGCATCCATAATTTGTCCGTCTTTATCTTGCAGCAAATATGTGAAATTTCCATGAAGATAACCTGGTTTACCTTTGGATAAAGATGCCGCATGGCTCTTTGTTTTTACTCCTTTACCTCCCGCTTCAACTCCAATNATCTTTACAGATTTTTCATTAAGAAAAGGAAAAAAAAGTCCTAATGCATTAGATCCCCCACCAATACAAGCTATTACAAGATTTGGTAATTTATTTTCAAATTTAATAATTTGCTTCTTTGCTTCTAATCCAATTATAGACTGGAAATCTCTAACCATCATTGGATAAGGATGAGGACCAGCTACAGTACCTATTACATAAAAAGTATTATCCACATTTGAAACCCAATCTCTAAGAGCTTCATTCATAGCGTCTTTAAGCGTAGCTGTTCCTGATTTTACTGACTTTATTTCAGCACCAAGCAATTTCATNTTAAAAACATTAGGTGCTTGTCTTTTTATATCCGTTTCTCCCATATAAACAATACATTTCAAATTAAATAAAGCACATACAGTAGCCGTAGCTAAACCATGCTGTCCTGCTCCTGTTTCAGCAACTATTCTTTTTTTTCCCATTCTTAAAGCTAATAAAATTTGACCCACACAATTATTAATTTTATGGGCACCAGTATGATTTAACTCATCACGTTTAANGTAAACCTTCGCACCAATTTTTTTCGAAATTCGTTTTGCATGATAAAGTGGGCTAGGTCTTCCTATATAGTTTTCAAAGTAATAATTTAAATCGGCATTAAAACTTTTACATGTTTTCGCTTTTTTGTACTCTTTCTCTAAATCTAAAAGTAAAGGCATCAAAGTTTCAGCTACAAATCTTCCACCATATTTTCCAAATCTTCCTTCTTTATCAGGAAATTTCTTAAAATCTATTTTTTTATTGTAAGTACTCATTTTGGTTTATGTAATCAATTACATCTCTAATTTTCTTGGGACATTTTACTCCCAATTCATTTTCAACACCTGATGAAATGTCTAAAATTGGTGCTCCGGTTAATTTAATGGCATTTTTTATATTTTTAATGTTAAGACCTCCAGCTAATATCCAATCCTTAGTTGTTTCATAGTTTCTTAAAATATTCCAATCAAACGAAATTCCACTTCCACCGAAAACTTTATTTTTCTCACTTTTAGTATCAAAAAGAATCATATCACAGTAATTATCAAATTTTTTAGAATTTTCTATATCGTCGGTTGTTTTAACTCTTATAGCCTTAATAATCGGTACATTAATTCTATTTTTTAATTCTTTTATAAATTCTAATGTTTCATCACCATGGAGTTGTATAAAATCTAAACCAACATAATCTGAAATATGCTCAACAATTTTTATTTCTGTATTAACAAATAATCCTACTTTTTTTTGTTTTTNCGAGCAAAANTTAGTCAATTCTTTCGCTCTGAGAGCGCTAATAAATCTTGGAGATTTTTGAAAAAATACAAATCCAATAAAATCTGCTTGATGTGAAGCTTCAATTCCTTTTTCGTCATTAATTCCACAAATCTTAACTTTAATTCCCATTTTTCTCTAATTGTAAAGTGATCTCTTTAAGTGTTCTATTGGGATTTTCAGAATTTGTAATAGCTCTTCCAATAATAAGAATAGATGAACCATTTTTAATTGCCTCTGACGGTGAAGTTGTTCTTTTTTGGTCATTTTTATTTTTACCTAACTGAATCCCAGGAGTCACAAAAATAAAGTCTTTAGGCATTTTACTCTTTAAATCCTTTACCTCCAATGATGATGAAACCATTCCATCCACTCCACCCTCATATCCAATTTTTGATAGTTTTTCAACATAACTTTTAGAATTGATTTCAATACCAAATTTTTTTAAATCCTCGTCATTGAGACTTGTAAGTAAAGATACACCTATAATTTTAGTTTTCATCTTAATATCAACTATAGATTTTATCATATCAATTCCTCCATTAAGATGAGCAGTAAGATAATCTGGTTCAAGCTCTAATAAATTTTTAGCTGCTCTAGATACTGTATTTGGTATGTCATTTAATTTTANATCTAAGAAAATTGGTAAGTTATACTTCTTCAAAGATTCAACTCCTTTAATCCCATTTTTAAAAAAAAATTCTAGGCCTACTTTAATGCCTCCAACATTTTCTTTTATTTTTTCTACAAATTGACAAGTTTGTTTAAGTTCAGTGAAATCTAAAGCACAAAAGATCTTATTTTTAGGACTTAATTTCATTTAAAAAGTTTCCTTAATATAGTAAAAATCACACCAAACATAAAACCAAATCCAAAAATAAACAAAATCAGAAGATAAAGTTGAATTTCTATTACATATGGAAATGGAAAGAAATTTAATTTGACATAATATTTATTTGCTAANGAAAAAAAAACAAAAAAAATTAAGAAAAAAAAAAAAAAGTGATACTCAAAAATTTTGCCAATTTACTTTTCATTAATAATCCTTTTTAATTTCTTACTCGGATTAAAATATATTACATTTTTTTCTTTTATAAAAATTGATTCACCTGTTGAGGGATTTCTCCCCTTTCTGGCTTTTCTAACTTTACTTGAAAAAGTTCCAAAGCCTCTTATTTCAATTCTTGAACCTTTAACAAGAGAAGACGAAAAAAAACTCAAGATTTTATCTAAAGTTCTTTCAACCTCTCTTTTGGGAAGATAGTCAAATTTTTGCTCAAGAGACAAAAGAAGTTCAGATTTTTTCATACTAATTACTCAAAATTGCAAGCAAGCCATTTAAAAAGTTTACATTAACATTGTTAATTTTATTTTTAAAAGATTTTATATTCAATATATTTAGAAAATTGCCTTTTACAGAAACGTCAATTACAGGAACATCATCATCTAAGTCAGCCTTCTTTCTAAGCCAAAGAATAGCATCTCCCTCTGATCCAATTTCATCAATTAAGTTCATTTTCTTGGCCTGACTCCCAGTCAAAATTCTTCCATCAGATACTAGATTGACAACTTCAGATGAAATATTTCTTGAATCCTTGAGTATTTTAAGAAATTCTTTTTGCATTAAAGATATTATCTCCTCGACATACTGTATTTGGTTTTCATCAATTTTTTCTAGGGGATTTGGAACAGATTTTAACTCTCCGCTTTTTATTACAACAGGGTTGATCCCAATTTTTTTTAATAATTTACTGATATCAGCAGTTTGCAAAATCACACCGATTGAACCAGTTATTGTTCCTTGGTTTGAAAATATTTTTTCTGCACCCAAAGATACCAAGTAACCACCTGAGGTTGCCATTTCTCTCATGTAAACAGCTGTTGGTATTTTTTTTCCAATTTTTTTTATAGAATCAAATATCTCTTTACTATTTACGAAAGTACCACCAGGTGAATTAACAATTAGTAGTAAACCTTGAGCTGATTCATCATTATTTAATTCATCTATTTTTTCCAAAATATCATTTCTCTCATAGATTACCCCATCAATTGAGAGTTTAGCTATAAAGTCACTATTTTTATTAATGGAAAAGATTAAAGAAAGAAAAAAGATAATAATCAAAGATATGAAAAAAGCTCTTATAATCAATATTTTCCTTTTACTGAAGTAATCATTCAAAAAGGTATTATTTTTCATCTTTTATTTTTGACTTTTTATTTTTATCCTCTTCAAGTGCAGCACCTAAAATATCTCCAATACTCGCTCCCGATGAAGATGATCCGAATTCTTTAAGCGCTTCTTTTTCTTCTTGAATTTCTAAATCTTTTACTGAAAGCTCATAAGATTCATCCTTAGCAATCTTTTTGATTACCTTTGCATCAATCTTTTCTTTAACCGCAAATCTATCAGTATTTTGTTCTGATTTTAATTTAGCTAAGTTAGATTTCCTTATAAATCCTTTTTTACTTTCATCAAACGATACAAAAATCTTTTCTTTATCAATCGAATCAATTATGCCGGTTACAATTTTACCAATTAATTTATCTGTTTTAGATTTATCTTTTAGAAGTTGTTTAATACCAAGTGAAATTCTTTCTTTTTCTACATCTATATCAAGTATTTTGAATTTTATCTTCTGATCTGCTTTATAAGCTTTAATGGCTTCTTCACCAGAATCTTCCCATGAAATATCTGACAAATGAATCATTCCATCAAGTTCATATGATAACTCAACAAAAATACCAAACTCTGTAATATTTTTTATTTTTCCCTCAAGAGTTTCACCTTTTTTATGCTCAGTTGAATATTTTTTCCAGGGATTTTCACTGCATTGTTTTAAACCAAGGCTTATTCTTCTTTTAACATTATCTATTTCTAAAATTATTATTTCGACTTCATCTCCAACCTTTACAATCGAATTGGGATTAACATTTTTATTTACCCAACTCATTTCTGAAATATGTATTAAACCTTCAACACCTTTTTGAAGTTCAACAAAAGCTCCATAATCAGCAATGCTAGAAATCTTAGATTTTATTTTTTTACCAACTTGATAAATACTTTCTACATTATTCCAAGGATCCTCGGTTAATTGCTTAAGTCCTAGACTTATCCTCTTAGTTTCCTTATCATACTTAGTTACAATTACCTCAATTTCTTGACCAATACTAAACATCTCCGAAGGATGACTGACTCTCTCCCATGATAGATCGGTAACATGTAATAAACCATCTAACCCCCCTAAATCAACAAAGACACCATAATCAGTTATATTTTTTACAGAACCTTTGAGTTTGTCGCCTTCATTAATATCGGATAGCAATTTGCTTCTATCTGCTTCCCTAGATTCCTCTAGTAATGCCCTTCTAGAAACAACAATATTACCTCTGATTTTATCCATTTTTAAAATCATCATAGGTTGGGGTTTATTTAGTAACGGGGCAATATCTTTAATGGGTCTAAGATCAACTTGACTTCCAGGCAAAAAAGCTACAGCACCACTAATATCAACGGTAAAACCACCCTTAACTCTACCTGTAATCACTCCCGTAACTTGTTGTTTCTTATTCAATGATTTTTCAAGATTTAGCCAGGATTCTTCTTTTCTTGCCTTTTCCCTACTTAGAAGGGCTTCTCCTTCTTTATTTTCTAACTTCTCAACATATACATCAAGTTTGTCTCCAATCTTTACGTTATGCTCCTCACCTGGTGAGTGAAATTCTTTCAAGGGTATTCTTCCTTCTGATTTTAATCCAACATCAACAACGACTGTGTCTTTTTTTATGAACAACACTGTGCCTTTAACAATTTGGCCTTCTTTAAACCTAAAATCCGTGAGGCTTTTTTCTAAAAGTTCACTAAAATTTTCTTCCAATACATTTCCTCCATAATACTCAGGTAATTAATTACAAAATTTTAATCGTCTGTGCAATCACTAAATATAATCAATTTTTTTTTTTATCAATCTCAATACAATCTCAAAAGCCTGTTTTTCATCTATTTTAGTTGTATCTAAAAAAATACTCCCCTCAGTTTTTATTAATGGCGATTCTTTTCTTGATTTATCTTTTAAATCTCTATCTTTTATACTTTCTAAAATTTGTGAAAAGTTTTCTTTAGATAAATTCATTTGTTTAAGCCTCCTTTTTGCTCTAACCTCTACTTCAGCATCGACATAAATTTTAACTTCAGCATTAGGAATTATTCTACTAGCAATATCTCTTCCATCAATTACTGATCCTATACCTCCAGGCGGTCTGTTAGCAAAGTCTCTTTGCAATGAAACTAGAAAGTTTCTAATATCCTTCCTTCTTGCAATTTTTGAAGCCATCAAAGCTACCTTATCTGATCTCAATTTTTGTTTAACATCTAAAGAAATTTTTTTTATCTCATCTAATGTTAAAAAAGACGAAGAAAGTTTAATTTTTTTATCGGAATTTTTTAAAAATTTGTATGCAAGAAATCTATATAAAATTCCGCTATCTAAATGATCAAATTTTAAAAATTTACATAAATTCTTTGCTAATGTGCCTTTTCCTGAACCAGCTGTTCCATCGATAGCGATTACAGGTTTATCATTTTTGAAAGAACTCAATTTTTGCTCCTACCTTTGAAAATAGCTCTTTAAAATTTGGAAATGAAGTTTTAATTGTTTCAAAATTATCAATTGAGACTGGTTTTTCAGACACCATTCCAAAAACAAGCATTGACATTGCAATTCTGTGATCATTGTTCGTTGAGACAAAGTTTCCACCAATTTGATTTTTTTTACCTGTTATTTCGACCCAATTACTTTCAGAGGTTATGTTAACTCCAGCATCCTTCAAGGCTATCTCCATTGACTCAATTCTATTGCTTTCTTTAAATTTAAGTTCTTCAAGTCCGTAAAATTTTGATGTACCTTTTGCAAATGAAGCTGCAACAAAAAGAATTGGATACTCATCAATTAATCTAGCAGAGAAGACTTTACCCAATTTTATTCCATTTAATCTTGAATGAAAAATTTCAATATCACCTACTAGCTCCATGTTTATGTATCTTTTATTTTTTATAATTATCTTCCCATTCATTTTCCTTAAGGCTTCTAATAATCCTATCCTAAAAAAATTTAAACCTACATTTTTGATTGTAATTTTACTATCCTTAATCAATAACGCCGCAACTATAAAAAATGCAGCGGAACTGAAATCACCAGGTATATAAAAATCTTTAGAAGGTAAAATCGTTGGTGATATTAACTTAATATTATTCTTTCCTGATTTTTTTTTTATGCTAATATTTGCACCCAAATACTTCAACAGTCTCTCAGTGTGATCCCTAGAAGGAATTTCCTCAATTATTTCTGTTGAACCTTGAACAGATGTTGCTGCAAGTAAAATTGCACTTTTCACCTGAGCTGATCCAATTGATAATTTATGCTTAATTGGAATTGAAAAAAAATTATTTGAATTAATTTTTACTGGTAAGCAACCTTTGTTGTGTTCAATAATAGTGTTCATCTCTTTTAATGGATTAATAACTCTGAGCATTGGTCTTGAGGATAACGAACTGTCACCTACAAGTGTCGCATTGATATTTCTTGTAGCTAACAAACCCATTGTCAATCTAATTCCAGTTCCTGAATTTCCAAAATCTAATCTCTCTTCGGGGTCAGAAAAAGAACCTCCATTCCCAAAAACCTCATAATAATTTTTTTTTTTTTGTTATTTTAATACCTAATTTTTTTATTGACTTAAGTGTATTTAAAATGTCTTCAGACTCTAAAAGTCCAAAAATCTTTGAATTTCCTATGCAAATTGATGCTAGTATCAAAGCTCTATGAGAAATCGATTTGTCTGAGGGAGCAAAAATTATTCCTTCAAGGCATTTACTTTTATAGGATTTGAGAGTACAAGATTTATTCATTAGTTTTTAATTTATAAATTATTTATTGCTTGTAGGAAAGTTCATTATGAAAGATTTCAAAAAAGGAGCAAAAAGAAAATGTCCGGCTTGCTCTACACTTTTCTTTGATTTCAATAAAGCTCCAATAATCTGTCCAAACTGTGGTACAGAAGTTACCTCACTCCTCACAAATGTTTCAAAAAGAGGAAGACCTCCAAAGAATGTAAAGCCAGATGCCACAACAATACCAGAAACTAATTCGGATGAAGAAATTAAGATTGATGAAATTGAAGTTGATGAAGCTGAAATTGTAGATATTGAAAATGATGAATCAGTTGAAGAAATAGTTGAGGTTCCAAAAGAAGAAGAGTAAATTTTTAGGTTTTCGATAAATAAAATCATCAATTTTTTATTGTGTTAACATATTCAAATGTTAAGCTTTCCTATTATTTATTAGTTTTTTGGGGCTGTAGCTCAGTTGGGAGAGCGTCTGGATGGCATTCAGAAGGTCGTCGGTTCGATCCCGTCCAGCTCCACCAATAAATTTTATTCTTAATTATTAGTAAGAACTTCATCAAAGGGGTAATTTGCATTAAAAATAGATTTAATTAATAATTCAGATATAGAAAAATTATATTGAATATTTATAATAAATGTAATAAATAATTATTGAATGCTTTTTAAGGTTCAATTTATCGCTCGATGAAAGAGGATTTATGAGTAGAATGTCACTTTTCAACAGCCCTTTTCTATTAGGTTTTGACCATTTTGAAAGAACTGTAGATCGCATATCTAAACTTTCAAGTGATTCCTATCCTCCTTATAACATCGAACAAACTTCTCCCAATACTATTAGAATTACAATCGCGGTTGCAGGATTTGAAAAAAAAGACCTTGATATTAGCTTGGAAGGTAATCAATTACAAATAAGAGGTAATAAACAAGAAAATGATTCCGAAAAGATTTATATTCATAGAGGCATTGCAACAAGACAATTTTTAAGAAATTTTGTTCTTGCCGAAGGTATTGAGGTTGAAGGTGCTTCAATGGATAACGGTTTACTTTTTGTTGACTTATCGCAACCAATAAATAATGATGAATCAAAAAAGATTGAAATTCAGGATAATAAAAATAAACTAAAGAATAGTAAATTAATTAATTTAGATTTAAAAAATGACGAGTAATTCAAATAAAATTAAATTAGATGAACTCCTAAATGAGGGAGAATCTGGATTAGCCTTTATAAAAAAAGAAAGTCATAAAGAAAATAACTTTAAAACTGATGTTTTTACCGTCTATGGTGCTGACGGAACTTTATTAGCTGCTTTCGATAATAAAGAAACTGCGTTAGCTGCAATAATGCAATCTGGATTAAAGCATATAAGTTTACATTAGTACTTAGAGAAAATTTTCATAGTATTATTAGCATCATTTAATGATCTTAATTTTTCAAGATTGCCATCCTTTTTTAGAAAATTTGATATTGATGATAAGATTAATAAGTGCTCTGACTGAGTGTCCTCAGGAGTTATAATAGCAAAGATTAGATCTACATTTCTTTTATCAGGGGATGCAAAGTCTATTGAGTTTTTTAATTTGAGAAATAAAACAATAGTTTTACTAATACCTTCAATTTTCGTATGAGGTATCGCCGCACCCTGACCAACTCCAGTTGATCCAAGCATCTCTCTTTTATTAAGTTTCTCAATAATTTTTATAGATTCTACTTTTATTTTTTTTTCTGCTATTTTTCCTATTTCTTTAAATAAAGCTTTTTTACTATCTACGTCAACTTCTAGATATATAGATGATAAAGTCATAAATTCATTAAGCTTCATTTTACTTTTTTGGATCTAACCATCCTATATTACCGTCAGAGCGTTTGAATAAAATATTTAGTCTTTTTGTTTTTACATTTTTAAAAAAAATTGCATTTTGGTCATTTAATTTCATAAACATCAATGCCTCACTAACTGTCAAATTTTTTATTATTTCCTCAGATTCAGCGATAATTAATGGATTATCGACATCAAGTTTGTTTCCGGTACTTTCTGGATCCTGAATAATATATTCATTAGCTTCTAGATATTTAACAGATTTTTTTTTTAAACGATGATCTGTTAATTTCTTGTGGTATCTTCTTATTCTTTTTTTAATTTTTTCATTTGCGATATTAAAACAGTCATATGCATCATCGCTCACAGCTGCAGCCTTGATAAAAATTGAACTGTCAACATGAATATCAATTTCACACTTAAAATTTTTTCTGTCCTTAGAAAACTGGATATTGGAACCAATAAAGTTATCAACATATTTAGAAATTGATTTTTTTAAAGTTGTTTTAGCAAAATTGGTCAAAGAAACGCCTAATTTAGTTTGTTTTCCAGATATTGATATGTTTGAATTTTGCGTCAGAAATTTTTTCCTAAATAAAAAGTTCTTACATTTTCATTTTTTACTATTTGATCCGGAGTTCCTTGAAAAAGTACTTTACCATCGAAAATTATATATGCTCTATCAACAATTTCAAGTGTACTTTTTACGTTATGGTCAGTTATAAGCACCCCAATATTTTTATTTTTTAAATTTTGTACTAAATTTTTAACATCTTGAATTGCAATTGGGTCTATTCCTGCTAAGGGCTCATCTAGGAGAATAAAATTTGGATTTGCAGCAAGTGATCTTGCAATCTCTAATCTTCTTCTTTCTCCACCAGATAAAGAAAGTGAAGGTGCATATCTTAAATGCTCAATTCCAAATTCAGTTAATAATTCTTCTAAAATCTTAGATTTTTCACTTTTACTTTTTTTTGATCTTTCTAATATAGCTAGGATATTGTCTTCTACATTCATACCTCTGAAAATTGATGATTCTTGAGGTAAATAACCTAGACCAAGCTTTGATCTTCTATACATGGGTAAGTTAGATATGTTATCCTTATCAAGTAAAATAGATCCATGCTCAGAATTTAGCAAACCCATAATAATATAAAATAATGTTGTTTTTCCAGCACCATTTGGACCCAGAATTGCAACCGATTCTCCTCTATTCAAATTTACAGAAACATTATTTAATACTCTTTTATTATCATAAGATTTAGTTATATTTTTTACTTCCAATCCAACATTGTTTATCGCTACAAAAGGAATATCTATCTGATCATTCATTCGTTTTTAATCCTTCCTTATTGATAAGTGCTTTTACTCTCTCTTCTTTTTTATTCTTAGTGGGTGCAGGCATAAGTTTACTAATTCCTTTTTTTAAATCTACCTCTGCATAATCTCCAAACAAAAAACTTTCGCCTTTTTGCAAACGTACATTACCGAATAACTTGCATATTTCTTTATTTTTATTATAGAGAGCTTTATCACTAAATGCTACTTCATTGTTGGTCTCAATAGAAACATTTTCAAAACCTAAGATTTTTTTTATATCCATTTTTTCACCTTTTTTTTCAATATGCCATACTAATTTTTCCCCTTTGATAACAAACTCATTTTTTTTTATAGCTACTGCTTTACCGGTTGCAACAGCAATATTTTTAGTTCGCCAATATTCTATTTTTTTATTAGCATTAAGTTTATCTAGTTCAGATGTAAGTTGTAATTTTTTTCCTGTAATCTTGAAATAGTCTTTAGCTACATTAAATTCGGCAGATTTGCCTCCACTAATTTTTACTTTGTCATCAGTGACCAGTACATTTTTGTGAGCTTGAACTTTTATGATGTCCATTTCTGAGTTACTGTTTTCCTCATAAAAGGCCTCAATTAGATCTGATTTAAGAGATAATGTTCCCTGAGTTGCTTTAGCATTTCCAATAGCCACGTATTTTTTTTCATTTTTATGCCATTCGATCCCTTCATCAGCATAGATTTCAATTGGTTCTTCAGATTGATTAGCATTAATATCTTCTTTAAAAAAGCTGAGGAGAAGCAATACAAAAAAACTTAAAAAAATTTTTTTATTCATCATTATTTTTCAAAAGGGTAAGTTTAGATTTACCTGTAAATATTATTTTATTAGTTTTTTGTTCAATTTGAAATCCCTCAGCAAAAATTGTTGAATTTTTCTTCTTTCCAGAAACCTTTTCTTTACCCAAAATAATTTTTTTTTTAAAATCCATAGTTGCTTCAGAGGTATGAAATGAAAATTTTTTTTTATCACTAAAAATAACTTCACCTTTTAATTTTAAAAATTGATTAGGTTTATCAAAAATTCCTTCATTACCTTCCAAAAAAAAAATCTCCGAGGAACTTGTTATTTCTCCTTTTGGATCCTCAAGATTGAATATGTCAATTTTATTATTAATTTTCATAGCCTTTGACGCAGAAACTTTATATGGTTGTTTTTTTTTATCAAGACCTAAAAATTTAGGACCTATAAGAACCTGACTACTGTTAAAAAATTCATCTGTAATCTTATTATTTTCTAATGTTAAGTCTAATTTTAATGAATTCCTATTATACAAAGCAAGAAATATTATACCTATCGCTAACATCATTAGGCTATATTTCATAGCTTTAACAAAAAAAGTATAAGTCATTTTTTTTTTTAAATCTTTCATGTCTAATTTCTTAAGATATCATGCAAATGAATTATACCAATTGGCTTTTTATTTTGAGTAATAAAATAATTAGTTATTGATTGTTTATTCATTAAATCTATTGCTCTGGAAACTAGAGTTTCTGGTTTTAAAGTTTTAGGGTCCTTTGTCATTATTTCACTAACATTTTTTGTAAGTAAATCTGGTGACATGTGTCTCCTTAAATCGCCATCAGTAATAATCCCACATAATTGATTGTCTTTTTTAGAAACAACTCCAACACAACCCTGGCCTTTTGAACTCATTTCAAGAATTGCTGAATCAACTTTTTTATGTATAGAAATCAGAGGAATCTGATTTTTTTTTTTCATCACATCACTAACTTTTAAAAGCATTTGACCAAGTTTTCCTCCTGGATGAAGTTCTAAAAAATCTTTGGAGGTAAATTGTCTCTTTTTTAATAAAGTTACAGCTAATGCATCTCCCAATACAAGCATACAGGTTGTTGAGCTTGTAGGAGCTAATTCAAGAGGACATGCTTCAACATTCTGAGGAATTTGTAAAATAATATCAGACTTCATAGCCAGCGTACTTTTTAAATTACTTGTAATTGAAATAATTGGTATCTTTAATTTTTTACAATGAAGAATCAAATTAAACAATTCTGATGTTTCACCTGAATTAGAGATTAGAATTGCACAGTCTTTTTTTGTTATCATACCTAAATCCCCATGATTAGCTTCGCTGGGATGAATAAAAAATGAAGGAGAACCAATTGATGAAAGAGTAGAAGAGATTTTAGACCCTATATGACCGCTTTTTCCAATTCCTGAAATTATGATTTTTCCATTTACCTCGAACAAAACATTAACTGCTTTTTTGAAAGGTTTTGCTAAACCCTTAATTAACAAATTTAAGGCCTTAATTTCTTGTTCGATAACTGATTTTCCTGTTATAAGTTCCATCTTTAATGAGAAAAAATGTCAATATCATGCCAATCTAAAAGATCCAGTTCAACTCTTGATGGGATAAAACTAAATATTTTGTCAGCAAGTTCTAATCTTTCTTCCCTAACTAACATTTTTTTTAATTTGTTTTTTAAGTCAAAAAGATGAATTACATCATTTGCTGCATACTTTAATTGGCTTTCGCTTAAATTTTTTGAAAACCAATCCGTTGTTTGTTGTGATTTATTTAAGTCAACATTAAGCAAATCTTTGCACAAATCTTTCAAACCATGTTTATCTGTGTAAGTTCTTACTAATTTAGAGGCTATTTTCGTACAGAAAATATTTTTAGTATAAACCCCAAAAAATCTTTTTATCATTGCTACGTCAAATCTAGCATAGTGATATATTTTCTCAATCTTATCATTATTCATTAACTTTATTAAATTTTTTGGTGGGGTTTTTTTTTCAAAAAAATCTCTCTCAAATTTCACTATATGACATCTTTTTGAAGAAATTCCAATTTGAATTAAACAAAGATTGTCTCTTACTAATGATAAACCTGTTGTTTCTGTATCCACTGAAATAACTTTTTCATAGTCAATGTCAGAGGGTAGGTCATTGTTATGCAAAAAGATTTCGCAATCACTTGTTTTAAAAGTTTTCATTTCTTGAAAAAAATTAATTATGTTATTAATTAATACCTAACTTAACTAATAATTAATATAAAAAAATTATTAATGTTGTCATATTATAATGGAAAAAAAGTAATTGTTTTTGGAGGTAGTGGATTTATTGGAAATCACCTTGTAAATTCTTTGTGCAAACTTTCTTGTCAAATTGAAATTATCTCAAGAAATCCCCAAAAAAAAAAAAAAAAATTTTTTTCCGGTGAACCTGGTCAAGTTTCAATAAAAAAAATCAATGATTTTTCTGAGAAAAATATTGAAAATGTATTAAAAGGATCGGATGTAGTTATAAACCTGATTGGAATTTTATATGAAACTAAAAAATCTAAGTTTTATCAAACACATGTTGAAATACCAAAAGCTATATCAAAAGTAGTGAAAAAACTTGGTATAGATACTTTTATTCATTTATCAGTATTAAAGGTTGAAAAATCAAGATTCTCTGAATACGCAAATTCAAAATATGAAGGAGAAAATGAAATTAAATCTATATTTCCCAATGTCATCATTTTAAAACCAAGTGTTGTTTTTGGAAAAGGAGATAATTTCACAAATCTTTTTTCAAAAATTTCTGCCTTTAGTCCGGCTTTACCATTAATCGGAACACCAAAAATTAGCTTTAAAAATTATCTTCCAATAATTGATTTTAATTTTAAAGTAAAATTTCAACCTATATATGTAGGTGATCTTGTTAAATTTTTGATTTTAACTTCACAAAAGAAAGGAAAATCATTTGAGTTAGCTGGACCATATGTCAAGAGTTTTGACGAAATTTATGATGTAATTTTACAAACAAAGAAAAGAAAAAGAATCTATTTCCCACTCCCTTTTTTTCTTGCAAAGCCATTAGCATTGTTTTCAAAATTTTTACCGCAACCTATAATTACTTCTGATCAACTCAAGCTTTTAACTGTAAATAGTGTTTCAATGCAGGGGTTTAAAAATTTATCAAGATACATTAAAAACCCAAAATCAATGGAAGTAATAATTGGTAGTTATTTATAATAAAATAAAAAAAGTACAAGAAGGCCAAAAATAACCCTGTAGTAAACAAATAAAGCTAAAGAAAAATTTCTAACCCAAGAAACAAAAAAATGAATAAATAAAATAGAAAAAAAAAATGAACAAATAAAAACGACAATAGAATAAAGATTAAAAAAATTGTAATTAATTACTTGATAGAAATTTTCAATAATAAGATACCCCATGGCGCCAAATAATACTGGTATTGCCAATAAATTAGTATAAAAAACAGAATTCTGTCTACTGAATCCATTAAAACGCATGAACGTTAATACAGCACCTGATCTACTAACACCAGGTATAAGTGCTAAGCATTGGCTTAAACCAATAAAAAAAGATCCAGTAAATGTTATAGTATCAAGATTTCTAATTCTTAAACAAAATCTATCTATAAAATACAGAACTATTCCAAAAATTATACTGCTCAGTCCTATAATAAGAAGCAATAGATCATTATTTATTTTAAAATACTTTGCAAAATAAAACCCAACAAAAAAAATTGGAACCGAAGAAATGATAAGATTTAATAAAATATTAGCATTTCTATCAATATCTGGGCGCATTATAAAAAAAATTGACTTAGCTAGACTCCAAATTGTTCTAAAGTAGTATATTAAAATTGCAAACAAGGATCCAAAATGGGCCAGAATATTTAATTGGAGAATCGTTAATTTTGTATAATTTTCAACTGAATAAAAACTATCAAATACAATTAGATGACCTTGAGAACTTACTGGTATAAACTCTGTTAGTCCTTGAATAAAAGAATAGATTATTACAATGAGCACAATACATCTCCTCTACTTGAATGAAATACTATCACAAATGTAAAATATAATAAAAAAATTTCTGTTTAAAATAATGATATTGTTTATAATTTATTTAATGAATATTAAAAATTTTGATCTCAATCTTTTAGTAGTTTTTAGGGCGCTTTTTGAAGAAAGAAATGTAACTAGAGCAAGTAAAAAAGTAGGAATTACCCAACCAGCAATGAGTAATGCTTTAAATAGATTAAGGTATTTGGTTAAAGATGAATTATTTATTCGTGGCCCCAAAGGCATGAGACCAACGCCAAGAGCTAATGAACTGTCATTACCAATTAATACTGCATTAAATAATCTTGAACTATCTTTGTCATCAATAAACTTTGATCCATATACTACTAAAAAATCATATAGAATTTCTATGTCTGATGATGTGGCTCCTTTAATTCTTCCAAATCTATCAAAGTATCTTGAAAAGAATTCGCCTCAATCTTCATTGATAATAAGATCTGAACAAGGGATAGAAGCCATTAAGCTTTTAGATAACAATGAAATTGATTATGCTGTTGGAAGATTTGAGTCGGTTCCAAAAAGATTTGGAAGTAAAAATCTTTTTTCAGAAAAATATGTATGTATTTTAAAAAACAATCACAAGTTGGCATCAGAAAATAAGTTATCAATAGAACAATATCTAAAATCGCGCCATCTTAGGGTGGCTCCTGTGAGTGCTAATGTTTCGCCTATTGACAGAGCATTAAATCAATTAGATCTAGAACGAAAAATTTATATAAGAATAGATTTAATTTCTTTAGCTCCTCTGTTCATAAAAAATACCGATCTAATATTAACATTACCCTCGAAAACTGCTCAAAGAATGGCTAAAAATTATGGGTTTTCTATTTTAGAACTACCCATAGATTTAGAAATTAGACATACAAAACTTTTATGGCACAAAGAACTAACAAATCATCCTGCTTTCGATTGGATAAAAAATCAAATCAATGTTGACTAAAATGAAAGTTGTTTTTTTTGGGGCAGGATATTGTTCAAAGTATATAATTCCAAAACTACCAAGTGATACTCAAATTTTATGTACACATAAACAAAATTTAAAGAAAGAATATTTTGATTCAAAATTAAACTTGAAAAGAATTACCTTAGATGAATTTTTAAGTAATGTAGACTATTCAAAAAATATTACACATATTTTAAATTCAATTCCTCCTTTTGAATTCGGAGACATTATTATTAGAGAATTTTTAAAAAAAGTTGATATTAAAAAAACTTTAAAATGGGTTGGGTATCTTTCAGCAACGAGTGTTTATGGAAACCATGATGGAGAATGGGTAAATGAAGAAAGTAAAACTAACCCGACGTCTAAAAGAGGAATACTAAGACTAAAGGCTGAAGATGAATATTTATCAATGTTTAAATTAAAAAATATTCCTATTCATATCTTTAGATTGCCAGGAATATACGGACCCAATCGTTCAGTTTTTGAAAGATTAAATTCAGAGAATCCTCTAAGAATAATTAAAAAAAAACATTTTTTTTCTAGAATTCATGTAGAAGATATTTCAAATGCAATCATAAAAAGTTTTAACAAACCTACTCCAGGTGAAATTTTCAATTTGACTGATGACTATCCATGTGAATCTCACATGCCAATTGATTATGCATGTAAACTTCTTAAAAAAAAACCTCCACCATCTTTAGCTTTAGAGGACATAGGTATTAGTGAAATGACAAAAAGTTTTTATTATGACAATAAAAAAGTATCTAATAAAAAAATAAAAAAAATATTAAATTGGACACCTAAATATAGAAACTATAAATTAGGAATTGACAGTATTTTTAAGAATTTTCAATGAAAAAAACTTTACTTCAGATACTACCATCATTAGACCAAAGTGGTGGTGGAGTTGAAAGAGGAACACTTGATGTTGCTAAAACAGTTATTGATCATGGATACAATTCTGCGATTATATCATCTGGCGGTGATATGGCAGAAAAATACAAATATAAGGGTGTCTCTCATCATGAAATTAAACTTAACAAAAAAGGGGTTTTAAATTTTTTATCTTCAAGAAAACAATTTAACAAAATTCTTGATGAACTGAATCCTGATATTGTTCACATAAGAAGTAGATGGCCTTCATTCTGCTTTTCTAATATTATAAAAAAAAAAAGAATTCCTCTTGTTACAACCTATCATGGAACTTACAGTGGTAATAAATTTCTTCTTAAAAGAAGTTATAATAAATTAATGACTAAAGGTGACAAAGTTATCTCTATTTCTAAATTTATTGACGACCATATAAGACTTTTTTTTCCAGAATGCAAAAATAGATTAGTAAAAATTAATAGGGGTATTGACACCGCATATTTTGATATTAGTTCAATAGCTCAAACAAGAAAAGAAAACTTCTTATCAAGTTTATCTATTGCAGAAAACACTCATATTATTTTACTTCCAGGAAGAATTACTTCTTGGAAAGGTCATGAAATTGCAATAGACGCAGCTAAAATTATTTCTAAAAAAAAACCTGACTTAAACTTTTTATTTATATTTGTAGGTTCTGCCCAAAATAGAAATAATCTTTTGAGAAAACTAGAAAAAAAAATTACAGAGTCAAAATTAGAAAATAGGTTTTCTTTTTGCGGACATTTAATGGATATGCCTGCGGTTTACTCTACTGCCGATATAGTTTTATCAACATCCATAGAGCCAGAAGCTTTTGGAAGGGTATCTGCTGAAGCATCATCAATGACAAAACCAATAATTGCTTCAAATCATGGGGGATCGAGAGAAATAATTGAAAATAACATTACAGGCTGGCTAGTTGAACCAGGTAATTCAGAATTGCTCGCAGATAAAATAATTCAAGTTCTTGATTTGCCTCAAAATAAAAAAGATTTAGTTGGAAAAAATGCAAGAAAGAGAGTTGTAGAAAAATTTAGTCTTCAACAAATGTTAAATAAAACCCTAAGTGTTTACGAGGAATTAATTGAAAAACACAAAAAGAATTCTAATAATTAAATTTGGAGGTTTAGGCGATATCTTTCTTTCGCTTCGTGCAATATACTCAATTGTTTCACACCATAGGAAAAAAGTGGTTTTGTTAACTGAACCCCCCTATGACCAAATCTTTATTAAATCAAAATGGTTTGAAGAAATCGTAGTAATCAAGAGATCACTATTCTACTTTTATGATAAAATTCAAATAAAGAAAAAATTAGATGTAAATTCATTTGAATTTGTTTATGACCTTCAAACATCCAAGAGATCTTCGTCATATCTTTCAATTTTCTTTAAATTAGGAATTAAAACATCTGGTATCGGAGACTATGCAAGTTTTAATCACGCAAATACTTTAAGAGATAATATGCACACAATTGATAGACAGAAAGAACAATTAGAAATTAGTTCAATAAAGTTTTTAAAAAAAATCGATATCGCATGGCTTTTTGAATCAAAAAGGATTAATTTTAATTCTAAAATTAAATATTCATTAATTGTTCCTGGTGGTTCAAAGAAAAGAACAAACAAGAGAATTCCATACAAAGTTTTTAACCATATAATTCATACTTTACTGGAGAAAAAAATTTTACCAATTTTGATTGGGTCTTATGACGATATAGAAATATGTTCAAGTTTAGAAAAAATCCACCCAAGTATAAAAAATTTATGTGCTAAAACTAATATTCTTGACATAGCAAAATTATCAAAAAACAGTACAGTTTCTATTGGTAATGACACTGGGCCAATCCATGTTATTGCAAATGGAGATATGCCAACTTTTGTATTCTTTACAAAACACTCAGATCCAAAACTTTGCGCTCCAGTTGGAAAAAATGTTAAGATTTTTAATTATAAAAATAACTTTGAAAAATTTTGTAATACAATTGAAAAAGAAATTAATTCCTTTTCATAGATATCAAAACATTGACATAACTAGACAATTATTTTAATTAAAAAGATGCCAAAAATTACTTTTCCAGATGGAAGAATTGAAAACTTTAAAGAAAACGTAACTGGTAATTTAATTGCTCAATCAATTTCAAAGTCACTTTCAAAACAAGCTATAGCAATAAAAGTTGATGGGGTTCAAAAAGATCTTAGTGATAATATTGATCAAGATGCATCCGTATCAATAATTACTATTAATAGTTCAGAGGGTTTAGAAATTATGAGACACACATTAGCTGCACAAGTTTTAGCAAAGGCAGTTAAAAACTTATACCCAAAGTCAAAATTAGCCATAGGTCCTACAATAGAAAATGGATTTTATTATGACGTACTATTTGACCAACCAATATCATCAGATGATTTACCAAAGATTGAAAATGAAATGAAAAAAATTGTCTCAAGAGGAGACAATATTAACAAATCTTTTAAAACAAAAGTAGAAGCCCTTAATCTATTCAAAACAAGAAGTGAAGATTATAAAATAAAAATTATTAATCAATCTGACCAAGATAGTAACTTTCAAATTTATCAACAAGGTGATACAGAATTTATTGATTTATGTCGAGGGCCTCATCTTCCTAGCTTAAAATTCATAGGATCATTTAAATTAACAAAAATATCTGGTGCTTATTGGAAAGGCGATTCAAAAAATGAGATGTTGCAAAGAATTTATGGAACAGCTTGGTTATCCCAAAAAGAATTAGAGAAACACCTAAATATGATTGAAGAAGCGAAAAAAAGAGATCATAGAAAAATTGGACAGGAATTAGATCTTTTTCATTTTCAAGAGAATACTCCCGGATCTGTTTTCTGGCATCCAAAAGGTTGGACTTTATACAGAGTAATAATGGATTACATAAGAAAAAAACTTGAAGATTCGGGTTATGATGAAGTAAATACGCCAATTTTGCTTGATAGTTCATTGTGGAAAGATTCTGGACATTGGGAAAAATTTCGAGAACATATGTTTATATCAAAATCTGAGGATAAGATTTTTGCAATTAAACCAATGAACTGTCCTTGTCATGTTCAAATTTTTCGTCAAGGAGTTAAAAGTTATAAAGAATTACCCATTAGGATGGCAGAATTTGGTTCTTGTCATAGAAATGAACCTTCAGGTGCTCTTCATGGACTAATGAGAGTTAGAGCTTTTGTTCAAGACGATGCTCATATTTTTTGTACAAAAGAACAAATAACCTCTGAAACCCAAAAATTTTGTAAATTATTAATGAACATATATAAGGACTTTGGTTTTCACGATGTTTTAATTAAATTTTCTGACAGACCGCAAAAAAGGGCTGGTGAAGATAAGGTATGGGATCAAGCAGAGAAAGCTCTTCTTGAAGCCATAGAAACTGCTGGTTATCATTATGAGTTAAACCCTGGTGATGGTGCTTTCTATGGACCAAAATTAGAGTTTGTACTTAGAGATGCTATTGGAAGAGATTGGCAATGCGGAACTCTTCAGGTAGATTTTGTTCTTCCTGAAAGACTTGATGCTTCATTTATTGATGAGAATGGGAAAAAAAAGAGACCTGTGATGCTTCATAGAGCAATTCTTGGTTCATTTGAGAGATTTATTGGTATTTTAATTGAGAATTACTCGGGGAGACTACCTTATTGGTTATCACCTGTTCAAATTGCGGTTACATCAATTAATGAAAATTGCATAAAATTTTGTAAAGAAATTTACACAGTTCTTTTGAAAAAGAACTTTAGATGCAAGCTCGATATAAGGAATGAAAAACTAAACTACAAAATTAGGGAACTTAATTTAGAAAAAATTCCTTTTATTATAATAATTGGAGAAAAAGAAAGTACGGAAAAATTAGTCACTCTGAGAGTTCATGGAGAAGAAAAACAATACAAACTCTCTATGGAAGAATTAATAAAAAAATTAAAAAATTCTTGCAGTATAGATTAATATATGAATTATTTTATAGTTGTTAATTGTTTTAAATTTGGAAAGGGATAAATTTTAATATGCAAATAAAAAAAATATGAGGAAGTTTACTCAAAGTTCAAAGCAGGGTCCTGCTATCAATAATAGTATTTCAGCAAAAACAGTTAGAGTTATATCAGAAAAAGGTGAGATGATTGGTGTTTTAGAGAAATCTAAAGCAGTTCAACTTGCATTTGATCAAGGTCTAGATCTTGTTGAGGTTTCTCCTAATTCATCTCCTCCGGTTTGTAAAATAATAGACTATGGAAAATACAAATATCAAATTCAGAAAAAGCAAGCTGAAGCAAAGAAAAAACAAAAAACTTTTGAAGTTAAAGAAGTAAAATTTAGACCAGGAATAGAAGATCACGATTATAGTGTAAAACTTAAATCCATTCATAGATTTCTAAATGATGGTGATAAAGTCAAAATAACATTGAGGTTTAAGGGTAGAGAAATGGCTCATCATGAAAGAGGTATGGAAATCTTAAAAAAACTTGAGAGTGCAATAGGAGAAATAGCAAAAATTGAACAGGTCCCAACCCTTGAGGGAAAGCATATGATTATGGTGGTAGCTCCTAGGTAATCCCTTTAAAAGACCCTTGCTAAATGAAAAAAAAACTATATAAATAAAAAAAAATATAAGTATGCCAAAAATTAAAACAAAAAGTGGGACAAAAAAAAGATTCAGAGTAACAGCAACTGGAAAAGTTGTAATGTTTCCTAGTTGTAAAAGGCATAATCTTTCTAAAAGAAGTAAGAAAATGAAAAGATTTTCAAAAGGTCCAACTATAATGTCTAAACAAGATACAAAAATTGTTAAGAAATATATGAATGTTAAAATATAATTGGAGTTTAAATGTCTAGAGCAAAAAGTGGTTCCATAACAAAGTCCCGGCATAAAAAAATAATACACAGGGCTAAAGGTTACTATGGAAGAAGAAAGAATACTTTTAAAGTGGCAAATCAAGCTGTTGAAAAAGCTGGCCAATATGCCTATAGAGATAGAAAAGTAAAGAAAAGACAATTTAGAAGCCTATGGATTCAAAGAATCAATGCAGGTTGTAGATTACATGGCATAAAATACTCAACTTTTATAAATGGTCTTAAAAAAGTTAATTTAAATTTGAATAGAAAAGTACTTGCAGATCTCGCAGCTCAAGAACCTGAGTCATTTAAAGAAATTGTAACAAAAATTAGAACTAATTAAGACAAATTCGAGAATGAAAGATTATGATCAACTTTTTCAATCAGCTCTGATTGATGTTGAAAAGAGTGAGGATCTAAAAACTCTTGAAGAATTTCGGGTAAAATATTTTGGTAAGAATGGAATCATAAATAATGAATTAAAATCCCTTTCGTCATTAAATGAAGAAGATAAAAAAATTCTTGGGAAAAAATTAAATAACTTTAAGTCAGATTTTTTTGGTTCTATAAACAAAAAAAAAATTAATCTTGAAGATCAACAAATAAATCAACAATTAAAATCTGAATTTATTGATAGTTCATTGCCAACAAGAGAATCAAAAGATTTTCAAGCAAAATTACATCCAATAAGTTTTACAATTAATGAAATCTTTTTAATACTTAATGAAATGGGATTGTCTTATGAAGAGGGTCCTGATGTGGAAAATGACTTTTATAATTTTACAGCATTAAATATACCTAAAAACCATCCTGCAAGACAAATGCATGATACTTTTTATTTGGAATCTAACGGTAATAAGAATAATGTTTTGAGAACTCATACATCTCCTGTTCAAATTCGTAGCTTAGAAAAAAATAAAATTCCATTAAAGATTTTTGCACCAGGAAGAACTTATCGTTGTGATTCAGATATTACTCACACACCTATGTTTCATCAGGTTGAAGGTCTTATTGTCGATAAAAATGTAAATTTTGGGAATCTAAAATGGTTTTTGGAATATTTCTGCAAAAAATTTTTTAATAAGTATGATTTGAAACTTAGATTTAGACCTTCGTATTTTCCATTTACTGAGCCTTCTGCCGAGGTAGATATTAATTGTAAAATTGAATCAGGAAAAATACATTTAGGAGAAGGTAACCAATGGATGGAAGTTCTTGGTTGTGGGATGGTCCATCCAGAAGTCTTTAATTTATCAGGAATTAGTCAAAAAAATATTAAGGGATTTGCTTTTGGAATGGGAATAGAAAGACTTGCTATGCTAAAATATGGCATGCCAGATCTTAGAAAATTTTTTGATGGCGACTTGAGGTGGTTAAATCATTACGGTTTTTCATTTCTAGATTCTAAAGGGTAATTAATAGGTATAAGAAATGAAATTTACAGTTAAGTGGTTAAAAGAATATTTAATTTTTGATTCTTCCATAGAGGAACTTTGTAAAAAACTAACAAGTATCGGGTTGGAAGTTGAAAATTTAGAAAACCCAAAAAATCAATTATCAGGTTTTATTGTTTCAAAAATAGTAGATATAAAAAAACATCCAAATGCTGATAAGTTGAGTATTTGCGATGTTTTTGATGGAAAAAAAAATTTAGAAATTATTTGTGGGGCTAACAATGCTAAAAAAAATCTTATAACTGTTTTAGCGCCTTTGGGATCAATCATTAAACCAAATACCAATGAAGAATTTACAATCAAGAGAAGTAAAATTCGAGGAATTGAATCTAATGGTATGTTATGTTCTGAGAATGAGTTGGGATTGAATGAAAATTCTCAAGGTATAATAGAGTTAGACGAAAATTATAAGACTGGAAATTCATTTTCGGACTACATAGATGATGAGGATATCAAAATTGAAATTGCAATTACCCCTAATAGAATAGACTGTGCCGGTGTTTACGGAATTGCTAGAGATTTAAGTGCTGCTGGTTTCGGTAAGTTATCTAAAAGAAAAGTTAATCAAAACAAAATCAATTTTAAAACATCTGTTAAACTTACAAATAATTTAAAAAATTCTGACTGCCCTCAATTTCTTCTAAGACAAATTAAAGATGTAAAAAATGAACAGTCACCTGATAAAGTAATTAAAAGAATAAGGAATAGTGGCATAAAAGTAATTTCAAGCTTAGTCGATGTAACCAATTATTTAACTGTTGATTCCTGTAGGCCATTACACATTTTCGATCTTGATAAAATTAAAGGAAATATTTGCATTAGGCATTCAAAAAAAGGCGAACATTTTTTGGGACTTGATGATAAAGAATATAACTTAGATGAAGGAATGATAGTGATATGTGATGACGAAAAAATCATTAGTTTGGCTGGAATATTGGGTGGGAAAAATTCTGCCTGTGATGAAAATACAAACAATATACTTCTTGAATCTGCATATTTTTCACCTGAAAAAATAGCAGATACAGGTAGAAAACTTAACATTTTAAGCGATGCAAGATATAGATTTGAAAGAGGTATAGATCCAAAATCAACATTGGAAGGAATGGAGATTGCTACAGAAATGATCATTAAGAACTGCGGGGGGAAAGTTGGTTCAATAATCTCAGATAATTCCTTTAATTTTAATGAAGTAAAAATTGACATAAATAATTTTTTAATTAATGAGGTACTTGGAGTAAATATTGAAAAAAAATTCATTATCGAAAAACTCGAGGCCCTTGGTTGTAATACTAAGCAGAAGGATGAAAAGATTTCAGTAATACCACCATCTTGGAGACCAGATCTAAAGATCCCCGAAGATCTTATTGAGGAAATTGCCAGAATTTTTGGGTACGAAAATATTCCTAGTCAGAAACCTGAATTTTTAAATAATGATAGTTTTAAATTTTCAGGAGATAATCAGGAAATAATAAGAAAAATAAAAAGATTGTTAGTTAGTAGAAATATTATGGAAATAATTTCTTGGTCATTCGTTGATTCAAAACTTCAAGATATTTTTAAAATAGATAAATTTGTAAAAATTCAAAATCCTATTAGTGCAGAGTTAGATTGTTTGAGGTCAAATTTATTAATAAATTTACTAAAAATAGTAAAAAATAATAATAATAAAAACATTAAAAATTTTTCAGTCTTTGAAATAGGACCAATATTCAAAGGATATGAACCAGGTGAACAATCAGATTTCGTATCAATAATAAGATCTGGACAAATGTATGAAAAAAATTGGATCGAAAAGGACAGACCCTTTGATATTTTTGATGTAAAAGCAGATTTATTTAGTATCTTAGAAAATATTGGATTTAGTAGTGAAAATTTAAGACAATCAAATGAATCAAAAAATTATTATCACCCAGGTAAAAGTGGATCAATAAGCTTTGCAAATAAAACAATCGCAAACTTTGGCGAGCTTCATCCAAAAGTTTTGAAAAAATTTGATCTAGATCAAGCTTTATGTGCTTTAGAATTAAATTTAACAGAATTACTAACGTTTAATAGAAAAAAAAATATCTCAAAGAATGAACTTGAAACATCACCATATCAAATGTCTATAAGAGATTTCTCTTTTGAAATTAATAAAAACGTTTTATCAAGTGAGGTAATATCATCAATAAGAAGAATTGATATTAACTTAATCAAGGATGTTAATATATTCGATTCATATGAAAATAAGAAATCTAATCCTGATTTAAGATCTCTAGCAATTGAAGTTAAGATTCAATCTGACAAAAAAACTCTTGATGACAGCGAAATTCAAAAAATATCAGATGAAATAATTAAAGATATAACAACAAAATTTAATGCAAAACTTAGATAATTTTAATGGAAAATATAAGAAATTTCTCAATAATTGCACATATTGATCACGGAAAATCAACACTTGCAGATAGAATAATCCAAAAATGTGGTGGACTTTCAGATAGAGAAATGAAGGATCAAGTTTTAGATTCTATGGATATTGAACGTGAGAGAGGTATTACAATTAAAGCCCAAACAGTGTATTTAAAATATAAATTTGAAGATAAATTATATAACCTAAACCTCATGGATACGCCAGGTCATGTCGACTTTTCCTATGAAGTAAGTAGATCATTGGCTTCGTGTGAAGGTTCACTTTTAGTTGTTGATGCATCTCAAGGTGTTGAAGCACAAACTTTGGCAAATGTATATCAAGCAATTGAAAATAATCATGAAATAATACCTGTATTAAATAAAATAGATTTAGCCTCTGCCGAACCAGATAGAATAAAAAAACAAATTGAAGATGTTATTGGTATAGATGCATCAAATTCAATTGCAGTTTCTGCAAAAACTGGAGAAGGCATAGAAGAGCTTATTGAAGCTATAATTAAAAGATTACCTCATCCAAATATAGATCAGGAAAGTAATCTTGTGGGTATGTTAGTAGATAGCTGGTATGACACTTACCTAGGGGTAATTATATTAGTGAGAATACGTTCTGGAAAATTAATTAAAGGAATGAAAATTAGAATGATGGGTACAGAAGCTGTATATCAAATTGAAAAATGTGGATTTTTTACACCTAAAATTAATTATACTAATGAGCTTAAAGCAGGCGAAATTGGTTTTTTTACAGCTGGTATAAGACACGTAAGTGATTGTAAAGTTGGTGATACAATAACAGATGAATTGAGACCAGCTACTAATCCTTTACCAGGGTTTAAACCTAGTATTCCAGTAGTATTCTGTGGACTATATCCTGTTGATGCTGATGACTATGATCTTCTAAAAGATAGTATTTCAAAACTGGCACTGAATGATGCAAGTTTTTCGTCCGAGCCAGAATCATCCGCTGCTTTGGGTTTAGGTTTTAGATGTGGCTTTCTAGGATTACTTCATCTTGAAATAATACAAGAAAGACTGAGTAGAGAGTTTGGTATCAACCTTATTACTACCTCACCATCAGTCGTATACAAAATTGATAAAACAAATGGAGAAAAAATAGATGTTCATAATCCAACCCTTCTCCCTGAAACTACAAAAATTAAACAAATATACGAACCAATTATCAAGGCAACAATTCTACTTCCTGATGAATATCTTGGATCAGTAATGAAACTTTGTAATGATCGAAGGGGGGTTCAAAAAGATCTTACATATGCTGGTAAACGTGCAATGATTATTTATGAATTACCATTAGCAGAAGTAGTTTTTGATTTTTATGACAAACTGAAATCTATTACTAGTGGCTATGCCAGCTTTGATTATGAATTCTTAAGGTATCAAGAAAGTGAATTAGTGAAAGTACAGATTCTTGTAAATTCTGAACCAGTAGATGCATTGTCTTTTATTTGTCATAATACTAAAGCAAATTCTAGAGGTAAAAATTATTGTTTGAAATTGAAGGATCTCATTCCAAGACAACAATTTAAGATACCACTTCAAGCAACTATTGGAGGTAAAATAATAGCTAGAGAAACAATAAGTAGTTATAGAAAAGATGTAACAGCTAAGCTTTATGGTGGTGATGTTACAAGAAAAAACAAATTACTGGATAAACAAAAAAAAGGTAAAAAAAGAATGCGTCAATTTGGGAAGGTCGAAATTCCTCAATCAGCATTTATTAACGTTTTGAAAACTTCGAATGATTAAAAAGGAGAGGTGGCCGAGTGGCTGAAGGCGCACGCTTGGAAAGCGTGTAAACAGGCAACTGTTTCGAGGGTTCGAATCCCTCTCTCTCCGCCAAATAAATTTTAGTTGAAAACAAAATTTTAATAACCAATTTTAGAATATGAAATTTTTAGTCTTATTTTTAGCTTTGCTTTTCAATGTAAAAACAACATTGTCCGCTAGTTTTGTTGACTCATTAGCCAAAGAGTATGGAAAAGAAAACGGCTGTTACAGTATTTCCCTTAAGGATAAAAAGACAAAAAATAGTTATATAAAGTCATACTCAGATAAAAAACCACAAAAGTTAAGAAAAGATCGTTAATATTATATTTTATTACTTTATTTAATAGATTTACTTGTTAGTTAATGGATCCAGTTTCACAAGGTTTGCTAGGTGGTTGTATTGCAACCTCTTTCAGTAAGAAAATTAATTTAAGGAGGGCATCCTTTTGTGGCTTTGTTGGAGGTCTTGCACCCGACCTTGATATTTTTATAAGATCCTCCGCTGACCCATTACTATCAGTTGATTATCACAGACATTTTTCTCATTCATTATTTTTTTCACCAATTGGTAGTTTTTTTGTATCTTTAATATTGTTTGTCTTTTTAAGAAAAAAATTGCCATTTAAACAAATTTATCTGTTTTCTTTTCTAGGATATTTATCACATGGTCTCCTTGATTCATGTACAAGCTATGGAACTGTATTATTTTGGCCATTTTCTGATTATAGAGTTGGTTTAAATATTATATCTATAATTGATCCTATATTCACAGGATCAATTCTTATTTTTTTTTTAATTTCAATTATACGAAATTCCTTATTAACAATTAGGATTGGCTTCCTTTTTTGTTTACTTCATTTGAGCTTTAATTTTATTAAATATCAACAGGTTAAAGATTATGTAAAAAATATTGCTAAAGATAGAGAACATAAAATAGAAAGACTTTTTTTGAAACCAACAATTGGAAATAATTTTCTTTGGAGAAGCGTATATCAAAACAATAAACAATATTTTATTGATGCTATTTATTTTCCATTTTTTGGTATTCCAAAGTTTAAAGAAGGATCAAGAGTTAAAGTTATTGATAAAGATACTGTTTTTCCAAAACTCAATGAAAGCTCTACTCAACGAAAAGATATTATTCGATTTGCCTATTTTTCTGATAATTACATTTATTTACATCCTGATTACAATAATTTAATTGCAGATTTGCGTTATGGAACTCTTCCATATGATAACAAGTCGCTATGGGGAATTGAAATCAATAACGATAAGCCAAACGAGCATGTCTTTTTTAAAAATATCAGGAATTTTAATTATAAAATTTATTATGAGTTTTGGAATATGTTGAAAGATAATTTAAATTAAATAAATGTCTAGCTCAAGTATTTTGAATGAAGAATCTTTTTAACAATTATTTTTATATGTTTGGGAATTGATTTATTTTAGAAAAATTAAATTTTGTAAAGAGTTTTTTATATTGTGAATATATTTCAATGGTTATAAAATAATCACTAATGTACATACATTCATAATGACTGATGTAAATTCATATAAATATAGACAATTACTTAGTTGTAAGTGTCTCAGAATACGGCAAGCATCAAGAGTAATAACTCAATTTTATGACAAAAAACTGAGGGCAACCGGAATAAAAATTACGCAACTTGCCATACTTTCTTCTTTGGCATCTGGAAGACCTTATTTAATAACTGAATTATCTAAAGATTTATATATCGATAGAACAACACTAACAAGAAGCCTTGCGATTTTAAAAAAACAAGGTGTTATTGAAAATGTTAAAAGCCCGGATGGTCGTCATAAAAAAGTTAAAATTACTTCTAAGGGTTTTGAAATTTTAAACGATGCTATTCCCCTTTGGCTTGAGGCTGAAGATGAAGTATATGATCTAACTAAAAAATATAATCTTTCATTGAAATAAATTTATCTCAATATCTATATTGATCTGACTTGAACGGCCCGGCGACCGGAACATTAATATATTCACCTTGTTTTTTTGATAATTTAGTAAGCATAGCTCCAATTTTTTCTAAATGTATCTCAGCAACTTTTTCGTCCAGTTTTTTTGGAAGTACGTATACTTTATTTTTATAATTCTTATTATTTTTCCATAATTCAATTTGTGCTAGTACTTGATTGCAGAATGAGGCTGACATAACAAAACTTGGATGACCTGTTGCACATCCTAAGTTTACTAATCGTCCCTCAGCTAGTACTATAATTTTTTTCCCATCAGGAAATTCAATCTCATCAACTTGAGGTTTTATATTTTGCCATTTAAGATTTCTTAATGCTTCAATTTGAATTTCTGAATCAAAGTGACCAATATTACATACTATACTTCTATCACGCATTTCTCTCATATGGTCAATTGTAATAACATCAACATTACCCGTTGCAGTAACGAAAATATCAGCTCTTTTGGAAGCATTTTCCATTGTTGTAACCTCATAACCGTCCATCGCTGCCTGTAATGCGCAAATAGGATCTACCTCTGTTATGAGAACTCTACAGCCAGCATTTCTTAGACTTTCTGCTGATCCTTTACCTACATCTCCATAACCAGCAACGACTGCAACTTTTCCTGCCATCATTACATCTGTAGCCCTTCTTATTCCATCAACTAAGCTTTCTCTACATCCATATTTATTATCAAATTTAGACTTTGTTACCGAATCGTTAACATTTATTGCTGGAACTTTAAGTAATCCCGATTTTTCCATTTCTATTAATCTGAGAACTCCTGTTGTTGTCTCTTCTGAAATTCCTAAAATTTTATCAAGGTATGATGGAAACTTTTCATGCAATAGCTTTGTGAGATCACCTCCATCATCTAATATCATATTAGGCTTCCAACCATTAGGACCATCAAGTGTTTTTTCTATACACCACCAAAATTCTTCCTCTGTTTCGCCTTTCCAAGCAAAAACTGGTATTTTCTTTTCAGCTATTGCCGCAGCTGCTTGATCTTGCGTAGAATAAATATTACAAGAACTCCACCTAACAGATGCTCCCAAATCTATTAATGTTTCAATTAATACTGCTGTTTGAATTGTCATATGAAGACATCCAGCAATCTTTGCACCATTTAGCGGCTTTTGTGATTTATATTCATCCCTTAAGCTCATTAATCCAGGCATCTCTGACTCTGCTATGTTTATTTCTTTACGTCCCCAATCTGCTAACGATATATCTTTAACTTTATAATCTTCCACATTTAATCCTTTAGTTATTAAAAATTAGTTTCCTAACCTTCATGTTATAATTTTTTAATTTTTCTTTGATTAGCACATTATCTTCTTCATTCAAAATATCTTCTGAAATTTTTTTTGCATCGGCCGAATCAATTTTACTTATAAATTGCTTAACTCTTAAGATTCTTGAACTACTCATTGACAAAGTTTTTATACCCATTCCTATTAATAGCGATGTAAAAATCGTATCTCCAGCCATTTCGCCACAAACACTTATTGGAATTTTTGCTTTCTTGGCCGAATTGCATGTTAACTTAATTAATTTAAGAACTGATAAATGAGTTGGATCATAAATTTTCGCTACTTCCTCGTCACCTCTGTCAATTGCAAGAGTATACATAGTTAAATCATTTGATCCTATTGCAAAGAAATCACATTTCTTTGAAAGCTGTTCAGATATTAGAGCTGCAGCTGGTGTTTCTATTAATATTCCTAACTCAGGATTCTTCTCCGAAATTTTAACCCCCTTTTTTATTAACCCGTCTCGTACCTCATTAATCAATTTTTTTGATTCTTCTATTTCATTTACATTAGAGACCATTGGGAGCATAATTCTAATTTTACCATATTTACTAGCCCTTAAAATTGCTGAGATTTGTTTCTTAAATATTTTAGGGAATGCTAACGCAAGTCTTACTGCTCTTAAACCAAGGGCTGGATTGGGAGACTTTGATAATATTTTTTCCATTGATGGAACTTGCTTATCATTACCAATATCAAGTGTACGAATAGTTAATGTCTTTCCTTCCAAGTATAAAAGGGATTTCTTTATCAATTTAAACTGTTCATCTTCTGTTGGCAGTGTTTTTTTATTCATAAAAAGATATTCACTTCTAAACAACCCTATTCCGTCGATACCTTTTTTCATTGACTCTTTGACTTCCTGTGAATTGTCTACGTTAGCTTCTATTTTAATTCTTAGTTTATCTTTCGTAAAAGGAACAAAATCTTTAAACAAATTAAGTTTTTTATCTAGGTTTTTTTGTTCTTCTATTTTATTTTGGTAATATTGCATAGTTACTTTTGAGGGATTTTGAATTATTCGACCTTTTTCACCATCGACTATGATAAGTTCATCATTATTTAAATTTTTAACTATATCTTTTATTCCAACTACAGTTGCTATTGATAATGACCTTGCAACAATTGCAAAATGACCTTCAGGTCCTCCGAACACACTTACAAGTCCTGAGATTTGGGTCTTGAAATCTGATAAAAGATCAGCTGGACTAAACTCAGATGCAACTAGTATTTTGTTTTTAAATAAGGTTTTTTTTTTTTTTTTAATTTTTTGAAGATTATCTAAAATTCTTCCACAAACATGTCTAACATCATCAAATCTATCCCTAAGATAATGATCACTAATTTTGCTAAATTGTTTTGAATGTTTGTTTAATTCCTCATTTATAGCTAGTTCTGCATTAACAAGGTCTTTCTCGATTCTTTTTTTTGCATCTTTTATTAAAGATGATGAAGTAAGAATGGATACATTTGCTTCAAGCATAAACTTCATCTCTTCATAAATATTGTTTTTAGAGCCTCTTATCTTTTTTATAATATTTTTCAAATCTAAAATTGATTTTTTGACTGCTTTTTCAAATCTTTTAATTTCATTTTTAATACCTGATATTGGTATATTATATCTTGAATAATTTAATGCTGAAGAATGTTTGATTTCAACATATCCAATTGCAAAACCGTGAGAGACTCCTATTCCCTCATATATTTTTTCTTTATTTAAATTTTCTGGAAGTGGTTTTTCCTCACCAAAGTTATTTTTTATCAAGTCAACTAGTTTATTCAAATCTTCTTCAGCTTTATTTCCAATACACTGAACTTGAATCTCAGTTCCTTTGGAAGCAGCTAGAGTCATGAGACCTAAAATTGAAGAACCATTTACAGAATTTTTTCCTTTTTTAACTAAAAATTTGGAGCTACATTTAGATGTTAAATTTACAAATTTTGCAGCTGCTCGAGCATGGAGACCAAGTTTATTTGTTATCAAAATTTTTTTCTCAATTTTTTTTAAGTTCAATTTTTAGATTCTCCAAAAAAAGCTGATGCAACATTAATGTATTTTCTTCCTGACTCCTGAGATTTTTTAACTAAATCTTTAAGATTATGATCTTTTCTAAGAGAACTCATTTTAATTAACATAGGTAAATTTACACCAGCAATAACTTCGACTTTTTCATCTTCCATAACCGAGATTGCAAGGTTTGATGGTGTTCCCCCAAACATATCTGTTAGAATTACAACACCTTTACCAGTCTCAACTTTTTTTATTGCGTTTATAATTTCTTTTCTTCTTTTTTCAACATTATCTCCAGGGAAAATTGAGATTGCTTCAATTTTCTCTTGTTTGCCGACTATATGCTCTAGCGCAGTTACAAGTTCTTTAGAAATCTTTTCGTGACTAACTATTACGATCCCAATCATTTATTTAAATCCCTATGATCAATTAAAACATTCATGGGTTTTTTTTTCTTTAAAATATTAAAAAAATGTTCGCTAGCTACCACAGATCTGTGAATTCCTCCAGTACAACCAAATGTAATATTTATATATTCTTTTCCTTCAGATTTAAATCCTGAAATAATTTTATCAAATAAATTATCTATTGTTTTAAAAAAATCTATAAATACCTTTTGGTTTTCTACGAAATTTTTTACTTTAACATCTTTGCCAGATAATTTCTTCAAACTTCTAACATAAAAGGGATTTTCTATAAACCTCATATCAAACACGAAATCAGCTTCTCTGGGTATTCCGTATTTGAATCCAAAAGATAATATCCTTACATTAATTTTTGTTTTTGAGTCAATATTAAAGTATCCAGATATTTGTTTTCTTAGTAAAAGTGGTGTTAACCCTGTAGTATCGATATGAAAATCACTTATTTTTTTTAATGGTTCAAGCCAAACTCTTTCTCTATTGATAGTGTCAGAGATAGGCAAATCTAATTTGAGAGGGTGCTCCCTTCTAGTTTCTTTAAATCTGTTAATCAAAATATTAGTTTCACAATCAAAAAAAAGAATCGAAATCTCTAATTTTCTTTTTTTTTCGATAATTAAATTTGAAAGTTTTTTTGCATTAAATTCCCTGCTCCTAATATCTACTCCTATAGCCAAATTTTTTTTAACTTTAGATTCAACTATACTATTGAGTAAGAAAAAAGGAAGATTATCGACTGCTTCAAATCCAATATCTTCAAATATTTTCAAAGCTGTTGTCCTTCCAGCACCAGAAAGACCTGTTACAATTAAAATTTTATTTTTTAAATTCTGTAATTTCATTCAGCTTAACTTTTACTTTTATAACAGATGAAGGAGTTTTTCCATTTAGACTCAAAACAGGAAATTTTAATCCAAAAATCTTTTTGAATTTCCTTTCTGGAATTCTTTTATTATTTGTTTTTAATAAATCTATAATCATGACTAAATTAATATTTTCAACATAAGGAACATTAATAATACCAACTTCTCTTACTTCGAGTAAGCCTTTAGTTTTATTTGGGGAAAATAATAAAACCTTATTATTTACTTTCTTACATATTGTAATGTCATCTGTTATAAGTGTAGCTCCATTATCAATTAATCGCAGTGCTAGATCAGATTTTCCAATACCAGTTGGCCCTAAAATCATTAGTCCAAAACTATCAATGACGACTGAAGTAGCATGGAAAGTTTTAACTTCCATTTTTTAATTAATATAATTTTCTCTAAGATTTTTATTAACAACAAAAATTTCAGCTATTATTTCGTCTTTATTTTCAAAAACAAAAGAAATTTTAAATTTTTCTCCTTCTTGCAATTTTCTTTTTAGACCAAATAGCATAATATGCTTTCCTCCAGGTTGAAGAAAAACTTGCTCTTTTTTTCCTATATTTAATGATTTTAATTTTACCATTTTTACAATATCTTCTTCTATCTGAATATCATGAATTTCAACTTTATTAGCTATTTCTGTTTTTACAGAGTTAATTGTAAAATTTTGGTTAGAATTATTGAAAAAGGAAATGTAAGCAGCACTATTCTTTTGTCCGTCCATTGTTTCAAAAGCAAAACCTCCATGAGTAACTAATTTTTTGATTTCAGTGCTTGCAACTGGTGATAAAAAAACTATATAAACTAAAAAAAAAAATAACTTAGTTTTACAAAATTTAATTTTCATAGATTATCTTAGATTATACAAATAAAAAAAAAAAACCAATGAATATTAATTTCTCAGCTCGCCAACTTGTTAGATCATGCTCCAGAGGTTTCCTTTCTACAGATTTTGATCCAGGTAATTTTTCATCAAAAAAACTAAGATTAAAAAATGTATTTCCTTATTCAACTTTTACTTTAACCGCATTCGATTATGACCTATCACCAATTCTTCTTTTGTCGGACTTATCCGAACACACACAAAATCTTAAATTTAAGAAACTTTGCTCTTTGATGATTTGTGAAGAACAAAAAATGTATGATTTTTTTCCAAAATTTGTTTACAATAAAAAATTACCTTTTGAATACGAGGATCCAATGTCTCGTCCAAGAATTACTTTAATTGGAGAACTAACAATTACAAAAAATAAAAGGCACATGGAGAGATTTTTAACTAGGCATCCAACGTCTAATTTTTATTCAAGCTTCAGTGATATGAATTTCTATACAATGAAAATTAAAAGTGCACATTTAGTCGGAGGATTTGCTCAGGTTAAATGGTTTGGGGCAAATGAAATAATATGTAAAGGTTTTTCTAATTTCTTTTCACATGAAAGGTCAATAATTAATCATATGAATGAAAGTCATGTTGAAAGTGTGAATTCCTACGCAACAAAATTAATACCTAACTTGAAAAAATATAAAAATGGTTGGAAATTAATTGGTATAGATCCTGATGGTTTCGATTTGAGAAATAAAGAAAGAATAGCAAGATTTTGTTTTAAAGAAAAAATTAATGATGCAAAAAAATTGAGGGGTATATTCGTCCATTTACACAAGTTGGCCTCATCGTCTTAATGTGCATCGTCCCAATTATTTCCTATTCCAACTTCTGCCTTTAGAGGAACGTCTAATTTTAAAATTAATTCATGTGCGTTTGTCATTATTTTAGGTACTTCATTTTCAATAAGATCAATTTCTTTTTCTGGAACTTCAAACACTAATTCATCATGAACTTGTATAAGCATCTTAGTATCTAAAGAGTTTGTTTTTAAAAATTTTGATACTTTAGGCATCGCTAGTTTGATCATATCCGCAGCTCCACCTTGAATAGGTGCATTGATTGCTGATCTCTCAGCAAAATTTCTTCTAGTTGCAATTTTATCATTTATAAAAGGAATAAATATCCTTCTTCCAAATGGAGTAAAAACAGAACCTGTTTGTCTACAATTTTGAATAGTCTGTTTCATATAGTCTTTGATTCCAGGATATCTTAGGAAATATTGATCAATGAAGTTTTTTGCTTCACTATTTGAAATATCAAGTTGTGAAGCTAAACCATAAGGTGAAATACCATAAATAATTCCAAAATTTATTGTTTTTGCTTTTCTTCTATGATCGCTTGTTAAAGAAGTTTCTGAAATTTGAAAAATATTTTTTGCTGTTACACTATGAATATCCTGATTTTCACGAAATGCATCTATTAGACTTTGAATTTTTGCAACATGAGCTAAAATTCTTAATTCTATTTGTGAATAATCAATTGATACAATCTTAAAACCTTTTGAAGCTATAAATGATTTTCTAATTTGACGCCCTTCTTCATTTTTAATTGGTATATTCTGTAAATTAGGGTCATTTGATGATAATCTTCCAGTAAGTGTACTTGACATTCCATATGATGTGTGAATCCTTCCTGTTTTTTTACTTTCTCTAGTGAGTAGACCTTCACAATAAGTATTTTTTAATTTCGAAAATTGTCTCCAATCCAATATTTTTCTTGCAATATCAAACTTTTCTGATTTCAGTTTTTCTAATACTTTAACATCTGTTTGAAAATTGCCGCTTTTTCCCTTTTTGGAATATGGTAATTTTAATTTAGAGAATAAAATTTCTCCTAATTGTTTCGGAGAACCGACATTAAATTTTTCTCCAGCATGATCAAAAATTTTTTTTTCAATTTGTTTTATTTTTTCAGAAAATTGAGATGAAAGTTTAACAAGTGCATCATTATCAATTTTGCAACCGTTAATTTCCATTTCTGCTATAATTTTAATTAAAGGTCTCTCAACATAAAAATAGAAATCATACAGTTTATTTTTTATCAACTCTATTTTTAAGAGTTCATAAAGTCTAAAAGTTACGTCTGCGTCTTCGGCTGCATAATTTAAAGCTGAATGAACTTCAACTTCTTCAAAAGATATTTTTTTTTTTCCAATGGTCGTAACTTCATCATATTTTTGTGTTTCATATGATAAAAGGTCTAGAGACAATTCATCTAAACCATGTCCTCTTTTTCCCGTTCTCAGAACATAAGACATAAGCATTGTATCATCTATATTATTTAAATCTAAGCCTAATTTACTTAGTACAATCAAGTCGAACTTAATATTTTGCCCAATCTTTAAAATAGAATCACTATTTAGAATTGGTTTAACAATCTGTTTAAAACTATCCAAATTAATTTGCTTAGTACAATTTTTGTGGCCTAATGGTACATAACAAGATTTTCCATTTTCAATTGACATTGAAAAGCCAACAATGTCGGCATCTACTGCATTAAGAGAATTGGTTTCACAATCAATCGCTACTAAACCATAATCTTTTACAATTTCAATCCATTCTATTAAAGCATTTTCATTATCAATTAATTCATATTTTTCGTTATTAATTTTTTCATTTAAAGGCAAGTAAAAATTATTTTCATCAATTATACCATGTTTTTTTTTTTCTTGTTTTATAGATGAATTTCCATATTTAGAAATTACACTTGCTTTTATTCTATTAAATTCCATTTCATCAAGGAATTTTAAAAGTTTATTAATATCTAATGGCTTGAATTCTAATTTTTCAATATTTAAAGGAAGCGGAACATCCTGCTTTAGAGTTACTAATTTTTTGGATATTATTGCTAAATCCTTATTTTCAATTATTGAAATTCTCCTTTTTTCTTGTTTTATAGAGTCAACTTTTTTAATTAATTCCTCTACAGAACCATACTCATTAATTAATTGTGATGCTATTTTAGGTCCAATTCCTGGCACACCTGGTACATTGTCTGAGGAATCTCCAGCAAGTGCTTGGACGTCAATAACCTTTTCAGGTAAAACTCCAAACTTTTCCATTACNGTTTCTTTAGTAATTTCTTTTTTTTTCATGGGGTCTATAATTGAAACTTCCTTAGTCAACAGTTGCATTAAATCTTTGTCAGCTGAGATAATTGTTACTTTTCTGCCAAGTTTCGATGCTTCATTTGAATATGAGGCTATTAAATCATCTGCTTCGAAACCCAGAAGCTCAATAGATTGAAGATTAAAAGCTTCAGGAACTTTTTTTATCAAATCGAATTGAGGTCTTAAATCCTCTGGTGGATCAGATCTATTGGCTTTATAATCTGAGTAAATTTCATTTCTAAATGTTTCTCTGGCTGCATCAAATATCACTGCAATCGATACTTCACCTCCCTTTTCCATTTGAATGTCTTCAACCAATTTAAGTAACATATTACAAAATCCAAAAACTGCATTTACTGGGACACCATCAGATTTATACATCGGGGGCAAAGCATAATAAGCTCTAAAAATATATCCGGAGCCATCAACTAAAACTAAATCTTTTTTTTTGTCAGCAGTCATTTCTTTTTAAACCTCAAACCGCAATACGGGCATAAAATTGTTTTTCCAGATGATAGGTCTAAATAGATCAAAGGATGTGAATTAGACCAACCTTCACCTTTGCAACTAACAGTATCGCCATCAATAATTTTTAAATCTGTTTGAAAATTTGAATTCATATGATTACCTTTGAAAAATATCATATTTTTTATTTTTTAAAAATATTATTAGTTTGAAATTGATGAAAAAAAAAATAATAGAAGTCAGAAAGTTATCAAAACGCTATGATGGTAAAGACTTTTATGCATTAGATCATATAGATCTTGAAATACCTGAGGGATCAATTTTCGGGCTATTAGGGCCCAACGGAGCAGGAAAAAGTACCTTTATCAATATTCTTTCTGGATTAGCTAATAAATCTTCTGGAACTGTAAAAGTCTTTGGAATAGATATAGAGATTGACCCAAAAACCGTCAGAGGAAACCTAGGAGTAGTCCCTCAAGAAATTAATATTGATCCTTTTTTTACTCCAAAACAAATAATGGATATACAAGCTGGACTTTATGGAGTAAAAAAAGAATTTTCTAGAAATACTGAGATTCTTAAAGAGCTTGATTTGCATGACAAGGAAAATGCATATTCAAGAAGTTTATCTGGCGGCATGAAAAGAAGACTTATGGTAGCAAAGGCAATGGTTCACAATCCACCAATTCTAATTTTAGATGAGCCTACTGCAGGTGTAGATGTTGAACTAAGAAAAAAATTATGGGATTCAATAAAAAAACTAAATAAAAATGGGGTATCTATAATACTTACAACACATTATCTTAAAGAAGCCGAGATTTTGTGTGATCAAATAGCAGTGATAAATCATGGGAGGGTTATAGCTTGCGATAAAAAAGTTAATTTATTAAAACTGTTAGATGATAAAGAACTCATCATAGAATTTAACTCTGAAGTAAAAAATGTCCCAAAAAAATTAAAAAATTTATGCATAAAACAAACTACAAATTCAATAACTTTAAGATTTAAAAAAAGTGAGATTAGTACAGCTGAAATTGTTAAGATATTTGTGGAAAATAAGTTTGAGCTGAAAGAAATTTCAACCAAAGAGTCTGATTTAGAGGATATATTTTTAAAACTTTTAAAAAACTAATAATTGCAAGTCTTCTTGTAGTTAATCTTTACTCATGCTCAATCTTTTCTCAAGAAGAAAAGATACAAAAAAGCTTATTTAATAAAAATTATGATTTTAATCTAGTTAATTGGCAGACAGAAGAAAATTCCAATATAATAATTTTAGCTATTCATGGTTATAATGATTATTCTAACGCATTCAAAGAACCAGCTGAAATTTTTTCTAAACATAATATTTCAACATATTCTTTTGATTTAAGGGGATTTGGGACTAATAGTTCGACAGGCGATTGGTTTCAACTCGAAGTGCATTGTAATGATATAAAGAAAATTATACTTGATCTAAAATTTAGAAATCCTTCAAAAAAAATTTTTCTTTTAGGTGAAAGTATGGGAGCTGCAATTTCTATTTCATTAGCAAATCAAATAGATGAACTTCCACTCGATGGTCTTATATTGGTAGCTCCAGCAATCTGGAATTTTTCAGAATCAAATTATTTTAAAAGTCTGTTTTTAAAATTTTTTTCAACAATTTTTCCTAAACTTAAGGTTAGCGGAAAAGGAATAATAAAAATCAGGCCAAGCAACAATATTGAGATGTTGAGAGAATTTTCCAATGATCCTCTAGTAATTCGCAAACCGAATCTAAAAAGTTTACATGGGGTTGTAAATTTAATGGATCAGTCTTTTATTGATACAAAAGAATACTTATTAAACCCAAAATTCCCTACATTACTGATTATACCCGTGATTGACGAGATTGTACCTAGAAAACCATTAATTAAAATATTAAAGGATACAAAAGTTCAAAAAAATTTTAGCAAATTAATTAACATAAAAATCTATGAGAATAATTTTCATATGATTTTAAGAGATATCAATGGAAATGAAATTGCTAATGATATCAAAGATTGGATAAAAAAAGAAAATAAAGAAAATAACTTTAAGTCAATCTCTAAAATTATAACTAAACTTGAAGATTCAAATTTCTATCATAGATTAGACTAATGAAAAAAAAAATGATTTTGGTAACCGATAATTCCTCCTGGTGGAAAGCATTAAAATATAGAAATGAGTCTGCAAAAAAACTTTCATATCTAAGAAAATCTGGATGGAAACTAAAAAAAAGTATAAAGTTAAATAAAGATAATATTTCTATCGATACTAAAAGCTTTAAAAAATATTTTTTTTACAAATGAAATTTCTTTTTTTACTCACTATTTTTCTCTTTTCGCCTTCTTTGTCAGATGAAATTATAATGGATATGGATGGAAATTATATTCTCATGAAGGATGATGGGACCTTTAAAAAACTCCCTGCACCAAAAACTGGAAATAAATATATTATTAAAAAAAAAAAAATAAAAAAAAATAAAAAAAAATTTAAGATTTTTAAAAAAAAAGAAAAAAAAGCAAGAACACGTTCAAATACTGGAATAAGGTAAATGGATGATATAAACAAAAAACAAATTTGGTCTTTAATTTTAAAAAAGGGAGATTCTTTAAAGAATAAACTACAGGAACATCCAAATCATCCAAAAGGTAGAAATCCTTATGCTCATATTTGCGGTTTAATAAAAGACAAATTTAATTGTTCTTACAAGGACGTTTCTACGGAGAAACTGCAATACTTAAAGAATTTTATAGAAAATATTGATAACTAATTTTGAAAGGGGAAGACCGCTTCATTAAAGGGAGGAAATATTATGCTGTTGGGTCTTCCCTTAATTCAAATTTTTGACATTTGTCAAAAGTTACTAGAAAAGAGCAATTTTTGTGCCATTTATTAAAAATAATTTGATCTATAAAATTTCTACTTTATTAAACTGAAATATTATTCTAAGAATAGATTTTTTATTATAATAATAAAATTTACAGATAAAACTTTATGCAATCTTTCGATTTAACATACTCAGCTTTTTTATTTCCGGCTATACCTTTAATGATGTTAACATTTGGAAACCGTTGGATTTCTATTAGTAGTTTAATACGAAAGATGCATACTGAATTTATTGATAAAAAGACTTCTTTAAGTGAAAAAGCCGCCAAAAAATATCTTTCTCAAATCAAGGTACTAAATAAAAGGCTGAGATATGTAAAATTGATGCAATTTTTTTCAGGTTTATCATTCCTATGTAATTTGATAACTATAATGGCTGGTACTCTTAATTTATATTTTGGTCTTTTATTTTTTTCTATGGCTTTACTTTTTTTTTCAATTGCAATTTTTTTATTTTTATTAGAAATAAATATTAGTAGCAATGCTTTAAAAACACATCTTCAAGACCTTGAAGAGATCAGAGACTCAAGTAAGAAAAGCCGAGAAGAATAAATGACCTCAATTCTTTTAAAAAATTTTTCTGAACAGCCTAAAGGACTAGCCACGCTTTTTTTTACAGAATTGTGGGAAAGATTCAGTTATTATGGAATGAGAGCTATTTTGGTTTTATACCTCATTTCTGATACTAGCTCTAAAAACCCTGGATTAGGATGGTCTAACGAAAATGCTATACAACTCTATGGTTGGTACACTGCATTGGTTTATTTAGCTTGTATACCTGGTGGTATAGTTGCTGATAAATATTTATCCTTAAAAAACTCAGATATTCTAGGAGGAGGATTGTTGTGTCTTGGCCATTTATCCCTTGCTATAAATCATATATATTTCTTTTTTTTTGGTTTATTTTCAATAATTTGCGGTGTTGGTCTTTTAAAACCAAGTATCTCTAGTATGGTTGGTAATCTTTACAAAGAAAATGATTTAAGAAGAGACCAAGGTTTTACTATTTTTTATATAGGCATAAACTTTGGGGCCTTTTTTGCGAGTATAATCGTTGGTTATGTTGGCGAAATTTATGGTTGGCACTTTGGTTTCTCATTAGCTGGACTTGGAATGGTATTAGGGCAAATAATTTTCATAAATGGAAGAAAAAATTTTAATTTAAGTTTAAAACCTAAAAAAACTACAAAAACAAAATTAAAACTTAATAAAATAGAAATTGATAGAATTAAATTAATTGCTCTTGCTTCACTTATTCTGATAATTTTTTGGGCTTCTTTTGAACAAGCAGGTGGTTTGATGAATATATTTGCATATGAGAAAACAAATAGATTTATTGATTTTTTTAATTTTGAAGTTCCTGCTAGCTGGTTTCAATCGATAAACCCTCTTTTAATTATTTTACTTGGTTTTTTTATTTCAGCCTTATGGTTGAATTTACAAAGAAGGGGATTTTTAAGTTCTTCAATTTTTAAGATGGCA
>PAYV01000005.1 GCA_002715305.1 Rickettsiales bacterium | reverse complement strand
CTAAAAATCTTGCAATATAAGCTGCCGAACGATCAACTTTTGTATAATCTTTGCCTGAAAATGCTCCTCCGCCGTGAGGAGCAGCTCCACCATATGTATCAACAATTATCTTTCTTCCAGTTAAGCCTGCATCACCATCTGGTCCTCCAACAACAAATCTTCCTGTTGGATTAATTAAAATTTTATCGTTGTTTGGAATATCAACCTCAGGAAGTGCTTCTTCAATAATTTTTATAACCTTTTTTCTTATCTCATTGTTTCCTGCTGAGTCATTGTGTTGAGTTGAAACTACAATTGATTCTATTCTTTTTGGCATGTTGTTTTCATATAAAACAGTTACTTGACTTTTTGAGTCAGGTCCAAAAAACGAATCATTTTCTCGCCTGTATTTTGAAAGTTTCTTTAAAATCCTGTGCGAATATTCGATAGGTGCGGGCATAAAATTTGGAGTCTCAGAACAAGCATAACCAAACATTATTCCCTGATCACCAGCTCCTTGATCCTTTTTATTTTCAATCTCGTCAACACCCATTGCAATGTCACTTGATTGCTTATGCAAAAGATTTTCAACTGAAACATTTTTCCAACTGAATCCTTCTTGCTCATAACCAATATTTTTAATTTTTTCTCTGATAATATTTTCTATTATATCATTTTCAACCATGTGAGAATTTTTTTTTAGACTGACTTCACCTGCAATTATNACTTTATTNGTAGTTGCNAAAGTCTCGCATGCCACTCTGGCATTTTTGTCGGCTTTCATATATTGATCTAGAATTGTATCAGAAATTTGGTCACATACCTTGTCAGGATGACCTTCTGAGACTGACTCACTTGTAAATAGAAAATTTNNTTTATTATTTTGCATGAAAAACAAGTAATAAGTTAATTCTTTATTTTTTTCAATTCTTTTTTCTTTTAATTATTAAATCAGACATTAAAGAAATTATTCCCAAAAAAATTATTGTTAAAGCCAATGCATAATTTTTATGTTTCATAAAAAAGGTTTCATTGTTATTGGTTGACAATTGAAAATCAATGTAACCTGCTTTTTTTAAGTCAATTTTTTTTAGAATTTTCCCATTTGAATTCGTAATAACTGAAATTCCTGAATTAGCTGACCTTATTAATGGGCTNCCTTTTTCNACAGCTCTAAAAATNGATGCAGCTAAATGCTGTTTAGGNCCAATTGTNGTTCCAAACCATGCATCATTAGTNATGTTGATAAATAATTGTGGCTTATATTNAACAAAAGATTGGAAAATTGCTTCATAACAAATTGAAGGTTCAAGAAAAAATTCCTTACCATCAATTTTAATATTTATTTTTTTTGTATTTGAGCCTTTACTAAAATCTGTAGAACCTTGAGTTAGTTTNGTAAATTTTAATAAATTTCTTAAAGGNACAAATTCACCAAACGGTACTAATTTTCTTTTATCATAAACAGAAATTTTATCCTTATTAATTAAATACAATGAATTATAAATTTTAAAGTAGCTACTGTTAAACTTTCTTCTTAATGCACCGGTAATTAATATTACGTTATCTTTTATTTCTTTCTTTAAATATTCCTCGAGTTCTTCTTCTTCGTTGAGGTAAAAAGGAATTGCCACCTCTGGCCAAANAACAAGGTATGTTTTTTCTTCATTTAAATTTGCATTTGTTAAATNAATTAATTTTTCTAGATGAATNGGGATTTTTAANTTATCCCATTTATCCTCCTGAGGAATATTTGGCTGAATCACTCTAATATCGATATTTTCATGNATTAATGTAGAATTCTTTTTAAAGGAAAAATTNTCTAAATTATAAAGANTAACAGGGAATATAATGAAAAAAATAAAAAAACTCTTTTTCTTTTCTAAAATTAAATAGGCCAATATTATTAACCAATTAAGTGTAATAAAACTTAGTCCAAACACACCTATAAAACTTACAATATTTATAAACTCAGAATTATAAGCCCAAATTTGCGCTGTTAGATTAAATGGTAATCCTCCAAAAATATTTGATCTAATCAGTTCAGAAAGTAAAAAAAAAAAACTTAAGCTGAAACACTTTAAATATAAATAAGCAGGGTTTATTTTACTCACAAAATTGTAAAGAAANAAAGTTGGAATTGTAAAAAATAATCCTAGGAAAATTGGAAAAACAAACAAAACGAGGGGAGAGAGAAAAAGATGTTTTTCATATATTAAAAAAGGAAAGACGATCCAATGCATAGATCCTAAAAAAAAACCAGTTCCAAAAATCCAACCAATGAAAAAAGAACTTTTTTGAGTTGCTGATTTTTCAGTTAAAAAAAAAAGATATGCAAATGAAATAACTATAATTGGTATTAGGTATAGGAAGGAATAAGAAATTCCCGTAAGAATTCCGGAAATTAGTAGCACAAAATTTGATTGAGTTTTCATTTACTTCAAAGTTATTTGCATCTTCTTTATTTTCCTAGTATCTGCATCGATAATACTAAATTCAATTCCGGATGAGTGAGAAATAACTTCTCCCCTCTCTGGAATTCTCCCAACTAAGTAAAAAACAAGCCCGCCTAATGTGTCAACTTCATTCCTTTCAGATAACTTTAGAAATTTGCCTATTTTTTTTTCGATTTCATTTATCGTGATTCTTGCAGAAACCTCATAAGTTTTTTTTGAAACTTTCTTAATTTTGTAATCTTGTTCAAAATCATGCTCATCTTTTATTTCTCCAACTATTTCCTCAACTAAATCTTCAATTGTTACTAATCCATTAGTTCCACCAAATTCATCAATAACTATGGACATGTGTATTTGTTCAGATCTCATTTTTAATAAAAGATCTAGAATCTTCATTGAAGGTGAAGAAAACAATATTTTTCTCATCAATTTTTGTATTATCTTATTTTTTTTATTTACTTTNCCATTTTGATTTATGTGTCTGAANATATCTCTAATGTGGATCATACCAGTNATTTTATCTAAATTATTATTGTAAACAGGTATNCNAGAATGTCTGGTTTTATCAATATATGATATTAATTCATGNAGCGATGAATCTTCAGAAATAGCGTCAATATCNGCTCTTGGAATCATAATATCTTCAATGCATTTTTCATCAATTTCAAAAACATTTTTAAATATTTTTTTTGTCCCATCGTCAATTTTTTTATCTCTGTCCTCATCATCCTCAATTAAATTTTCGAGAACATCTTTAATCCTGTCTTTTTTTGAAAAACCAAATTGAGATCTTATTTTTTGAAAGAAATTTTTAATCATTTAATTTTAGTTATATGGTGCTGGTATTAGTAATTTTGATAATATATTAGTTTCAAATCTTTCCATAATTTCTGCATCTTTATCATTTAANTGGTTATATCCAAACAAATGCAATAATCCATGAATAAGCATATGTGTTAAGTGATTTTTGAATGATTTATTTTGTTCTACAGATTCAATTCTTATTTTTTCCAAAGACAAAACAATATCCCCCAGTATTTTTGATTTAAAATTATCAAAAATCTTTCTTTCTTCATTTTGTGGAAATGACAAAACATTTGTTGGAAAGTTTTTATTTCTATATTTAGAGTTTATTTTTGAAATACCAAAATTATTGGTAATAAAAACAGAGAGATAAAAAGGTTTTTTTTGAAAATTAGGTTTGAGTTCTTGAATNGCAAATGTTAGGACGTTTTCAATAAAATCTTTAATGTCTTCTTCCTCACAANCTAATTTGTCATCTGTAATAATTTCAATCATAAAAATTTGATACGTTGATTAAAAATATCTTTTTCCAACACCTTTATCTTTTTCAAACTCTTCATATTTTGAGACTATTTTTGACACAAGAGTGTTTCGAACAACATCATTTTCCATAAATTCTACAAAACCAATTTCTTTTACATCCTTTAGAATATTTATTGACTCCCTTAAGCCTGATTTAGTTCCAGATGGCAAATCTACTTGAGATAAGTCGCCATTTATAATCATTTTGGAGTTTTCACCAAGTCTTGTCAAAAACATCTTCATTTGTATAGGTGTAGTATTTTGAGACTCATCTAAGATTATAAAAGCATTNGATAAAGTCCTCCCCCTCATAAANGCTAACGGAGCAATCTCTATACATCCAGATTCTATCTTTTTTAATACTTCTGAAAACGACAACATGTCGTTTAGGGCATCATAAATAGGTCTTAGATAAGGATCTATTTTTTCTTTCANNTCACCTGGAAGAAATCCAAGCCTTTCACCAGCTTCGACTGCCGGCCGGGATAAAATAATCTTATCAACTTGGCCTGATTTTAACATAGAAACTGCAAAAGCAACTGCNAGATANGTTTTNCCTGTCCCTGCNGGCCCACAACAAAANACCATCTGTTTTTTTTTNACNATATTAAAATAATCAACTTGTTTTTTTGAACGCGGTTTAATTATTTTTTTTCCAGCAGAAATGANAACTGAATCCANCAAACCTGGATCTTTGAAGTTTTTATCAGTTTTAGTATTTTTTAAGATATTTATAGTTCCTATAATTTCCCCACCGTCAATATTATTACTTTTAACAGCTTGATTGTAAAGCTTAATCAAAACGTTTTCTGCTAAATCTACACTTGCATTTGCTCCAATAATCTTCAAGAAATTACCTCTTGGTAAGATTTGGATGTTCAATTCATTTTCTAACATCTTTAAATACTTATCATGCTCACCACAAATGATAGGCAAAATCAAATTGTCATCAAATGAAATTATTTTAGAAAACTCTTTTTGTTCGTTGTTTATTANCTTCATGAAACTTTAATTTAAAACTTTTCCGTGCAGAGAAAATGAAGTGAGATTATCTATTTTTATNTTTAAAGTTTCTCCAATTACNTTTTTTGATGAAAAAAAATGTACAGGTTGAAGGTATTTAGTTCTCCCTACAAATTGATTATTTTTTTTAGCACGAGAAGAAACTAGAACTTCAACAGTTTTATTTATAAAAGAGTTATTGAAATTTGTTTGTTGGGTTAAGAGTAATTCCTGAATTTTTTTTAATCTATTTGTTGAAGTTTTGTCATCTACTTGTTCTTTTTTTAACGAGGACTTTGTTCCTGGTCTTGGAGAGTATTTGAAAGAGTAGGANCTTGCAAAGTTAATCTTTTCAATTAAATCAATAGTTTCTTCAAAATCATGATTTGTTTCACCAGGATAAGCAACAATAAAGTCAGAGGAAAAAGCCATGTTTGGAACATCAGATCTTATTAATTTAATTAATTCAATATAGTCTTCCTTTGAATGCTTTCTATTCATTTCTTTGAGAATTCTATTCGATCCAGATTGGATTGGCAAATGTAGAAAAGGCATTAATTTTTTGTTGTTTTTGTGCTCATTAATAAGATCGGATTTTATATCATTGGGATGAGATGTTATGTATCTTATTCTTTTTAACCCCTTTATTTTAGATAAGATTTTGCAAAGACCACTTAAATTTATTTCTTTTTCTAAAGAGTTTTCATATATCTTTGATCTATAAGAACTTACATTTTGTCCAAGCAATGTAATCTCGCTTGCTCCAGCATTCACTAAATTTTGAGATTCTGCAAAAATATCCTCAGGTGGTCTCGAATATTCTGCTCCTCTAGTGTAAGGCACAACACAAAAAGAACAGAACTTATCNCAACCNTCTTGTATGGTAATTAATCTGCTNACTCCTTTTGTATTAGATATAGGAAATGAGTTAAATTTTTCATCAGAAAGAAAATTTGTAAATTTTTTCTCTAAACTATTTTTTTTTAGAATTTTTGGTAATACATGAAAATTTTGTGGACCCAAAACAAAATCTACAGACTTACTTCTTTTTAATATTTCATCTGCTTCAGCCTGTGCTACGCAACCAGCTACAATTATTTGCATATTACTTCCAGCTCGAATTCTATTTTCTTTAAAAACTGATAATCTTCCCAGGTCAGAATACATTTTTTCACTAGCTTTTTCNCTGATATGGCATGTATTAAGAATTGCAACATCAGAATTTTCAACTTTGTTAGTTTTTATAAATCCATTGTTTAACAAGATGTCATTCATCTTTTCAGAATCATAATCATTCATCTGGCAACCGTATGTTTTAATGTAAAAGGACCGATTCATAAAAATTATAATTAAAGACTTTTTCTTTTATTACAAGCATTTAAATTCGTAGAGTTTTATTTTGTTTTCTACTTCTATTGATTTATTATTTTCAGAAACTTGAGAAGAAATACAGTCAAAACTATATCTTGTTGCTTCTTTTCTATTTTTAAAACTTGAAAATTCTTTTGCTCTATGAAAACTGATCTTTACTTCACTCACCCCTANGCCCATAAACTTCCAAGCATGGGAAAGTAAATCCATTCCACCAAACCAAGCAAAAAATGGTCTAAATTTGTTATCAACAGGAATACCATCAAGTTTTGTGTAAGTTATTGAAACAGGTTGTAAAAAAAAGTTTTTTGTTGATTGAGATTCTATTGTACCAAATAACGAACTTTTAAATGGAAGAACTTTCTTTCCATCACTTGATGTTCCTTCAGGAAACAATATTACGTTATAACCAGTCTTTAAATTATTACCAATAAAGTTAGTCTGTTCTTTTGCTTTTAATCTATTTTGTCTCTCTACAAATATTGTTTTTCCGAGTTTACAAAGTTTATTAATTAAAGGCCATTTTGAAATCTCAGATTTTGCTACAAATATTCCATCCATAGAAGATGCTAAAAGAATAATGTCAAGGTAAGAAACGTGGTTTGAAACATAAAGAACATTTTTTTTCTTTAAATTACCTCTGTAAAAAATTTTGATNCCAAAAATTTTAGTCAACCCCTTNAAAAATAGTCTATAAAAAATAAAGAATTTCTTTTTACCAAGTGAAAAAAAAAATAATTGCATGAAAGAACAAAAAATTGTCCAAATGACTAATGGAAAAATTCTTAAAGTTGAAAGACCTGGTGAATATAACATTGACTATAAATTTTTTTATTCATTAACAGCTAATTCAGAATATTTTTTTATTATTTTAGATGATTTTAAAATTATTAAAACATCAGTTGTATCAAATTTTTTATCAACAATAGCTCCTTTTCCTACCCATGCTCCAGCTCTTATGTATGCTTTTATTAAGGGTGGAAGACTTCTAAAAACCTCGGATTTTTTTACATTAGGGTTATTTAAAACATTATATTTTGCTTTTAGATGATTAAGTGGGTTTGTACAATATTGTTCTGGTGGAGCATGATTATTATGAAGGTAAGACAATTGTTTAATATATTTACGATAATTAGCAGAAGGAAAGCTTGCACAACCAAATATTAAATCAATGTTATTTTTAAAAATATAGGTTGCAAGGGCTCTCCAAAGCAATCTAATAATTCTTCCATCTCTATAACCGTCAACAACACAAGATCTTCCTGCCTCAAGAAGTGTNNTATCTTTTGTCTCAAATAATTTTTTTATTTCAAACTCAGTTTCACTATAAAATTTTTTATACGTAATATTTTTTGGTTTAATTAATAATCTATATGTACCTACAACAAAATCAGATCCCTTAGATTTATCGATTACAACAAGATGATCACATTCTTGATCAAATTCATCTTTGTCANACTCATTTTTAGAATTCCCGAAAAAACTTAAATACCTTAGTTTTTGNACATTTTCTATAAGTGGGTTATTGGAGTTAATAGTTGTAACAAAATAAGNTCCAAATGAAAACTCGACTTTTTTTGTTGTTTTTTGTTTAGTAATTAAAGATTTATTTTTGGAGAATTTATTAGATAACTTTGGAATGTAAATTACATTTTTTGCTACGCAACTTACTTTAGAAAGTATTGATTTAACTCCATTGAATTTTGATTGAGTTAAATGTACCAATTTATAATTCCTCCTTTTTTTTACTGGGTATGGCATAAATTTCAAGTCTGTAGTCAATAAGATCGTAACCAAGTTCCTTAGCCATCTGTTTCTGCATTGCATCAATAAAGGTGTTTCTAAACTCTTTAACTTCTCCATTTCTAATATTTATGAGGTGGTGATGGTTTTCTCTTACTGTTTCATATCTTGAACTGAATCCTTTAAATTCGTGTTTCTCCAAAAGATTATTCTCTGTAAATAAAGCAATTGTTCTGTATACNGTGGCTATACCTATTCTTTTGTCAATTCTAGATGCTCGTCGATGTACAGCTTCAACATCTGGATGATCTTTAGATTCAGATAGAACTTGAACTATGATTTTCCTCTGTTCGGTCATTTTCAAACCAAGCTTATTACATTTATCTAATAATGAACTCATATCGTAATTATTTATTANTTATTNTATATTTATTTAATCTTTAAAAACATATTTGACCATAAAATTCAACCTGATACTTTATATCATATAAAGGTAAAAATGAAAAAAAAAGTTTTAGATATTACATCAGAAAAGTGCCCGATAACATTTTTAAAAACCAAAGTTTTTCTTCAAGAACACAAAAACTTTCATGAAAAAATTATTCTAGTTAGAGGAAAAGAAAACTTAAATTCANTAAAAGGTTCTTTAAAAAAAAACTTTGAAATTAAGTCAAAAAAAATAGATGAAGATATTTATAAGATTATCGTNAAATAATTCAGACATTTAGCCTCATTAGCCAGGCATCGTAAAATTTTCCGTTTTCTAAATAATAGTTTTTTCTTTTCCCAAAGAAAAAAAAATTTTGTTTTTTATAAAGCGATATAGCGAACTTATTTTTTTCATTAACTTCTAATAAAATTTTTTTCAAAAAATTTTTTTTACAATATTCTTTTGCACTTTTTAAAAAATTCTTTGCAATTCCTTGGTTTCTATAATTTGGATCAACAAAAATTGAATAAAGTTCCAAAAAATCTTCCGTTATAGAAAAAATACAAAAACCTGTTAAATTTTCATTTTTCATACTAACTTTACAAAATTTATTACTACTTTTTATAATATTATCAATTTCCCAACTCATCCAAATATTATTTCCTAATTCACTTTTATTTTGAAGTTGAAGATTATAAACAACTTTCGAATGAGAGAATTTCATTTGTAAAATTTTATGATTTTTCATAATAAGTATGGTGATAATAAACGTTTAGGTCTTTTTTCGAAAAACCACTTAAGCATGCTTCTCCTAGTGTTTTGGCATTAATTTCAACGGTTTTAATTGAAGTTTTCTTNAATTTTTTCAAGGAAGTAAAATTTACTTCCTTGTTCGTAACTAATTGAGTATTTTTATGTTCTTCGCATATTGTAAGATAATACTCAATAAATCTCTCTAATGAACCAAAAAGAATTTCNGAAATTGGTAAGAATTTTCTTTTATTAGCTTTAAAAAGCCTAAAAAAGACTGTTTCTTTTCCAGAAAAAAAGAAAATTAGTACAGGGTTATTCACAAGGGAAATTTGCTTAATAAAAATATCAAACATATTAATAGAATAGATTTCAGATTTTGTAATAACTGAAAATCCTTGAGCAATTGCTTTAATTGAACGTATTGCAGTAAAACTACCTGGGCCTGAAGAGAAAAAAATTTTTGAAATTTGTCTTATTTTTATTTTTTTAAAAATTCGTTGCAAAACTNTNAATAATACCTCATTTTTATNANTTATTGTGNNAGATTCTTCTAATTTTAATAAANTATTATTTTCATGGATAGCAACAGATATTCTCTGGCTTGATGAAAATATTGATAATGATAACATGATAAAGTTCTAGCAATGAATAAAAACTTAATCAAAGTAAATAAAAAAGAATTAGATATNGANATTGATCTTAAATATGCTTCAGACGATAATTTTACAAATTCTCCNATATTCAAAAGTAAGGTTTGCCTAATCCATAAAATTGCNTTTGAACATCTTGAATTAGCTATAAACATTGCAAAAAAAATTGGNTATAAGCTTAAGATTTTTGATGCATATAGACCTGTTTACGTACANNAAAAACTCTGGGAATATCTACCAGATCCAAATTTCATAGTACCACCTNNGAAAGGATCTCCCCATTCTAGAGGTGTTGCTGTTGACTTAACTCTAGTTGATTTTAAGGGTAATGAACTTGATATGGGGACTGGTTTTGATGAGTTCAGTAAATTATCTTATCATGGAAATTTAAATATTTCCGAATCATCATACAAAAATCGAATGATACTTCTAGGAATAATGACTGATGCTGGGTGGGATTTTTTTAGGAATGAATGGTGGCATTATCAATTATTTAATTCCAAAAGTTATCCAGTAATTCAAGATATATTTTGATATTGATGATGATTCGTATTTTTTTCTTTTTGTTTTTTTTCTTTTTTGCGAAGATAACATATTCTATTGAAAGTTCTATAGTGGTTCTAATGTATCACCGATTTAACCAAACAGAACTTAGTTCAACAAACATAAGTACAAATGAATTTGTAAAACAAATGAATTTTTTAAAAGAAAATAATTTTAATGTTCTTCCATTATCTTACTTGGTCTCTTTTTTTAAAAAAAAAGAAACTATCCCAAAAAATGCCGTTTTTATAACCATTGATGATGGTTACAAAAGTGTTTATAATCATGCCTATCCAATATTAAAATCTTTCAAATTTCCATTTAGCGTTTTTTTATCAACTGATTTTGTGAGTAATGAGAAAAATTCTGATTTCATGAGTTGGGATATGATTAAAGAAATGCATTCAGATAATGTAGAATTTTTTAATCATACCTCAAATCATGAGAGTTTGTTAAATCAAAACGAAGATGAAATTATTGATACTATTTTGAATGCTCAAAAAAAAATTAAAAGTAATCTAGGATTTTTTCCGTCAATATTTTCATATCCCTATGGAGAGAATTCTCAAAAAACTAAATATATTTTAAAAAGAATTGGCTTTGATTTAGCATTTACGCAGAATTCTGGTCCAATCGATATAGAATCAGATCAATATTTTCTTCCTAGATTCCCTATAAATTCAGAATTTGGAAGTATCGAAAGATTTGAAATGATTGTAAATACTAAGCCACTAAAACTTTCTAATTTTTCTCCTGCCGATACTATAATAAAAAATGAGAATTTTCTTGTTGAATTTTCATCAGCTTATTTAGCCGATAAAATAAAATGTTATATAAATAATTCAGCCAAAATTATCAAAATAAAAAATAATAATTATCAAAAATATCTTAAAATTTCAGGACTAGAGGAAAAAAAAAATTACAGACTTAATTGTACTTTTGTTAAAAATAAAAAGGAAATATATTGGTTTGGAAAAACTTTTTATGTAAGAAAAAATTAATTATTAAATTCTATATAATCAAACTTCATAAAATTATTACTTTCAATTAAATTCTTTAAATCTCTTACATATGCTTTCCTTCTTTCTGAATAATTGACAAGATATGTTGCTAAAGTTTTACCAGACAAAACTTCTCCATTCATTCTCATTGTTCTTCTTTCCTGCCTAAATTTTTCATAAGCATTATGAGTATTTAAATTCTTAATATAAGATCTTGTGGAGTCAGAGAGATTGCTGAATTTTCTAACAAGAAATTCTTTTCCTTTTTCACGTTTCTGAGGAAGTATCCCTTTCTCTTTATCAAAAGTATATTGACCATATATTGAGTTTCCCTCTCTCAGATATCGTGATGTTCCCCAACCACTCTCAATTGCTGATTGGGCTAAAGCAAGTGATATTGGAATTACATCAACTTTCATTAAAAGATTACCTAGATTAGCTTCTTCAGAATCATACTTTTCGCTTAATTCAAATAACCATGAAGGCCAGAAATCTCTAGAATAAACATCTCCTTCAGATTCTCTCCACCATTCTAAAATTCTTTTTCGATCATCAATAATCTTTTTATTTTCAATAAAAATTATAGGTAGAAGTGTATTAATGAATAAGTTTTTTCTTTCCTTAACTGGTTCAATTGACATAAAGTCTTTTGGTAAGGACGAAAAAATTATTAAATTTGACTTTTGGTTATTTAAAAATGAATCAACAGAGAAATCATATTTCTGAAAAATTCCTATCATCTCATTTGCTTCATTAATAAAGTCAACTGTTTTTTGTGAGGAGTAATTTCGAGGTTCTTCTTTTCCTAAAATACTGAAATTTACTCTTTCAGTTTGTTTTTTATAACTTTTTGAAATCCCCTTGTAAAAGCCAATGGCTAAATTCAAAGCAACTAATGTTATAAGAAAGTAAATTAAATTTTTATAAAGTGAGCGTTCACCCATTCACTGCTTCCACAGAGACAATTTCAGGGATATAATATTTAAGCATATTTTCAATTCCAGACTTTAATGTTAGTACTGAGCTTGGACATCCAGAACATGCTCCTCTCATCTCAAGAAAGACTATACCACTTTCAAATTTAACAAATTGTATATCGCCTCCATCTTGTGCAACCGCTGGTTTAATTCTTTGATCTAAAATTTCTTCAATTTGTTTGACTATTTCTTGTTCTTTTTCATTATATTTTTTTTTCTTAGAACTTTTCTTGTCTTCTGTGATTATAATCTTATCATTTGAAGTTAAAAAATCTGTTATGATTGAAAGAACATTTGGCTTTATAACCTCCCAATCGACTTCTTGAGATTTTGTAATTGATAAAAAGTCTTCTCCTACAAATACATTAGAAATATATCCTTCACTAAAAAGACGTTTTGCTAATGCAAATGATTCTGCATCTTTAGAAGATTTAAACTCAATTGTACCCTTTTCCATCAGTTTCCTGCCAGGAATAAATTTTAATGTTAATGGGTTAGGTGTAATTTCTGTCTGAATAAACATATATTAAAAATAGTGTTATTAAGATAAGTTGTCAATTTCTTCTTCACTTAAATCAGACGGAATTATTGTAATTGGAACTTTTATTTTAGACCTATACTTTCCTGTAAAAGAGGTTATTAGCTGACCAGGACCAGCATTGCTTGATGATGCTGCTAATACAAAATTTGAAATAAATTTATTAGAATTTAAAAAATCAATAATACACTCTATTCTATCTCCCTTCATAATAAATTTTTTGGGCTTCCTGTCTGTAAATTTAAGAACAAAATTCTCGTATTTTTTTATTTTAGATTCAGCTTCATCTCTAGATTCAGCTTCAGCTATATCTTCTACTGCTTTCCAGTGACTAAAATCAAGTGTGTCAAATGTATATAAAATTGCAACCCTACCATTTGTTCTCAAAGATCTTAATGCTGCATATTTTAATGCCTTAAACATTTCCTCAGAATCATCTAAAACAACCAGAAAGTTGAGTTCTTTATTCATTATTAAAATTTCCTAAATAAAATCCCTGCAATCAAACCAAGACCAATAGCTATTATAACAGAAAATATTGCATATATAAAAGAATATTTATGGGCAAATTGATATACAAAGGAACTAAGTCCTGGTTTCTTTACAACAATTTGCTGTTTAGATGTTTCATATGTATTTACTTTATTAACTATGCTCATACTAACGTTATATTTTCCTGCCGGTGAATTTTTGGGAAGGTAAATTGGGATTTTAAAAAAACCAGGGATTTCTTTATTAATCTTCTTAAAAGAGTCATTTTTAATCAGAAATAGACCAATAGTTCTCTTTTTCTCAATTAACTCTTTCTTTAAATTGTCATCATCTTTACCAATTAATTTTATTTCATCAACTAAATCTTTTTTGATTTCAAAATCAATTTCTTTACTTTCCTTATTCGTATAATAGTGAGATAGACCTGGATATGAAAATTCACCCGTTTTATTCCATGTCCACATTTTGTATAATTTTTTTTTCTTTTGCAGAATAACTTTTTGTGAAGGACCTTTGATCTTGACTACAATAGAGTCCTTAAAGTTAGTAAATCCATAAATTGTAAAATCTGGCTCTAATTTATTTTCTGAAATACTTACAAATTTATTTGAAATATCAAATGTGAGAACATCTGAGAAAGCAGTTTTATGAAATAACAATATTAGAATTATTAATCTTAACATTAGTTTGTACCTCTAATTATGATTCTTGAATTCATTGATGGTTCACTTATTAATTCTAACCCCATACAAAAGCACACAATCATAACAATTATTGCTAACAAAACTCTTATTTGTTCCCCTCTGAATCTAGAAGTTAGTTTCGAGCCAAATTGTGCACCAATCACCCCCCCAATTAAAAGGAAAATTGCCAAAATTAAATCTACAGACTGATTGTATGTGGCTTGAAGAATTGAAACATTAAGTGTAATAAATACTATTTGGAATAGTGAAGTTCCAATTGCAGAAATTGTGTTCATTCTAAATAAATAGATCATAGCAGGAACCATTATAAAACCACCGCCAACACCCATTAATGCAGATAGAAGTCCTACAATAATTCCTACAGTTAATGGTAAAAAGATTGAAATATATATTTTAGATCTTTTAAATCGAAGTTTCATCGGCAAATAATCTGAAAAAGTTCTTCTTTTTTTCTTTCTAATCTGAATTTCATCTTTTCTTAGAATTGATAAAGTACTTTCAATAAGCATCAAAACACCAATTGTTGCTAAAAAAATTACATATAAAATGTTAATAATAAGATCAATATTTCCAGATTCTTTTAAAAAATTAAAGATAATGACACCAACGGTGGATCCAAAAATACCTCCAATTAGAAGAAAAATTCCTATTTCATAATCTATATTTTTTTTTCTTCCATGAGCAATTGCACCTGAAACTGATGATCCTAAAATTTGTACTGCTTCTGTTCCAACTGCTGTTGACGGAGGTATTCCCATAAAAATTAATAATGGTGTCATTAAAAAACCTCCACCCACCCCAAATAAACCTGACATAAAACCTACCAAAAAACCAAAAAAGAGTATTACCAAAATATTTATCTGGATCTCAGCTATTGGAAGATAAAAACTCATGATCTTGAAAAACCTATAATCTCTTTTATTGATTTGATGTTTTTTGACGCAATTTCTAAAGCTCTTTGGTTTCCTTGAGATAAAATTTCATCAATGTATGACTTATCTCTGAGAAGCTTTGTCATTTCAAACGAAATTTTAGAAATCTCATCAATGACAAGTTCAAAAAGATCTTCCTTAAATTTTTTAAAATCATTCCCTTCATAATCTTTAAAAATTAAATTTTTATTTATATCTTTAAATGCACAAAAAATATTGACCAGATTTTTTACCTCGGGCCTTTTACTTAAATCATCTTCATTAGTTGGAAATGGAGACGAATCTGTTTTTGCTTTCAAAATCTTTTTTCTTATATCGTCGGTTTGATCCATAAGATTTATTCTTGAGTAATCTGAGGGGTCTGATTTACTCATTTTATTTAGTCCATTTTTTAAACTCATTACCCTGGTAGCGCTTCCAGTAATAATTGGTTCTGGAATAGGAAAGAAATTATTATTATAAAATCTATTAAAACTTTGCGCAATATCTCTACTTAACTCAAGGTGTTGTTTTTGGTCTTCACCTACAGGAACATGAGTAGACTTATAAAGTAAAATATCTGCTGCCATTAAAACTGGATAAGAATAAAGTCCTAATGGAGCTTTTTCTTTATTTTTTCCAGCCTTATCCTTAAATTGTGTCATTCTATTAAGCCATCCAATTGGAGTATGACAACTCAATATCCATGCTAATTCTGAGTGAGAAGGAATAGATGACTGGCAAAAAATGATACTCTTTTCAGGTTTGATTCCAGACGCAATGTAAGCTGCTAAAACCTCTCGAGTATTTTCTCTTAACTTCGATCTATTTTCAGCAACTGTTATTGCATGAAGATCTACTATACAAAAAATACAATTTTTTTTTTTTTGAAGCTCTACCCAATTTTTTATTGCGCCAAGATAATTCCCTAGGTGAAGATTTCCAGTAGGCTGTACTCCAGAGAAAACTAATTCATCAATCAATTTTTTTTCTCCATCTTATACCTTTAATCTCCTTAATATTAGATAGATAAATCATAAAAATGTATGCAATACTAGCAGAAAAAATTACAATAAGGAGTAAGAGATTTTTTTTCTCAGAAAAAAAGTTTTCCAATATGATTGACTTATCTATCTGCATAAACAAATGTATAAATAAACCCATTATAAATGAACATATAAATACTTTTAAAAGTACAATTAATATACTTTTATCAAAAGAAACTATTTTTTTATTCTCAAGAATATAAAATAAAATAAAAGCATTTACCCATGCAGAGACTGATGTGGCAATCGCAAGACCAACATGCAAATATTTTTGAATTAATATTAAATTTAAAATTAAGTTTAAGACCATACTTACTAAAGAAACATAAATTGGTGTTTTTGTATCCTCATTAGCAAAAAATGGGACAACTAAAATTTTTATTAAAATGAATGCTGGCAGTCCTATAGATAGTGCAACCAAAGATTGACTTGTTAAGACAGAATCTAACGAGTCAAATGCTCCTCTTTCAAACAAAAAACTAACAATTTCATTTGAGAGTAAAAAAATTCCTGTTGCTGATGGTATTGAAAAAATAAAACTAAATTTTATTGCATTAGAGATACTTTTTTTAGATTCTTGTTTTTTATTTCTTTTTATTTGCTCAGACAAAAGTGGAAGAAGTGCCGTGCTTATTGCAATTCCAAATACACCAAGAGGTAACTGATTAATTCTATCTGAGTAATATAAATAAGAGATTGAACCATCAGGTAAGGTTGATGCAAGAATCATATCAATTAGTAAATTAATTTGGTATGCCCCATTTCCAATAATTGCAGG
>PAYV01000004.1 GCA_002715305.1 Rickettsiales bacterium | reverse complement strand
TATAATAATACCAAATTTTTTTTTATCCTGATTTTTGCGATTGGTCACCTATTCTATTAATCTATGGTAGCGGAGGAGGGACTTGAACCCCCGACACGCGGATTATGATTCCGCTGCTCTAACCACCTGAGCTACTCCGCCAAAGTTTTGTTTGCATTCTTTTCAGCTGCAACTATCCAACCACCGCCAAGTAATTTATTTTTTTTATAAAAAACACATGCTTGGCCAGGAGAAACACCGTAGGCTGGATGATTAAGTTCTACAATAGCATTACTACTTTTTTTGGATAAATTAATTTTTGCATTCATTTTCTTTTGAGACGATCTAAGTTTAATATCAACATTTAATTGATCTTTATCAATGTCACCTATTAAATGAATATTATTCAAATATATTTTATATTTTTCTAAATCTTTTTTTGAACCTACTTTAATCGTATTTGTTTTTTTATCAATTTCCAAAACATACAACGGTTCATGCTTATTATTACCTTTTATACCCCCTACTCCTATCCCTTTTCTTTGACCAATTGTATATCTATAAATACCATCATGTTTCCCAATAACTTGATCAAAACTATTTATTATTGGGCCACTATTAGATTGAGATTTCTTTAATTTATTTTTTAAGAAATCTTTATAATCACCATTTGGGATAAAACAAATATCCTGACTATCTGCTTTTTCTGAATTATTCAATTTAAAATATTTAGCAAATTTCCTGATTTCTGTTTTTTTATAATGACCTAAAGGAAAACGAAGAAACTTTAGTTGATCTTTAGTAGTTGAAAATAAAAAATAGCTCTGATCTTTATCTAAATCATTAGCCTGATAGAGGATTGTATCTCCATCAATATTCAATCTTTTTACATAGTGCCCAGTAACTAAAATTTCGCTATTTACGGATTTAGTAAACTGTATTAAATCTGTAAATTTTACTGTTTGATTACATTTTATACATGGAATTGGTGTTGACCCATTTTCATAGCTATTAATAAAGTCATTAATAACCTCTTTTCTAAAAGTATCTTGGTAATCCAAAACATAATGTTTTATTCTTAATGATTTTGCAACTTCTTGTGCATCTGAAATATCAACTCCAGTACAGCAAGTTTTGCTAGTTGCTTTTTTTCTTTTATCATCATACAGTTTCATGGTAACACCAATAACTTCAAATCCTGCTTTCACCATTAATGCTGCAGCAACTGACGAATCAACACCACCAGACATAGCTACAACTACTCTTACAGCTTTGTTAGGCAAATCATTTTTTTCTTTAAAATCAGTAAAATCTATATTCATTTAGTCTCTTTCATCAATCCATGCCATTTGAATTGCTTCCAATATTTTCTCGTTTGATTCTTCAGGGTTATCAGAAAAATCCGGAAGTTTAACAATCCATTCATGCAAATCAGTAAACCTTAAATTGACATTATCTTTTTCTGGATAGTTTTCCTCTAATAAAATTGCTATGTCAACAACATCAGACCATTTTAAACCCATTATTCCACACTCATATTTCTAGTACCACTAGGAACTGTTACTTTCATTCCTTCAAGTTTCTCATCGATTATTATCTGACAGCCTAATCTTGATGTATGTGTTAGTCCCCAAGCTAAATCAAGCATATCTTCTTCTTCCTCACTAGGTTCAGGAAGTTCATCAAAAAACTTTTTTTCTACAACAACATGACAAGTAGAGCATGCAAGCGATCCTTCACAAGCACCTTCAAGGTTAATTCCATTGTTATGTGCTACTTCCAGAATTGATAAGCCATTTTGTGCTTCAACAGTCTTTTCTTTACCATCTTCTATAAAAATAATTTTTGTCATGTTAAACTTTTTCTATTCCTTTTAAGTCTTTACCTACCATTTGTGAAAAATCTTTTTCGATTTTTTTTTGGGCAAATCTTTTTGTACTTTCATTTAATTTATCAGTCAAGTCATTGATAGCATCTGAATTTATATCAGAAGACAAAATAATATCATTTAATTCTTTTAATAGATTCATAATTTCTTTTAATTCATCATTATTACATAATATTTGCAACTCATCTTTTACAGATTCAATTTCATTTATTGCTTTACGACCTTTAATCTTTGCTTCTATATTCATTCTTTCATTCATATCGTTTTTTGCATTAGCAATACTAGATTCTACAATTCTTCTCATCTCATCAATTGACAGGTTTTTATCAGCTTTTACAACTAAATTACTTTCATTAGAAGAGTTTTCATCATTTGCAGAAACAAATAAAATACCGTCTGCATCTAGAGAAAACCTAACATTTATTCTTGGAACACCAGCAGGTTTTGGTTCTAAACCAGTAAGTATAAATTCTCCTAAGCTCCTATTATGTTCAATTGTTTCTCTTTCTCCTTGAAGTATATTAATTTTAATTGCTGTCTGACCATTTTCATGTGTAGTAAAACTCTGTTCTTTTACACATGGAATTGAAGAATTTCGTGATATAATTTTTTCCATTAGTCCTCCCATAGTTTCAATACCAAGGGATAAAGGCGTTACGTCAAGTAGCAAATTTTTTGATCCGTTAAGTAGTTCATATCCGTGAAGAGATGCACCAACTGAAACTACTAGATCAGGGTTGATATTATTAAATATTTTAATTCCAAATTTTTTTTTAATCTTTTCTTCAATTCTTTTGAGACGAGTTGATCCCCCTACTAAAATGAATCCATCAATAGATTTTGATTCAAGATTACATTCAGTTAATAATCTATCAGAAATCTCTAAAGTTTTATCTATAAGGTAATCGACTGCAGAATTAAATAAATTTGAGGTAATTTTTAATTTTTTTGAAAAATTGTTAATAACAAAGGTTTCATTAAAAAATTCCTTATCACTTATTTTCTCTTTTAAGAGCTTACATTTATTTAAAGTACGCCTTTGATCTTTAATAGAAATTTTTGAAAAACTTTCATTGAAGAAATCCTTTAAAATCTTCTCAGCAAAAACTTTATCAAAATCATCTCCACCTAATTTTGAATCACCGCCAGACCCTATTACCTTAAAAATTCCATCTGACAATTTTAAAACTGAAACATCAAAGGTACCTCCTCCAAGGTCATAAATAAAATAAGTACCCCTTTTATTTTTTTCTAATCCATATGCAAATGCGGCTGCTGTTGGTTCATTGATAAGTCTTTTTACATTAAAGCCAGACATAAAAGCAGATCTCATTATTCCTGATCTAGCTTTTTCATCAAAGTAAGCGGGAACTGTTAAAACACAATCATGAATTTTATTTTTTAAGAAATTATCGCAATTTTCTTTTAAATGTTTAAAAATTTCAGTTGCTATATCTACAGAAGAAATTTTTTTTCCTTTGTTATCTAAATAAATATTCTCATCAAAGTTCTCAGTAAAGTTTCTTTTTATTGATTTGATAGAATTAAGATCTTTATCAATGTTTATTGCATTGTTCCCAGCAACTTTTTTTTGATCATCGAACAACACTACTGAAGGAATTAGAATATTCTCATTTTTATCTTTTATAAATTCAACCTTATTTTTAATTTTAATTGAACAAACTGAGTTTGTAGTTCCAAAATCTAATCCTATGCAACCAAATTCAGTTTTTTCATTCTTAGAATCAGGTTCTTTTATTTTTATTAAACTCATAATATTATTAACTATCTTTAAGATTTTTTTTCATTTTTTCTAAATATGATAATTTAATGTTTAATTTGTAAACATCCACATATTGCTTCAAATTAAAGTTTTTAAATATTTCTTCAATAGTTTGATTAATAATCTTGTTTATCTTTTTTATCATAGTATTTTTTTGCTCGACTGTATCTAATAACAGACACTCACTTTGTAAATCCATTATTTCTATAAGAACACTTTTATCTTCAAATGATTTACTGTCTTCACTTATTTTGTACCCATGATTTTTTAGCATAAGGTTTATTCTTGAAACATTATCTAATAATATATTATATGATTCATTTATTTTTGATGATAAATTGTGCGAGAACGACTTCTCATCTTCAGAACTATTAATAAATCTATCAGGATGAAACTTAGACTGAAGTCTTAAGAGTTTTTCTTCAAGTAACTCATTATCAATTTTTATACCTTTTTCTATATCAAAAAGTTCAAAGGGGTCGATTTTAGTTAACTCCTTAATTGATGATATATTTAATTTATGTTTTTTACAGAATTCTACTAGATCTTCAGATCCAGCCATTGTCCCATCATCATTCATTTATTGTATATCAAAATCTTAAATATGAAAGGATTCTCCACAGCCACATCTCCCTTTTTCATTAGGGTTTTTAAACTTAAAGCCGGATTCAAGTTCATTTTCTTCGTAATCCATTTCAGTTCCAATCAGGTAAAATGATGCTTTTGGATCAATAAAAATACTTAAATCATCAAATTTGACAACTTCATCACCTTCAACTTCATTATCAACATATTCTAGTGTGTAAGAAAGTCCAGAACATCCTCTAGTATTAACGCCAATCCTAATACCTTTAGCAATTTTATCTCTAGAAGAAAGTAGTTTCCTTAGATGACCTAAAGCTGAAGATGTTAAAGTAATCATTTTTTATTTTTATCTTTATAATCTGCTATAGCTGCTTTAATCGCATCTTCTGCTAGAACAGAACAATGAATTTTCACAGGAGGCAGAGCTAAATGATTTGCAATTTCAGTATTTTTTATACTATTAGCCTCATCAATACTTTTACCTTTAACCCACTCGGTTATAAGAGAACTTGACGCAATTGCAGAACCACAACCAAAAGTTTTAAACTTTGCGTCCTCTATAACACCAGAGTCATTAACTTTTATTTGAAGTTTCATTACATCACCACAAGCAGGAGCACCAACCAAACCGGTACCAACTTCACTAGATTCCTTATCTAAAGAACCAACATTCTTGGGTCTCTCGTAATGTTCTAATAGTGTTTTACTGTAAGCCATTTCTATCTCCTTTCTTACAATATTATGTTAATGGTGGGCCCATTTAATTTTACTAATATCAACTCCTTCTTGAGCCATTTCCCAAAGAGGACTTAATTTTCTGAGCCTAATTACCTCATTAACAATATTTTTTACTGCTGTTTTAACATCACTTTCAGTAGTAAATCTTCCAATACCTATTCTTAAGCTAGTATGCGCTAATTCTTCTTCAACTCCAAGTGCTTTTAAAACATATGAAGGTTCAAGAGAAGCTGAAGTGCAAGCAGAACCAGAGGATACTGCAAGGTTTTTTATTCCCATCATTAAAGATTCGCCTTCGACATAAGCAAAGCTTAAATTTAAGTTTCCAGGAACTCTTTGCTTTTCTGATCCATTCATAAAAATATCAGGACAAGCGTTTCTAATACCATCTAAAAACATTTGATTTAATTTAATTAACCTTTTATTCTCCTTTTCCATTTCATTATAGTATATTTTACAAGACTCTCCAAGTCCTACACATAATGCTGGAGACAATGTACCCGATCTCATACCTCTTTCTTGGCCTCCTCCACTCATCATTGCTGATATTCTAACTCTCGGCTTTCTTCTCACAAAAAGCGCTCCCACACCTTTAGGACCGTAAATTTTATGCCCAGAAATACTCATAAGATCAATATTCATTTGATTTACATCAATAGGAATTTTTCCAATAGCTTGAGCACAATCTGTATGAAAGAAGACGTTGTTTTCTCTACATATTTTTCCAATTTTTTCAAGTGGTTGAATAACTCCTATTTCGTTATGAACTCCCATTATGGAAACAATTAATGTTTTATCAGTAATATTATTTTTAAGTTCATCTAAATCAATCAAACCATCTTTATTAACTTTTAAATATGTAACTTTAAAACCTTTTTCAGAGAGATGTCTACAAGATTCCAGTACACATTTGTGTTCTGTTACGCAAGTTATAATATGATTTCTTTTATCTCCGTAAAAATCTGCAACCCCTTTGATTGCTAAATTATTTGATTCTGTTGCTCCTGATGTAAATATAATTTCTTTTTTATTAGCACCAATCAATTTAGCAACGTCTTCTCTAGCAATTTCAACGGCTTCTTCTGCTTCCCATCCATACGAATGATTGCGAGAATGAGGGTTACCGAAAATTTCACCAAAATAAGGTAGCATCTTTTTTAAGACTCTTGGATCAATTGGTGTTGTAGCTTGATAATCAAAATAAATATTTTTTTTCATAGTGTATCTCCAACTAAGCAGCCTTTTTATTATATGATAATACAATTTTTTTCATTTTATCTAAGAATATAGATAATTCTTCCTTTTTCGATTTCCAGCCCCAACTTACTCTTATCGAATTAGAGGAGATTTGTTTAGAAAAGTTCATTGCTCTAAGGACATGTGATTCTTTTTTTACTTTAGATGAACAAGATGATCCTGAGCTAACCATTATATTATCTACATCCATAGAGAATATTATATTTTCAGATTGAACACCCGGAATACAGAATTGTGTTACATTTCCAAGTCTTGGAGCGTTTTTGCCAAAAATTATTGCATTCTGAGCAATTTTCTTAAGATTGTTTTCAAACCACTCTCTCCAATTAAATATTTTAGCCAAATTATCTTTGTATTCATCTGATTTTGTATATTCTAAAGCTTTTGCAAAGGGAGGTATCAAAATAAAATTAACTGATCCTGATCTTAATGAATACTCCTGATCACCTCCACTTAAGAACTCATCAACTTTTATGTGGTTTTTTATTATCAATCCTGAAACTCCTATGGGGCCTCCAAATTTATGACTTGACAATGTCATTGAATCAATCCCAAGTTTGTCAAAGTTTATATTCATTTTACCTATAGCTTGGGCAGCATCGCAGTGGATGAAACCACCATATTTTTTTACGATTTTAGATATTTCTTTAATTGGTTGAATTACACCATTTTCATTATTGACAAGCATAATACTTATTAAAAATTTTTTCGAATTTAATTCTCTTAATTTTTTTTCAAGATCTTCAAGATCAACCAAACCATCTGGATTTACATTTATAAGTTGAAAATCATCTCTAACGTTTAAAACAGAATAGTGTTCTATAGAAGATGTTAAAAAATAATCAATATTTTTGATTTTTTTTAAAATTAAATTATTTGATTCAGTTCCAGATGAGGTAAAAATTACTTTACTATCAATAGCATTAAAAAACTTTAAAATTAATGTTCTTGATGNTTCTATAGTTTCATTAATATTTTTGCCTAATGAATGAATCGCAGAAGGATTACCAAATAAATTCAAATTTCTCATAACTTCAACTTTAACATCATCAAAAATTGGACAATTTGCATTATAATCTAAATATATTAAATCTTTACTCATCTTAACGACTCTACCATTTTGTAATATAGATTATTATTTTTATCACATATTAAGGCACTTTGTCTGTGAGTAATTAAAGAAATATATATTGGTTTATCAGTTACATCTATTTGACTAGTCAACTCTTCAGGTGCCCTCANAGNAAACCTTCCTTTAANANTAANTTTCATTAGACTTTGCCCTTGGTTTTAGGGTTTTTTTTCTTAATAATAACCTCTTTAACATTAATTGTTTTTATATGATTAATTTTTGACTGTAATTGATTAATTTTCTCACTAAGTTGATGCATTTCATTGAATAATGCATGAATACTCTTTTTATTTGGATCGTCAATTTTACCATCTCCTATACCATAAGGGTCAAAATNATTTTGTTTGTTGGTTGATTCCAATTTTCTTGCTGGAATACCTACATATGTCATGTTTTCGGGAACATTACTTAAAACAACTGCATTTGCACCTATTCTTGCATTTTTTCCTATACTAACTGGTCCTAAAATTTGAGCTCCTGAACCAATTATAACATTATCTCCAATAGTTGGGTGACGTTTAATATTAATCTGAGATTTTGAATTTACTGCAGGTGATATACCTCCTAATGTAGTATGCTGGTAAAGTGTTACATTCTTNCCTATTGAGCATGTTTCGCCAATAACAAGACCAGAACCATGATCTATAAAAAAACTTTCTCCTATTTTTGCTGCTGGATGAATTTCAACAGANGTTAATATTCTTGCTAGATTACTTATAAATCTAGAAATAAACTTTAATTTTAATTTCCATAGAATATGACAAAATCTATAAAGCANAATTGCATGAAAACCCGAATAAGTAAGAAATACTTCAATGAAATTCCTGGCTGCAGGATCCTTGTCCATTGCTGCGGTCAAATCTGTTTTAATTAGCTGAAACAAATTTTTTGACATATCCNTTTTTTTGTAATATACCTTGCTCTATAATTAATGTATCCCACTAAGATAGTCAAGTATGTATGCCAGAAGTTTTGCTTAACGGGCCTGTTGGAAGACTTGAGTCTCGTTACACCCATAACAATTNAAANAATTCTCCATCAGTCTTAATTCTTCATGCTCANCCTGGACATGGAGGNAANATGAACAACACCTTATCTTTGAAACTTCATAAATTATTCACAGATTTAGGTTTTTCAAGTCTAAGATTTAACTTTAGAGGCGTTGGAAAGTCAGATGGTGAACATGATGGAAGCGAAGGAGAACTAGCTGATTCTGCTATAGCTTTGGATTGGTTGCAATCTCAAAATACTGATTCAGAAAATTTCTGGATTTGTGGAATCTCTTTTGGGGCTTGGGTAGGAATGCAATTACTTATGCGAAGACCAGAAATTCCTAAATTTATTCTAATTAGTCCTCCAGCAGGAAAATATGATTTTAATTTTTTAGCACCTTGTCCTGCTTCAGGATTAGTGATTTCTGGAGAAAAAGATAACTTAATTGAAACTGATGCAGTTANANGTATCATAAAAAAACTTAATCAACAAAAAAGTATCACAGTTAAGCATGATATTGTGAAAGGTTCTGATCATTTTTTTACCAATATGGAATCTAAGGTTTTGGAAAGNGTAAAAAAATATGTTGCCTTAAGATAAGTTTATTATGGTAGCATTACCTTTCCGCATATTGAACTTTTGATTGCACCAGTAGTTTCTGGAAAAGATGAGTCTAGTTTTTTAATAGTTCTAATGGAAATATAAGCGAAGGCTTGAGATTCAATAAATGATGAATCAAAACCAAATTTTTCTGAAGTAAAAATCTTTCCTTTTTTTACCATTTTTCTTAGATCTGATAAAAGTGTTAGATTTTTTGATCCACCACCACAAATTATCCAATTATCAACTGAGTAAGGCAAAACAGACTCCGTTCTTTTAATTATAAATGCTGAAAAATAAGTCAATGTTCTTAGTAGATCTTTTTTTGAAAAGCTATTTGATTTTAGGAAATCTTTTAATTTAAACTCATAATTATCAAAAGATTTTGGCAATGGAACATTTAGAAATTTTTTTTTACTCCACTCTTCAATTAATTCTGGAAGTACATTTCCAGATGAAGAAATTTTTCCATTTTTATCAAATAATTTATTAAAGTAAANATTACAAAATCTATCCAATAAAACGTTTCCTGGACCTATATCAGAAGCTAAAATTTTTTTTTCATTGATAAAAGTAAAATTGGAAATTCCTCCTATATTTACTACCATAACATTTTTATTTCTTTTAGAAAAAATTGACTTGTGAAAAATAGGAACTAAAGGAGCACCCTGACCACCAAGAAGTAGATCATTTTCTCTAAAGTTATAAACAATACACTTATTTAATTTTTTTGCTAAAAACTCTGGATTACCTATTTGAATTGAAACTTTTTCTTTAACCGAATGATAAATAGTATTGCCATGAATTCCGATTANATCTATTTCATCANATGAGAATTTTAACTCTTCAAGAAATAGATTTATCTTTTCAATAGTAAGATCTGTAAATTTTTTATCTAAATTCCTAAGATTTTTAAAAATGATTTTTTTATTTCTTAGCGCATTAAATTCATCGATAACTTCGTGTACTTTTTTTCTAAAACTATTCTCAAATTCATAGAACTTATTTGAGATTATTTTTACTTTTTTCTCTCCGTCAGATTTTATTAGTGAGAAATCTAAGCCATCAACCGAAGTACCGCTCATAATACCTAATGAATAAAATTCTTTTTTTTTCATTATTTTTGATATTATACTTTAATTTTATTAGACATGAACGAAGATTTTTTAAAACATATTAATTTACGTGGTTATGTTAATCAATGTACTAACGAAAAAGGGCTTATATTAGAATTAAAAAAACCCATTATTGGTTATATTGGTTTTGATTGTACAGCTGACAGTCTGCATATTGGGTCACTATTACCCTTGATGCTCCTTAAAAATTTTCAAAAATTTGGGCATAAACCTATTATTCTTGTAGGTGGAGGAACTACATTAGTTGGTGATCCTTCAGGAAAAGATGAAACGAGAAAAATACTAGATGAAAAAAAAATTAATCAAAATAAAAAAAAACTAAAAAAAATATTTGAGAAATTTGTTGATTTTAATCCCTCAAAAAAAAATAGTGCTTTACTTGTCGATAATTTTGATTGGCTAGGTAAACTTGAATATATTTCATTCCTCAGAAAAATAGGAAGTAAATTCTCAATTAATAAAATGCTCAGTTTGGAATCAATAAAGCAGAGATTATCAAGAGAACAAAATTTAAGTTTCCTGGAATTTAATTATTCAATTTTACAAGCATATGACTTTCTTGAATTATTTAATAAATATAATTGCATACTCCAATTTGGAGGATCTGACCAATGGGGTAACATTGTTTCAGGGATTGATTTAATTAAAAAAGAAAAAAAAAAAGAAGTTTTTGGTTTAACNACACCTCTAATTACAAATTCCTCTGGTGACAAAATGGGCAAAACAGCAGATGGAGCTGTATGGCTTTCTGAAGANAAACTAAATTCATTTGATTTTTGGCAATTCTGGAGAAATACTGCTGANAAAGATGTGATAAAATTTTTGAAACTATTTACCGAATTAAAGCAAAGTGAGATTGATCATTACACCAATCTAAGTGGTTCAGAAATTAATAGAGTAAAAGTTGTTTTAGCTAATGAAATAACATCTAGTTGCCATGGAAATGAAAAAGCACAAATGGCTGAAAAAGAGGCTAGTAAAATAATAGTTAAAAAAGAATTAGATTCAGAGACAATTAAAAATAGTAGTAAAAAACTAAAAATTACAGAGGAAGAACTAGAAAACGGTCTTACTCTTAAAAAAATTTTATTGGATCTCAAATTAACGAAATCAGCCAGTGATTCAAAAAGATTAATAGTTCAAGGAGCAATAAAAATTAATAATCATGTAATTAATGACAAAGATTTAATAATTACAAAAGATCATTTTAAGTTGAAGGATAAAAAAATTAATTATTTGATGATTAATGTCGGAAAAAAAAAATTTGGTCTTATAGAATTAGTCACCTAAGAAATTTTTTATCAGGTTAGGTACAAAAACAGAAATTGGATTAAAAGAAATATCATATTCACCTTCAACCGTATTAACCTCAAAATTAGTACCTATAAGACCATCCTCTGGAGAACCAGCAGTAATTAAATCTCCCACTATAGGAAATTTCGTTAACAATGTATTAATCGTATATGCAGGAATAACAGAACCTTTTGCGAAAATGTCATCATTTTCAAGATTAAGTTTAGCATCGAATTGAATTCCTAATTCACTTCCTTTAATCAAAGAATCTTTAATTTCAACAGAATCTTCTTTAAAAATGTAATTTCCTTCAAAGCTTTCAAAGAAAATACCTCCACCTTTAAGTTTTTGTGCAAGCCCTGTAAGAGAAAATAATGTTAAAAAATCTGCTAAAAATGGACCATCTGAAAGAACAAAGTCATCTATTTCTATAGTGCCATTGTAATTTTTATCCAAATTACTTTTTTTTCCATTAATTTTTATATGACCGTCTTTAGTATTTAAATCAAAATCAAATAATTTAAATAATTCACTTGCGTCTGATGATTCTAAATAAAAGATTTTTTCAAAACCTTCATTATCAATAGATATAATATGAGATTTTTCTTGATCTCCGAGTTCTATGGATAAGAAATCAAAGGTATTATTACTTTTACTAAAAGAAATTTCAGGATTAGTAAAAATTTTGTTATTTATTACAAACTCATTCACATCAAGAATTACATCTATGTTATTAAACAAATTATTTTCTTCAGAATAAGAGCGTATTTTATTCAATGAAAATTTTTCCCCCTTGATTACAATTTTAGGTTGATTATTGTTAATAATTGTTGCATTAAAACTTTGAATTGGACTTTCAAATTTTGTTAAATCAATTTTTTCAAAACGATTTTGATTAAGATAAAAATTTGTTTCAATGAATATATTTGGAGTCTTAATATCAAAAAAACCTGATAATTTTTCATCGTATGGATTTAAAAGAAACCTAAGCTTTCCATTATTAAAATTTAAATTTTCACCAAGAAAATCCGATTTAGTAAAGAAACCCTCTAAATCACCAACCGCATCAATTTTTATATCATTATTTTCATTATTCAAATATGAAAAATTAATAGGAATTGTTCCATATGAATCTGAAAAAAAATCATTTGTAAGTTTGTGAATTGTTTCACCGTTTAAATTAATTTTTCCTTTAATTTCATCATTTATTTCATTATCAGTACTTTTTTGATTTCCTTCAAAACTAACTACAGAATTATCTATCACTGCACTTCCAGAATATTTTACTATTTCATTCCCAATTTTTAAATCAAGCATCAATTTGTCTAAAGTAATTTTGTAAATTAAATTATTTATTTGAGCATTAAAAATTTTTACATCGGCATTATATTTAATTTCCTCTGCTTGAAGGTTAAGTAACAATGGAAAATCTAAATTAAGTTTGACATCAGTATCTCCAGATATTTTTCTTAGTTTAGTAAAGTTTTTTTTGTCTATCGGAGAATTATCAAGATAACTTACAACATCGTCATTTTTGGATTTAATTCTTAAATCAATGTCAGCTTTTTCAATATCCGTATCCAAATCAAATAAATTAATATATCCATCTACAATTTGTAGTTTTTCAGATTTACCATTTTTAACAAAAAATTCTATGCTATCAGAATTAATCTTTGCATTACCATTAATCATTTTAATTGAAGGCATTGATTCCATATATCTAATTTCAACATCCATGTAATCAAACTTACCATCAAGTTTGTCCAAATTAAAAGATTCATTAGAAGAAGAAAAATTAATTTTTGTAAAGAAATTATTTATCACTCCTCTAGAATTTTCATTCATCCAATAATATACAGAATTACTTAAATCTTTTGGCCAAATTTTAAGAAGATTTTCTACATTAATTTGATCTATTTTCAAAAAAATATCAGGTTTAAATCTTTCCCTTAAATTAAATGTCGTACCAATAGAAAAAATTGAAGAATAATGTGGGAAATCAAATGAAATTACTATTCTTTCGTCAATAAGTTCTCCAAATAATTTTGTGTTTTCTAAATTTAAATTCTCTTCACCCTTAAAACTTTTATAAGAAAATTTTCCGCTGACAAATAAATCAAAAATAATCTTCTCAAAATTATTAGGATCAGATAAAGATATTAATGAGTTGCCAGAGATATACAAATCATTAGTAGATAGAATTGGATTTGTATAAAAAACTTTTAAAAAATCTAAATTAAAATTATTAAAATTTAAATAAGAATCTATTTTTTTATTTTCTTTAGATAATTTAAAAGATAAATAATCATCATCTAAAACACTTTGACTAAGAATACCAGATACTTCTTTCGGATCATATTTAAAGTCAATTAAGAAATTAGCTGATTCGTATTTATTTGAATTTATCCTTAATTTTGAATTTATAATCTCAATTTTATTAAATTTCTTTAGAAATTTAACTTTCTTAAAAAGATCTTCAAAATTTAATGGTGAGGTCGTATCTATTTCGATATTTGTATTAGTAATGTTTAGAACCAAGTCAGCATCAAAAATTTTTAATGTTGGTTGAAATAAATTTTGATTAAATGAAAAAGAAATATCTAAATTTATTTGAAGATTTGGAATATATGAATCCTCAATGACAATATCCTCTAATATCATCTCAAAGTTTTTGGATATTTTATCAAAGCTCAAATAAATATCACCAATTTCACTTAAATTTGATTCTTCAAAAATTGCACTTTCTCTATCAAAATAATCCAATAGGTTTATCTTAAGTGGTTTGATAGAAATTGTGATAACAAAAACTAATAATAAACTAATTATAAATAAGAAAATTATTGAAATTGAATAATATAATTTTTTTAAAATATTTTGTTTCATATTTTTTTACTACCAATATAACTAAGAAGTATTAAATAATTAAATAACTTTATAAAATTATGGATATTAAAAAATTACCAAATATAAAATTTCTTGTTGCAGATGATACATACATATCTGACGATGATCTTCTAGGAAAATTTTTAATAATTTATTTTTACCCAAAGGATGATACTCCTGGTTGTACCAAAGAAGCAATAGATTTTAGTGCTTACAAAAAAAAATTTGATAAGATAGATACAAATATTATCGGTATTTCAAGAGATAATTTAAGTAAACACAAAAAATTTAAAGAGAAACATAAAATAAATTTTGACTTAGCTTCTGATGAAGATGGAAGTATTTGTGAAAAATTTGGAGTTTGGGTCGAGAAATCTATGTATGGAAGAAAATATATGGGGATCGAAAGATCTACATTTGTATTTGATAAGGATTTAAAATTGTTAAAATCTTGGAGAAATGTCAAAGTAAAAGATCATGCTTCTGAAGTTTATAATTTTTTATCTAAATTAATTTAATTAGTTGCGATTCGAGAAATTTGTCAATTTTACCATCAAGGACCGAATTTACATTTGAAATTTCAATATTTGTTCTGTGATCCTTTACCATGGTATAAGGTTGCATAACATATGATCTTATCTGATTGCCCCAACTTATATCCGTTTTTTCTGAACGATTTTTTTTGTTTTCCTCTTCTTCTTTTAACAATTGAATCTCATAAAGCTTTGATTTTAAAATATCCATCGCAATAGATTTGTTCCTATGTTGCGATCTACTACTTTGACACTGAACAGTAATTTTTGTTGGCAAATGAATTATTCTCACCGCACTATCAGTTTTATTAACGTGTTGCCCTCCTGCCCCAGATGCTCTAAAAGTGTCAATTCTTAAATCTTTATCATTAATTTCAATATTAACCGTTGAATCAATTTCTGGATAACAAAAAACAGATGCAAAACTAGTGTGTCTGCGTGATTGAGAATCAAATGGAGAAATTCTCACTAATCTATGAACTCCACTTTCCATTTTTAACCACCCATATGATTTATCACCAATAATCTTTATAGTAACAGATTTCAAACCAGCTTCATCACCTACATTTTGATCAATCAACTCAATTTTAAATTTTTTTGACTCAGCCCATCTTGAATACATTCTCAAAAGCATTTCCGCCCAATCTTGTGATTCAATTCCACCTGCTCCTGCATGAATCTCTAATAAAGCATTTTTTGAATCTGCTTTTCCAGACATTAAGGTCTCAAGATATATTAAATTTAATTTTGTTTCTATTCTAACCAACTCTTTTTCTAGATCATCAATCAGTTTTTTATCACTTGAACTTACTGACAAATCTAAAAGTTCAATTGTGTCTTTATAAGATTGATCATATTTAGATATAGAATCTATAAAATTACTTAAAGAGTTTTTAATTTTAAGTTCTTTATTAATTTTTTCAAAATCGTTCCAATTTTCTTGAGTTTCTAATTTTTTTTCAATTTCTTGTAATTTTTTTGTTATATCCTTTTTTTCAAACATACCCCCTCAGGTTTTCAAGCAAAACCTTTATTCTATTTGAAATCTCTATATAGTCCTGTTTCATATTTAGTAAAATCCCTTTAAATCATATTCTTTTTCACTATTTTGGATATCTTGAAAGTTTTTTTCAAAATTAAAGCTTTTTTTGAACGATTCTGTTATGAAGTTTTTACTACTTGGTAAGCCACTTACCAAATCAACATTTATAAATTTTATTGTCTCTGGGATCAGGAAAGGTCTTGGATTTTTGTTGTTATAAACGTTATTCATAAACTCAGAAAAAATTGGAGCTGCAACTTTTGAGCCTGTTTCAAATTTACCCAAAGATTTTGGTTTGTCATGACCGACAAAAACTCCAACCGTTATTTCAGAATTAAATCCTATAAACCATGCATCTTGATTTTCATTTGTTGTTCCAGTTTTACCCGCAATTTGAAAATCAAATTTATTAATATTCTTCGCAGTACCTCTCTCTATTACTCCCATTAAAAAAGAAGTCATTTGATATGCAGAATCTCTGGAAAAAATTCTTTTTTTATTATCCTTAATTTTGGGTAAATTTTTATTTATAACCTCTAATGAATCTAAATCAGTATTAAAATCTAGTTTACATTCAAGACATTTTCTTGTTTCTCTCTTAAAAATAAATTTTCCTTTATTATCCTGAATTGCATCAATCATTACAGGTTTAACTTTTATTCCACCATTAGCAATACTCGCATAAGCAGCTGTGATCTTTAATAAACTACTTTCAAGTGAACCTAGTGAGCTTGATATCAAAAGTGGGAAATTATCATATATCCCTAAATCTGTTGATATCTTGGAAATTTTTTCTAAACCTAATTCGTCTGCTAGTCTAATAGTCATTAAGTTTCTTGATTTTTCTATTCCCATTCTTAGAGTACTAATTCCATAGAACTTATCTCCATAGTTAGTTGGTCTCCATGAACCATCGGATGAAAAATCTTTCAGAACAAATGGAGCATCCAAAATTTTGCTTATTGGTGTGTAACCATTTTCTAATGCCGCAATGTATACAAATGGTTTAAATGAAGAGCCTAATTGTCTTTTTGCTTGTATTGCACGATTAAAGGACGAACTTGAATCATAACCTCCTACCATTGCTAGAACTCTGCCATTTTGATTGTCTAAAACAACCATTGAACCATTTGCCTCGGGTATTTGACTTAATTCATATTTTTTTAATTTATTATTATACTTGAGAATAATTACATACCCTATTTCAAATGATTTTTTCCAATTAATATTTTCTTTCTTGATTATAGAAATTTGATCTTTTTCAAGTTTAATAACTCCTTGTTTTTCAGTAAATATGTTAATGTAGTCATCTGAAACTTTAATAACAACACCAAGAATTTTTTCAAAAAGTCCTGCTGGTTTTTTAAAACTTTTTAATTGATTTTCCCACTTTTTATCCTTCGTAAATTTAGCAATAGGACCTCTCCAACCTCTTCTAAAATCATATTCTTCTAGACCTTTTCTAAATGAATTTTCAGCTTGAAGCTGTAAATCTTCATCTAAGGTTGTCATAATAGACAAACCACCATCATATAATTTATTTTCATTAAACTTAGAAACGATTTCTCTTCTCACAGCTTCTTTAAAAAATAATGCCTTATCATTCAAAATTTTTTTCTTTTGAGTTAATTCAATTGGTTTGCTTATCATTAAATCAAATTCATTTTTTTCAATAAAATTCTCATTAAGCAGCCTAGTTAAAACCCAATTTCTTCTTTTTTCTGCTTTAATTGGATTTCTGTAAGGGTTGTAAGTTGTTGGAGCTTTGGGCAAAGCCGCTAACATTGCCATCTCGTTTAGTTCTAAATTCATCAATGATTTATTAAAGTAGTCCAAAGAAGCTGAGGTGATTCCATATGAACCGTTACCCAAATAAATTTCATTTAAATACAATTCTAAGATCTGTTCCTTAGTTAACAAACTCTCTATCCTAAAAGACAAAATTATTTCTTTAATTTTTCTACTATATGAAACTTCATTGGATAATAAAAAGTTTTTTGCTACTTGTTGAGTTATAGTTGAAGCACCTTCAAGTCTTTTATCACTAAAAGTGTTTGAAACATTCTTCAGAAATGCTCTGGCTATACCTTTATAATCAATTCCTATATGATTAAAAAAATTTATATCCTCTGATACTAAAAAACATTCAATTAAATCAGTTGGAATTTCTTCATATTTTGTAAAAACTCTGTTTTCATTGGAGTAGTCTTCTAAAAAATTTCCTTCAGCTGTATAAATTTTCGAAACTAACCTGGGTTGGTAATATGATAGTTTATCTAGGTTAGGAAGATCTCTTCCAAAGAAAAAGAAAATAAATATTATAGAAAAAAAAATTATAAAAAATATTATTAAACTTAGATAAATTATATTTGAGATGGTTTTTAACATAAGTAAATTTTAACTAGATTTCTGATCTTTCCAATAAAAATAATTTCTTATAGCACGAACAATATTATCAGCTAATTTATTTTGGTAGTCATTATTAAGTAATAGTTTTGCATCTTTTTTGTTAGATAGATAACCCATCTCTATCAATATTGATGGAATATCAAGAGATTTTAAAACAGCAAATCCAGCAAATCTATGTGTTCTTTGAAGTAAATTGAGTTTATTCTTAAATTCATCTATTAAAAAATTTGCTAAAAAGCTAGATTGATTAAGAGTTTCTCTTTTTGTTAAATCAATAAGAATATTTGTCACTTCATGACTCTCATTAGAAAAATTCACACCGTCAATAAGATCTGATTTATTTTCTCTTCTAGCTAATGCCTCAGCTTCTTTATCTGATGCCCTTTCAGACAAAGTGTATAATGATATTCCTCTGGTCCTTTTATTTTTATTATAATCAGCATGCAATGATATAAAAATATCAGCATCATTTCCTTTAGCAATTTTAGTTCTCGTTCTTAATTTTAAAAAAATATCTCTATCTCTTGTAAGAATTACCTTAAAATCTTTATATTTACCAAATTTTTTTTTTAATAATTTTGCCATTCTCAAGGTTATATCTTTTTCTAAAACTCTGTTAACTCCAACAGCTCCAGAGTCTTTACCACCATGACCAGCGTCAATTATAACAACTTTCTTCTTTAATTTTATGTTTTTAAAATCAAGAACAATTCTTGAAAACTTATTATTTCTTTTTTTCAAAAGATAAATATTTGGAGAAAAAATTGTTTTTTTGAATTTTAAAAGGACCTCATTAGAATTCTTGTTAAATTCAAAACTTTCTATAAAATTATTCTTTTGAAGTTTATAATTACAAACTATTTTCTTATTAAAACTAATAACAACTTTTTTTTCCTCTATTTTGTTATTAAAACTTACATCATTAGTTAAATCTATAACTATTCTATTGTCAGATCCATTGGTACCAAACCTCAAATTAATTAATTCAGTAGAAAATAAATCACTACTGTAAAAAAAAATTAAAAAGTATAAAATAAAATTATTAAAAATTTTCAATTTTTTTAAAAAATAAGTTATACTATATATAGTAAATTTTTAGAAAAAAAATCAATATATTTGATTTTTTTTTAGTTTTTACAAATTTTAATGAATTAAACATGTCCAAGTTTTTAGATTTCAAAGGAAAAATTAATTATGACAAAAAGAATGTTAATAGATTCGAAAGAGAAAAATGAAACAAGAATTGCAATTATTGAGGATAAAAAATTAATCGATTTCGAGTCTGAAAAATTAGATAACAATAGAACAAAGGGAAATATTTATCTAGCTAAAATTATTAGAGTTGAGCCTTCGCTTCAAGCAGCTTTTGTTGATTATGGGGCGGAAAAACATGGTTTTCTTGCATATAATGAAATTCATCCTGATTATTTTAAAATCCCTACATCCGATAAAAAAAAACTTCTAGCTCAGGAACATGAAGCTTCTAAAGATATATCAATAGATGATAGTGATGGTGATGATGATGATGATAATGATGAATTTGAAAACAATGAACACGTAGAAAGTTTTGATATTCAATCAAGAAAAGGTTTTTTAAATAAATTTTTTGATTTTTTTAATTTTAAGCCAATTGAAGATCATCCATCACACAAGTTTAGAAAAAAAAGACCAAATAAAAATTTTAAAAAAAATAAATCAATAATTTTTCACAGAAAATATAGCATACAGGAAGTTATAAAAAGTAATCAAGTGATTTTAATTCAAGTTGTTAAAGAAGTAAGAGGTAACAAAGGAGCAGCGGTAACCACTCGATTATCTCTAGCTGGAAAATATTGTGTATTAATGCCGAATACTAGTAAAGGCGGGGGAATTTCCAGAAAAATTATTGATATTAAGCTTAGAAAAAGATTAAAAGAAACTGTAAGTAAACTCAATATAAAAAAAGGTATGGGTGTAATAATTCGGACTGCAGGTGAAACTATGGGACTGAAAGATATAAAAAGAGATTATAATTCTCTAATTAAACTTTGGAGAGAAATTACTATTAAAACAGTAAAATCAAATGCACCATGTTTAATCCATGAGGAGGATAATATTATAAAAAGAAGTCTAAGAGATTATTTTGATCAAACTTTTGATGAAATTTTAATTAATGATCAAAAAACATTTTCCAGATCTAAACAAATCATCAAACAGTTTATGCCTTCTTCTGTAAAGCTCTTAAGATTATTCAAAAACGAAAGATCACTCTTTTCAAAATATGAGGTTGAAAAACAACTCTTAGATGTTAACAATCCAGTTGTTTATCTGAAATCCGGAGGATATCTTGTAATTAATCAAACAGAAGCTTTAGTAGCTATTGATATAAATTCTGGTAAATCTACAAAACAAAGAAATATAGAAGACACTGCATTTAAAACAAACTTAGAAGCAGCTGAAGAAATTAGTAAACAAATTAAAATCAGAGACTTAGCTGGTTTAATTGTAATAGATTTTATTGATATGCTTGACAGGTCTCATAATCTAAAAGTAGAAAAAAGACTGAGAGATTTTATAAAAAATGATAGAGCAAGAGTTCAATGTGGAAGAATTAGTAATTTTGGTTTATTAGAATTATCAAGACAGAGATTAAAAGTTACAAATGATACAAACTTATCTATAAAATGCAGGTTTTGCAATGGTTACGGCAGTGTAGTTTCTATGGAATTTCTTGTTGATCAATTAATAAGAGTTTATGAAGAAATTAAGACTACCCAAAAATTAAAAAAACTGTTTATCCTTACTAGTTCTGAAATTCATAAAAATATTAAACAGAAAACTGAAAAAAAATTAAAAAATAATAATCCAATTTTCGTTAATATTTATCCAGGTCTTAGAGAATATGAATATTTAGTATGTTCACACAAAGAAGTGATTTTATCAAATTGTCATTCAAATGAAATGATTGAGAATTTTAAAAACTTTGTTGATAAAAAAGTAAGCTCTAAAATTGACCAAGAAGAGCAGTCAATAAAAATTGATGATAAAATTACTCAAATAGATAAGCCTGAAGAAATTGAAAATAAGATTACTCCAAAAGGAAGAGTAAGTTTTAGACAAAAAGCTGAAGATTTTGGAAAATCAAAAAAGACAATGAAAGAAACAAAAAATAAACAAAGAAAAGTCAAGGTAAATGTTGAGGATGCTAAAATGAATATTTATTCAAAAAACAAAAAAACTGAAAAAAGACAAGGCTGGTGGAGTCAATAATTTTTTTTAAACCATTCAACTAAAATATTGGATGCTTTTTCAACTATTTTATAGTCATTAGAGAATGAAACTCTGACAAAATTGTCACCATTAATCTTATCAAAGTCATTTCCTGGAGTGAGTGCAACACCAGTATCTTCAATGATTTTCTTAACTAATTTACCTGATATCATCCCTGTGTTCTCGATATTTAAATATATATAAAAAGCTCCATAAGGTTTACAGAATTTTAATCTTTTTATTTTAGAAAGTTTTTCAATTAAAATGTTTCTACATTTTTTATAATTTTTTACAATGAGTTCTAATTCTTTCAGGCAGTCAAAAACTTTTATTGCAGAGTATTGTCCTATATTTGATGAAGAAATAAATAAATTCTGAGATAATTTTAAAAAATTTGCTTTTAAATTTTTTGGAACAATTACCCAACCAAGTCTCCAACCTGGCATACAGAAAAACTTTGAAAAACTATTGATTACTAAAACATTAGGTCCAAAGATTTTCAATGAATAAGTTTTTTTCTCATATTCAATACCATGATAAATTTCATCTGAAATAAGAATAATTTTATTCTTTTCACAAAAATTGTAGATAAATTGAAGTTCATTTTTGGAAAAAACTTGTCCCGTAGGGTTATTGGGATTTGATATAATTAAACCATCTAAATATTCAAAGTTTTTAATTTTTGTAATNTCAATCTTACCTAAATTTTCTTTGTTTACAGGAATTTCTATTACATCTAGATTTAAAGATCTTAAAATATTCCTATATGCAGGGTAAACTGGGCTAAAAATTGCTACTTTAGCTCCTGGGTCAAAGCATGCTAAAAATGATAATATAAAAGCACCAGATGATCCTGTAGTGATGAATATTTGATCTGAATCAATTTCTATTTTTTTAATTTTTTTGTAATATTCAGAGATTTTTTTTCTTAATCCAAATATACCATTTGATGGAGTGTACCCTGGAATTTTAGAATTAATTAATCTTTTGGCTTCATTTTGTACGCTAAGTGGGGTTTCATTTACTGGTTCTCCAAGTTCTAAATGAAATATTCTTTTTCCTCTCTCTTCTAAAAGTTTTGATTGTTGAAGAACATCCATAACCAAGAAGGGNTCAATTTTTGATCTTTTAGATGGCAAATAANTATTTTTTTTCATTTAAATAAAATGTTATTAATAATAAAGAANAATGTACATTAGATTAATNATTATTTTAATANTTGTTGNTNTTTTCTCAAANGATTTAAAATCNAANGAGTTNAATATNATTCGTGATGCTGAAATAGAAAANTTTCTTAANGANATNTCAAGTGTTCTTCTTGAAAGCGTAGANNCNAAAGAAAATAANTTAGAATTTTATTTNGATAANAAAAAATATATNAANGCNTCTGTGATNCCAGGNCCNAAGTTNTTTTTTACNACTANATTATTNTTAGANAGTGANAGTNTAGATCAAATTGCTGGTGTTGTAGCNCATGAATTAGGTCATGTNNTNGGAGGNCATTTNACNAAAATTAATAAAGCNTANNANGATTCAGCATTTATATCAATNTTATCTACAATTTTAGCAATAGGNGCAACTGTNGGAGGTTCNCCAGAAGCNGGAAATGCTCTNATACTTGGTGGTCAACATTTNAGTCAAGCNAATNTNTTATCATTTTCAAGAACTCAAGANTCNTTTGCNGATCAAACATCAATAAGNCTNCTTNNTANTTCAGGTTTTTCAATNAATGGNTTAGTNCAAATGTTTAAACTNTTAGAAAAAAANGAAAAATTTAANAGGTATAATCCATATTTTCTTACTCATCCNCTTTCAAGTAAAAGAAAACANGATGTNAANNTNCATGCNAAAAATCAAAAAAATATNAAANAATTTCCTGAATTANANAANCGNTATAANTTAATTAANGCAAANTTNAATGGNTTNTTTNTAGATAAAAANATNCTTCANANTAGATATAANAAAATNNATAATNTTGANAGTTNTTATGCNTTTTCNNTGAGAAATTANAAANTAGGTAAANTNAANAAAGCAATNNANTATATTGATAANTGTATAGAAATNAAACCNNANAATCCNTANTTTAGAGAACTTAANGGNCANATNTANTATGAAAATGGAAANATNAGAGATGCNATNAAAGANTTNAGATATGCNATNGATCTTTCNCCNAANGAAAAAAGTTTTAAACTTTTNNTNGCAAAAGCANTNTACAATNANAATANNTCNGANAGTTTTNATGAATCTNNTAANTTNCTTTGGAANTATATTAAAAATGATAANTTTCCTNTAGANGCTTGGCATTATTTAGGATTAAATTATGGNAAACTNAAAAAGTTTGATTATTCATCNTATGCATTTGCTGAAAAGTTTTTNNTAGTTAATCAAATNAAAAATGCTAAAATTCANATGGAAAAAGTAAAAAANATNTCNAAAGATCCATTTATATTAAATAAAATTGCTGATCTTGAATATGAAATTAATAAGAAAGAAAACAGTGAATAAGGTTTTAATTATTAACGGACCAAATTTAAATTTATTAGGTGAGAGAGAGCAAAATATCTATGGTAAAAAAACCATGAATGATATTGAAGAAGAGTGCAAGATTGAAGGAAAGAAAATTGGTTTTGAAGTAACTTTTTTTCAAAGTAACTCTGAAAGTGAAATTATTGATACGATNCAGAATTCTGAGAGCTACAAAAGCCTNATAATTAATGCTGGCGCTTTTACTCATACTTCAATAGCAATTCATGANGCATTAAAAATTTTAAAAATACCTATAATTGAAGTTCATATATCAAATATACATAAGCGAGAAGATTTCAGAAAAAATTCATTTGTTAGTTCAGTTGCAAATGGTATCATAGTTGGATTTGGNACTGATGTTTATATTATTGCAATAAGATCTATCAATCATCTTCTTAAATAATTTACTATGACAAAATATGATAAAAATTTAATTGTTGAACTATCCGACTTAATGGAGAAAAATAATTTATCTGGACTAAAATTTTCAGATGGAAAAAATACTTATGAACTAATAAAAAAAAATCATGGCGTTAATATTAAATCTCCATCTAGTGTACCCAAAAAAGAAACTTTAGATAAAAATAAAAAAATTGACAATGATAAATCATTAAAATCACCACTTGTTGGTACTGCTTATTTATCACCCGAGCCAGGTGCAAAAAAATTTGTAGAAGTTGGAGAAAATGTAAAGCTTGGTCAAGTATTACTTATAATTGAAGCTATGAAAACTATGAATGAAATAACCGCTGATAAAGAGGGTATTATCAAGAAAATTTTTATTAAAAATGGTTCACCAGTAGAATTTGGTGAACCGTTAGTTTTAATTGAATAATGCTAAAAAAAATTCTAGTTGCCAATAGGGGAGAAATCGCGCTGAGAATACTTCGAGCTTGCAAGGAGCTTAGTATTAAAACAGTAGTAGTTCATTCAACNGCTGATGAAAAAGAAATGTTTGTGAGATTAGCTGATGANAGCGTTTGTATNGGACCACCGCAAGTAAAGAATTCATACTTAAATATTCCAGCCATTATTTCTGCAGCAACTATTGCNAATGTAGACGCTATACANCCNGGTGTAGGTTTTCTCTCAGAAAATTTTGAGTTTGCAAAAGTTGTTAATGATCATGGCTTCAAGTTCATTGGACCTAAGCATGAACATATTAAAATGATGGCTAACAAACTAGAAGCAAAATCTATAGCAAAAAAAATTGGTTTACCTGTAATACCCGGAAGTTCAAAGAATATAAAAAATTTAACTGAAGCTAAATTGATATGTAAAGAAATAGGTTATCCTATCTTAATTAAAGCAACAAATGGTGGCGGCGGTAGAGGTATAAAAAAAGTTTCTTCTGAGAGTCAACTAAAAGAAAATTTTATTCTAGCAAAAAAAGAAGCTGAAAAAAGCTTTGGTAATGATGATGTATATTTTGAGAAGTACCTTGATAATCCACGACATATTGAAGTTCAGATTATAGGTGATAGCAAAGGTACTATTCTTCATATTGGTGANAGAGAATGTTCAATTCAAAGAAGAAGTCAAAAAATAATTGAAGAATGCCCTTCTCCNGGAATNAATAATCAAGAAAGAAAATATTTAAATGAAATTTCTTTAGATGCAATGAACAAGATTGGATATGAAAATCTAGGAACAATTGAATATCTTTTCAGCCAGGGAAACTTTTATTTTATTGAGATGAATACAAGACTTCAGGTTGAACATACTATTACCGAAGAAGTTTATAATTTAGATATAGTAAAAGAACAAATAAATATTACTTCGGGTCAAAATATATCATTCAAACAAAACGATATTATTAAAAAATGTCATTCCATAGAGTGTAGAATAAATGCTGAAAATCCAAANACTTTTTTTCCATCATCTGGAATAGTAAAAACATATCACTCTCCTGGAGGTCCTGGAATTAGAATTGATTCCTGTTTATACACAGGTTGTAATATCACTTCTTTCTATGATGGAATGATTTCAAAGATAATAGCAAGTGGAAAAGATCGGAATGAATGCATAATGAGGCTAAAAAGAGCTTTAGATGAATATGTAATTGAAGGTGTTGAGACCAATATTCCACTTTTTTTAAAAATTTTAAATCAACCTAACTTCAAAAAAGGTAATTTTAACATAAACTGGCTAGAAACAATTCAGTAAATAGTAATGTTTCTTTCCCCTAAAATTGTTTTAAATGGTTATTATAAAGGTATTTTTCCTATGGCAGACTCTATTGATGATCCATACATTTACTGGGTAGATCCTGAAGAAAGAGGAATAATCTTTTTAGATAATTTTAGATTTTCCGCAAGTTTAAAAAAATTATTAAAAAAAAATCCTTACACTGTCAAAGTCAATAAAAATTTTCAGGAAGTCATTAAATTTTGCTCAAATAATTCCAAAAGAGATAGCTCATGGATTAATAAACAAATAATTGAGAATTATATACATTTACATAAGATTGGAAAAGCTAAGTCAATTGAGTGTTATTTTGAAAATAATTTGGTGGGTGGGCTATACGGAATTACTATGGGAAAATTTTTTTGTGGCGAAAGTATGTTTAGTATTAAAAAGAATTCTAGCAAAGTTGCACTTGTATATTTAGCAGCATATCTTAAACAAGGTGGTTATAAATTTATTGACACACAATTTTTTTCTAACCATTTAGAGCAATTTGGAACAAAAAAAATTTCAAGAGAAAAATTTTTACAAATACTTGAAAAAAATCGAGATGCTAAATTGTCTTTTCCAAAAGAATTAAAGAAGAATGTATTAGATTATTTTTTATAATTTCTTAATTCCTTCATAAATATTGGATCTTTATTTAAACATTCCTCAAGTTTAAAATCAAAAATAGGATTGGTCGGAGTATTTAGGTATTTAGATGATTTAAAAATCCATCCTAAGAAATCTTTTGATTTATTATCATTTATTATTACATGCTTCATTAAAGCAATTTCGTCTGGAATACCTTCATTTTCAACATTTAAACAACTATAAATNATAATTTCGGAATTATCTAATTCTAATTTTTGTGATAGTGGCATNACAAAAAANACTTTTTCTGTAGTAATTTTATTTAAAATTCTTAAAACCACACCCTCACCTTTGACAATTTCATTCGATACAAGTGAATCAAATAAAACAAGCAAAGATAAAAAAATAGTAATGGATAACTTCAATTTTTTATTTTTTTCCTAAAGAAAATCTCATATTACTAACAAGTTTAGCAAATTTTAATCTAACATCTTTTTCATTGCATCCAAGAATTATTGCATCATCAAAAGCATTTTGTAAAACTGATAGTATTTCATAATAATTTTCATTTAAAACTTTATTAGTTTCATCACATGAAATNACTTTTTCTTTTTCATCTATCCAAATTAGTTCTTGTGATTTCTTTATCATGACTTATTGAGTTGCAAGAAAAATTATTTTACTAACTTGATCTTCAATTGATTCAAAATCCACTACGTTTTTTATTTCTTGATTATCTAACAAATAATCATCCTCATTTAAAATTTCTCCAGGCATTATTGAGAGATATTTATTACCAAGCAACCCATCGCTAAAAACAGATATTGTACTATTCTTAGGAACTTTTATTTTTGAATCAACTTCGAACTCTACGGAGGCGAAAAATTCTTTATCAAGTTGAACTTTCTTAACAATTCCTACTTTTACTCCACGTAATTTAACATCATTTCCAATCATAATACCACCAACTTTCAAAAATTTTGCTTTTAGATTATATGTTTGGTCCGAGAAGTTTTGATTATTTGCATTCACAAATGAAATAAAAAAAACTACTGCAATTATAAGAGTGACAAGTCCCAAAATTGATTCAAGAATATTACTTTTCATAAATTTTCTTTCTTATTTTTCTCACCAATCGCAATTATTTTTTCTAAAAGTTCTTCAACTAAGATCGAATCTTCTGTAAAGGAAAATTTATCACCATCTTTTAAAAATTGATCTGCCCCCCCAATTTCAATTGATATGAATTTATTACCAAACAAGCCATCAGTTTGGATTGAAACAGAAGAGTCATTAGATATTTTCAAAATTTTTTGTATTTGTAAAATCAAACTNGGATAATTTTCTACTAAATTNATTTTGTAAACATTTCCAATTTCGATTCCAGATATCATAACTGGTGTTCCAACCTGAATACCATCAATTTTATTAAATGACGCTTTTAAAAATAAATAATCTTCATTTCCATTATTTTTNTCAATTAACATTAACTTAAATAGAAATATTACAACAAAAAAACCCAAAAAGAATTTTGTCATTCTTCTATTCATTTGGAGACCATATTGAATAAATATTTTTAATTTTTTTTAAATTCTTTTTATCCTTATATTCATAGGCATATGGAGTACCAGTAAGATTTGGTATATGTGACTTGATCCATTTAGGTTTTTTTAGTGAAGATTTTGGTAATTCATTCGTCATATGGTGAAGCCAGGCATTCCATTCTTGAGGGATTTTACTTGCCTCAACAATACCATTATATAAAACAAATCTTCTATCTCTNTAGTTATTTTTTGGAGATCTATTTTTTTTAAAATAATACGTATTTCCATAATCATCTACACCNGCTTTATTAGCAAAAAAAAGACAGAATAATTTAAAAAAAAAATAATTATATGATAGGTACATTTTATTTTATTTATTATTATAATATTAAATAACTTAAAAATGAATAATTATAAAGAACTAAAAAAGTTAATCGATTATTTTTTATCGAATCTTAGGAAAAANGTTAAGGATCTTAATGTTAATGATAAAAAAATNGATCCAAAAAAAGATTCTCAATTTAATTGAATTATTTGAAAAGAAAATATCAGAAAATAAATTATCTCAAATAGATCCTAAAAATGAAATAGAAAGAAATAAATTACCTCATAGGAGAAAAGGATATACTCAAAAAGCATCAATTAACAATCATAAAGTATACCTCAGAACTGGTGAATATATGAATGGTACACTGGGTGAGATTTTTATTGATATGCATAAAGAAGGTGCAGCATTTAGAAGCTTAATGAATAACTTTGCAATTGCAGTGTCAATAGGATTGCAATATGGTGTCCCATTAGAAGAATTTGTTGAAGCATTTACATTTACTAAATTTGACCCNTGTGGCGAAGTTAAAGGTAATACAGAAATTAAGTTTTCAACATCTATTCTTGATTATATCTTTAAAGAATTAGCAATCTCTTACTTAGGAAGAGATGATTTTAGTAATTATGAAAAAGATGATTCAACTGAACTACTTCCNACCAATAAAAAATTAGGCAATCAAAATAATGATGCTGAAATAGTTCTTAAGGAGTTCACAAGTAAAGGTTACATTCGAAAAAAAATATATGATAATAATCTTACGCTCATTACAAATGAAAATTTAGAATTACAAAAAGATACAAATACTAAATCTAATTATAATTTTGAAGGAGAACCTTGTGATAAATGTGGAAATTTTACAATGTATAAAAAAGATAAATCTTTTTTGTGTTTAACTTGTAACCACAAAATTAATGAATAATTTTCTTGAAAAAAGATTAAAGAATATTGGGATTAAAAAAAAATCTCCATCAAAAAGCATTGCTAATTATCTTCCATGCGTTCTCTCAAATAATTTAATTTTTGTTTCTGGTCAATTACCGATTGATAATGGAAAAATTATATATCCTGGTAAATGTGATCTAGATTTAACAAAAGATGAAATCCAAAAATCTGTTGAACTAGCCACAATTAATATGTTTTCGAGATTAAATGATATAATAATCAATCAGAAAATAGAAATTTCTTCAATAAAATGTTGTAATATTAAAGGATATTTAAATTGTAGTGAAAAATTTATTAACCATCCAAAAATACTTGATTATTGTTCTGATATGATAGTAAAAATTCTTGGAAAAAAACTAGGACATCATTCAAGAACTGCTNTAGGAGTGAACAGCTTACCTTTAAACGCACCGATAGAAATTGATGGAGTTTTTTCTATTAATTTCTAAATTAATAATATGGACTTTCTAAAAATTTCATCTATTAAGGATGCTGAAGATTTTTGTAAAAATCAATTAAAAGATTATTCTCCCTTTATAGATTATTATTTCTTTTTTTATCTAGAAAAAACATTTTGTACTTCTAAGAAAAATGGATGGGAACCAGAACATATTATTATTAAAAACAAAGANAAAATAGTAGGATTTATTCCAAATTTTAAAAAATTTAATTCAAATGGTGAATATATCTTTGATCATGCATGGGAAAATGCNCATTATCANATGGGAATTGAGTATTTCCCTAAATATTTATCTGCAACTCCTTTTACACCAGTGACTAGAGAAACTTTTTTATATTCTGAAATAGTTATCGATAACTCTATGTTTACAAGAAAATTAATAAATTTTCTTCAAGATAATAAAGTATCNTCATTTCATATTAACTTTATAGATAAGATGGTTTCAAATAAATTAAAAAATGATTTTCTACAAAGAATAGGTATTCAATATCATTGGTTTAATAAAAATTATAAGTCATTTGATGAATTCCTTAAAAACTTAAAAAGTAGAAAGAAAAAAAATATTTTAAAAGAGCGGGATTTTNTAAGAAAAAATAAGATCAAATTTGTCAAAAAGTTAGGAAATGATCTTACTGAAAAAGACTTAAAACTTTTTTTTGAATGCTATGTAAATACAATNAAAAAAAAATGGTCGTACCAATACCTNAATATAGATTTTTTTAGAAAAATTTTTTTATCTGATTTTAGAAAAAAAATTTTACTAATATCAGCATTTGAAAACAAAAAATTCTTGGGTTGTTCTTTGCACTTTTTGGGAAATAATACATTATATGGAAGATATGCNGGCACACTAATAGATATNCCTTTTTTGCATTTTGAACTTTGTTATTACCAAGCGATAGAATATGCTATTCAANAGAAAATTTCAAAGATTGAAGCCGGTGCGCAAGGTGAGCATAAAATATCCAGAGGTTATACTCCAACAATAATTTACAGCAATCATTGGATTAAAAATGATCAACTTAAAATAGGTATCAACAAATTCTTAAATTATGANAAGAGAGAAATACTTTCTGCTCTTGANATGATGAAAAGATACAGTCCTTTTAATGATTAATAATTTGTTTTTGTTCAGATAAGGGAACTAATAAGACTTTAAATTTTTTTGTTTTTTTGTCAAAATCTACTTTAACCTCCCCCTTTTTTAGTTTACTTTTCAAGATCAGATCAGCTAGAGGAATTTTTATATTTTCTTGTATAACTCTAGACATAGGCCTTGCACCATTTTCAAGGTCAAATCCCCACTCCAGTAGCTTTTTTTTTGCCAGTTCTGACACATTTAATATTAAATCTTTATCTACAATTAATGATTCTAATTCAATCAAAAATTTATCAACAATTTTTAAACAATTTTCTTGATTTAACATTTTGAAATGAATTACACCATCTAGTCTATTTCTAAATTCAGGGCTAAAAAAATTTTTAACTGCTTTGTCATTGTCTTGCTCTGACATTTTATCATTAAAGAATCCTATTTTTTCTTTGACTAAATCACTTGCCCCGATATTACTTGTCATAATTAAAATTGTATTTGCGAAATCCACGGTTTTACCTAAATGATCAGTTAATTTTCCATAATCCATAATTTGTAAAAGAATATTAAAAAGATCTGGGTGAGCCTTTTNTATTTCATCTAGAAGAACTAAAGAATATGGTTGCTTGTCTACAGAATCAGTAAGAAGCCCACCTTGATCAAAACCAACATAGCCTGGCGGTGCACCGATTAATTTCGATACACTATGTTTTTCCATGTATTCTGACATGTCAAACCTAACAAAATTAATTTTCATAATATTAGCTAACTGTCTTGCTAATTCAGTTTTTCCCACACCGGTAGGTCCAGTAAATAAAAATGATCCGATTGGCTTTTCTTCATTTTTTAAACCTGCCTTAGCCATTTTTATAGCTGAAGAAACTTTTTTTACCGCATTATCCTGTCCAAAAATAAGAGTTTTTAAATCCCTATCAAGAGTTCTCACTTTAAATTTCTCATTTGACTTTATAGTATTTTGTGGAATATTTGCTATTTTCGACAACGTTATCCCTATGTCATCTTTACTTATTATTTTTGATTTTCTTTTTTCATTTATTTTTACTGATGCAGCGGTTTCATCTAAAATGTCAATTGCTTTATCAGGAAGTTTGTTGTTGATTAAAAACTTTTTTGATAATTTTACTGCTTCTGAAGAACAATCCGAGTCATACCTAACATTATGAAAATCTTCGTAATATTTTTTAATTCCATCAAGAATCTTGATTGAATCTTCATCTGATGGCTCGTCTACATCAATTTTTTGAAACCTCCTACACAAAGCCCGATCTTTTTCGAAATAATTCCTATATTCACTATACGTCGTAGAACCGATACACTTTAAATCACCTCTTGATAGAGCCGGTTTTAAAATATTAGAAGCATCTATAGATCCAGAATTAGTCCCGCCTGCACCAATTAAAGTATGAATCTCATCTACAAATAGAATATAATCATCCTTTTTTTCAAAAATATTAATCAATTTTTTTAATCTTTCTTCAAAATCTCCTCTAAATCTTGTTCCTGCAAGAACTCCACCTAAATCTAAAGAATATATAATTGAATTTTGAAGACAATTAGGTACTTGCTTATTAACAATCTTATAAGCTAGACCTTCAGCCAATGCAGTTCTTCCTACACCAGGATCACCTACAAAAATTGGATTGTTCTTCTTTCTTCTCGACAATATATGAATTATTCTAGAAATTTCCTTTTCTCTACCAATGATTGGATCAATTGATGAATCTTTCACTTTTTGATTAAGATTTGTACAAAATTGCTCTAAAAAATTTTCTGAATTCTCCGATTTTTTTTCTCGCTGATTATCATCATCAGTATTTTGAAAATCATTTTCTGCAGAACTTTTTTCAACTCCATGAGAAATATAGTTAACTACGTCTAATCTATTAAGGTTTTGTTGCTGAAGAAAATAAACTGCATGAGATTCTCTTTCACTAAATATAGCAACTAAAACATTTGCACCATTTGCTTCTTCTTTTCCAGATGATTGGACATGGATAACGGCTCTTTGAATAACTCTTTGAAAACCAAGTGTAGGCCTAGCGTCGCTTTTTTTTTCTGAAATAAGATCTTTTAAATTATTCTTCACAAATGCTTCGACATCATTTTTTAATTTTAACAAATCTACATCACAAGCATTAAAAACTTTTTTTGCATCTAAATCATCAATTATGGAACATAATAAATGCTCTAATGTCATATATTGATGGTTTAACGAATGAGCAAAGTTCTGTGCTCTATGAAGTGTTTTTTCTAATTCATCTGATATCATTATTCTTCCTCCATAATACATTTTAAAGGATGTTGGTCTTTTTTTGCCATATTTATTACGGTTTTAACTTTTGTCTCTGCAATTTCTTTTGTAAAAACCCCACATACGCCCGATCCTTTTTCATGCACCATCAGCATTATACTTACTGCCTCAGACTCTGATTTTTTAAAAACTGCTTTAAGCAATTTTACAACATATTCCATTGGAGTGTAATCGTCATTAAGTAAAATTACCTTATATAACTTTGGTTTTTGTAACTTTGTTTTAGTTTTAGTTTCTACCGTTGTATTTGAATTATTAAGACTACTACTCATTATTAACACCTATATATAAAATTAAAAAATATGATCATATTTTTCAAGTCAAAATTTTTCACAAAGTGACTTATCGACTTTCCCTAATTCTTTTTTTGCAAAAGAAATTTGCTTTGCCAAACCATCTTTAGTTAGTGATTCGCATCTTAGAACCAAAACTGGTTGAGTATTTGAGGCTCTTAAAAGCCACCAACCATCACTATTTTTCACTCTTACACCATCAACTTTAGTAAAAGAATGAACAGATTTTTTTAGATTTGATGAAATCTTATCTACAATTACAAATTTTTCCTTATCGTCACAGTCAATTCTTATTTCTGGGGTATTAAAAACTTTAGGAATTCTATCAACTATTTGAGATAAGCTTTCATCTTTATTACTGAGGATATCTATAATTCTTATTGCTGCATAAAGTGCATCATCGAAACCATAATATTTATCGGCAAAAAAAATATGTCCGCTCATTTCACCAGCAAGTTTAGCAGAAAACTTTTTCATATTAATTTTAATATGGCTATGTCCTGTTTTGGACATAATTGGATTACCTCCCATTCTTTTGACTTCATCAAATAAAACTTGACTACATTTAACGTCACCTATCACAGAAACTTTTTGTTCTTTCAGTAAATCATATGCAAATATCAATAAAATTTTATCTCCAGATAAAATTCTTCCCTTATCATCGATTATCCCAATTCTGTCTCCATCTCCATCAAAAGCTATGCCAATATCAAATTTATTTTTTTTCAATTTATTAATACAATCTCGAAGGTTTTCAGGTTCAGAAGGGTCTGGATGGTGGTTAGGAAAATTTCCATCAATTTTATCAAAAAGCAAAATAGATTTTCCTTGAATTTTTTGTGATATTTGTTTCATTACGTTACCAGCAGATCCATTTCCAGCATCCCAAACAATATCTATATTTTTTTTTTGATCTAGATCCTTAATTAATCTTTTAATATATTCATCACACAAATTAATAGTTTTTTTTGTACCTTTCTCGTCAGGAAGAGAAAAACTTTTTCCTTTTAAACACATTTCTTTTAACTGGTCACCATAGAAAGGTAAGTTGTTTAAAACAAATTTGAATCCATTATGATTTTTTGGGTTATGTGATCCTGTTACCATGATTCCACCATCAGAATTTGTTTGAAAACAAGAAAAATACATTAATGGGGTTGGACCAAGACCTACTTCATTTACATTTACTCCAGACTCTAAAAGGCCATTAATTAAGCTATTTTTCAAATTTAATGAAGAAATTCTCCCATCATATCCAACATTAACTGTTTTTTGTTTGCCCACAGTTAAACCAAATAAATTTCCAATAATTTGGGCATCTTTATCATTAAGTGTCTGATTATAAACACCCCTTACATCATAGGCTCTAATTATTGTATCATCAAAAGAATGATTTATCATTTTTAGGGCCTACCCAACGAATGATATTGGAGACCAATTTTTAACATCTCATCAGGTTTATAAATATTTCGAAAATCAATAAGGATTGGGTTTCTAAGAGTTTTTTTAATTTTTTTAAGATCTAATGCTCTAAATTGATTCCACTCTGTAAGAATGACAACTGCATCTGAACCAGAACAAGCTGAATAAGAATCCTTAGACCATTCTATTTTTTTAGAAAGTTTACCTAGACTTTTTTTAGCTTCTTCCATACCTTCTGGGTCAAAAACTTTAACCTTACAATTATTTCTTAATAAAGCTGGTATAATATCTAGACTCGGGCTATCTCTCATATCATCGGTATTAGGTTTAAATGTTAAACCAAGAAGTGTAATACAATAAGGTTTCTTTATCTTTTTCAGGGCGTTTAAAATTTTTTTAAAAATTTCTTTTTTTCGTTTATTATTACTTTTTACAACATGTTCGACTAAATTAAGAGGAGATTTATAATCCTGAGCAGTTCTTACAAGTGCCAAAGTGTCTTTAGGGAAGCATGAACCACCATAGCCAGGACCCGGGTGGAGAAATTTTTTCCCAATTCGCCCATCTAAACCAATTCCTATTGAAACATCATTTACATTCGCATCTACTTTTTCACAAAGATCAGAAATTTCATTTATAAATGTAATTTTTGTTGCAAGGAAAGAATTTGCAGCATATTTAATTAATTCTGCTGTTTCTGTTTTTGTAAATAAAATTGGGGTTTCCAAAAGGTAAAGTGGTCTATAAAGTTCTTTCAAAATATCCTTAGCTTTATCACTATTACAACCAATTACAACTCTGTCAGGTCTCATAAAATCATTTATAGCGGAACCCTCTCTTAAAAATTCAGGATTTGAAGCAACATCAAATTCAATTTGTGGATTTTTCCTTTTAATAATATCAAAAACTTTTCTACCTGTTCCAATTGGGACAGTTGATTTATTAACAATTACAGAATAATTTTTTAAATATCGAGCAATCTCTTCGGCAACTGCAAAAACATATTTTAAGTCGGCATGTCCGTCACTTTTTCTTGAAGGGGTACCTACTGCAATAAAAATTGCTGAAGCATCGTTTACATTCTTCTTTAGTTCGGTTTCAAAGAATAATCTTTTCTCTTTAATATTCTTTCTTACAAGATCTTTTAAACCTGGTTCATAAATTGGTATTATACCTTTTTTAAGGTCTCTAATTTTCTTTGCATCTTTATCAATACATGTAACTTGAACTCCAAACTCAGCAAAACATGTTCCTGAAACCAAACCTACATATCCAGTACCTACTATTGTAATCTTCATATACTTTTAATTACCTTTTTTAAATCATTTTTAATTTCTTTATCATTTAATCCAAAAAAAATATTTGCCTTTACAAAACCTAACTTTCCACCGCAATCAAATCTGTTACCGTCGAATTTCAAACCATACAAACCATTTGGAGTTTTTAAAGTATTTAATGCATCGGTAAGTTGAATTTCTCCTCCAAAACCTTTTTTTTGAAACGAAAGGTAATCAAAAATTTTAGAATCCAAAATATATCTCCCAGTAACTGATAAATTTGATGGAGCATCATTAATTTTTGGTTTTTCAACAATATTATTAATTGAGCAATAATTATTGAAATCTTTTAACTTTTCAACAATACCATATTTAGAAACATCTTTTTTTGGTACTGTTTCTAATCCAACAACTGAACCTTTTGTTTTATTATAGATCTTTATTAGTTGAAAAATAACAGGTATTTTTGATAAAATTATATCATCTGGTAACACCACTGCAAACATTTCATTTTTTCTAAAATATTTTCTTGCTAACCAGACAGCATGACCTAGTCCTTTTGGTTCATTTTGTAAAACATATGAGACTTTACCTAATTTTGACTGAGATGAAATGAGTGGAATCATATCTCTTTTTTTTTTGTATTTAATGTTGATTCTAAAATTTCTGATCTTTGAAAATGCTTTAATATATTTTTTTTATTTGATGAAATTACAAAAATCATTTCTTCAATACCAGCTTTATAAGCCTCAATTACTGCCCATTCAATTATAGGTCTATCAAGAATTGTTAACATTTCTTTTGGAATGGATTTGGTTGCTGGCAAAAATCTTGTTCCGAGACCTGCCACAGGAAATATTGCTTTTCTTATCTTATTCATATTTAGTAAACAGGTTAATTAAATTATTATAAAATCTCAACCTAAAAGAGTATCTCTAGCTTGATTAAGACGTTTGGTTATCCAATCTGACCCCCCTAAATCAGGATGATTCTTTTTTATTAGTTTATTATAACTTTCAATAATTTCTTTTTTTGATGCCCCTTGTTGAAGTCCTAAAATTTCTAAAGCCTCTTTTTCTGTCATAGTCTTTTCCTTTGAAAAGAAATTTTTATTTTTTTTAAAAAATAACTTTGACAAAAGTGAAATCAAAAATTGCCATCTGTAAAAAACTAATAAAACACCAGGAATTGCTCCTATAACTGCTGGAAAAAATCTAACAAGCGATAAGATTAAAAGAAAAATTATTACTAAAA
>PAYV01000003.1 GCA_002715305.1 Rickettsiales bacterium | reverse complement strand
AAAAAAAAAAATTTTTTAATCTTCTCAAAATAAATAAAGTTATTGCTCCAATGCAAAAATAGAAGAAAACTTTAATAATAATATAGTAAAAGCCAATTTGTTTTTTTATTTCAATTAAGTCTATCAATTTAATTTAATCTGATTTTATCCTCTGCTCACATCCCGAACAAATTTGGTAGTTTAGGTGCCGCTTTGGATAAATGGCATTAACTTCATCAGAAAAAACCCAAAAGATTGAGCCGCATTTTTGACACTCAATCCAAATTTTATTCATACGTTTACTGGGATTTTAATTTATCCAAAACTTTAGAGAAAGCATTCTGCAAATCCTCTTTCTTAAGATTTTTTGGATCAATTTGTTTTGGTTTCTTTTTTGCCATTTTAATCTCCTTTAAGGTATATATATACTATATATTACTAAACATAAGTGTCAACTATCCATGATTGAGATTCAACATTGAAACAAATACTTAAAAATTTAACTATTGATACAAAAAAAAAAGATTTTGTAGAAGTAACTAAGATAATCGAAGAACTGGTTGAAAAAAGCGGTATTTCTGAGGGTTTTTTAAATATAAGTATCTTGCATACGAGTTGCTCTCTTATGATTCAAGAAAATGCAGATTTTACTGTATTAGAAGATATTAAAAATTTTTTAAGTAGAATTGTACCTGAAAATTATGAATACAATCATAATTCTGAGGGGCCGGATGATATGCCAAGTCATATTAGAAGTATGTTAACTCAAACCAACTTGACTTTAAGTGTTAAAGATAGCAGATTACTATTAGGAACATGGCAAGGAATTTTTGTTTTGGAACATAGAAATTTAAATAAAAAAAGATCATTGATATTTCATTTGATTGGAGATTAACATGGCTCTTTTAGAAACCCCATTATGTGACTATGGAAAAAAGATAATAAATTTTGATCTTATTAATATTGATGATAAATTTATTTCTTTGAATCATGTTTTAGGTAAAAATGGAACTTTGATTATGTTTATTTGTAATCATTGTCCCTATGTTAAAGCTGTTATTGAGAAAATAGTTTATACCTCTAAAAAATTGAAGAAATATGATGTTAATTCTATTGCAATAATGCCTAATGATATTGTAAATTATCCTGAAGATGATTTTGAAAATATGAAAAAATTCTCTATGAAGTTTGACTTTGATTTTCCTTACTTACTCGATCAGACCCAGGAAGTTTCGAGACTCTATGGAGCCGTATGTACTCCAGATTTTTTTGGTTATAATAAATTCGGTGAACTTCAATATAGAGGAAGGATAGCTGAGATGAAAAATTTACAATTTCAAAATGATACTAATGATCTTTTAAATGCAATGATTAAAATAGCCGAAACTTCAAAAGGACCAAAAGATCAATTTGCAAGTGCTGGTTGTAGTATTAAATGGAAATAAGCTTTTAAATAAATATATTTTTTACTAAGTCCAAAATATTTTTACCCTGAAAATCTGCTTTTGGATAATAATTAGAACAATAATGTTCGTAATGACTAGAGTATCCAGTAATTAGTCCAGCATTTTTTGCTCCAAAAACGTCCCATCCATGACACGCAATCATTATTGCATCTTCTGGAAGATAGCCATAATGATTTAATACCATCTCATATGTTTTAGGATTGGGTTTCCATAATCTGATTTGATCTATTGAAAAACACTTATCAATAAAATGTATTAAATTATTTTTTTTTAAAAGATTTTCACAATTTTCTTTTGCACCATTTGATAGAGTGACAATTTTTATTTTTCTTTCTTTTAAAATTTTAAAAGCATCTTCAATATCTTTATTAGCCTTTAAATTTTTAAAACCATCAAATAAAAAGTTTATTGTTTTTTTTTGTAATTTAATTTTTTTTGAAAATGATAAGTTCTTCAGTTGATTTAACGCTATTGTTTTGAAATCAACAAATTTTCCAATATTTGATAAAGCGAATCCCTCTTTTAATGTTAAAGCAAACCAAGTTTCTACAAATTCAGGTTTTATCTTTTTTTCTAAAAAACGATTTTCAATTTCCTTAAGATTAAAAATTGTTTGATTTACGTCAAATATTGCAATTTTCAGTTTTTTCATAGATATTTACAAATAATTGTATGTAAAAAATATTTTAATTTAGCCACTAATTGGCACAAAAAGTGCTCTATTATAATATTAATAATTTTTTAATTTAAAAAGTAAAAAATGATAACAAGTGTTTTATGGGGCGGGCTAGGTAATCAGTTATTTCAAATTGCAGCGGGTTTTGCTCATTCAAAAAGAATGAATACAGATTATGCACTTAACTATAATTATTCTTTAAATAATAAATATGTAGGTCAAGGATTTAGTCCGGAAAAATATAAAGATAATCTTTATTCTAAAATATCTGAGACTGATAAAAAAGAACATAGTTTCTTACCTTTTCGGCAAAGTGGCTTTAGATATAAAAGAATTCCTACTTCAGACAATTTAATTTTACGAGGATATTTTCAATCAGAAAAATTTTTTGAAAATTTTTATAAAGAAGTTAAAGAATTATTTTTTTTCCCACCAGAACTTAAAAAAAAAATTAATAAAAAGATGTCTTTCTCATCAAAAAGAAAAGTTGGGGTTCATATTAGAAGAGGTGATTACAAACTGGAAAAGAATAGTATTGTTCATCCTATGCTTAGTGTAAATTATTACTTAAAAGCAATGCAAATTTTTAGCACAGATTGTGTTGATTTTTTAATATTTACTGATGATTTTGAAAGTATCAATAAAGAATTTGATTTGTCCCAGTTTACAAATTTAAATAATGAAAATGAATTAGAAGATCTTTATTCACTTTCGCAGTGTGATGGAATAATAATGAGTAACAGTTCATTCGCTTGGTGGGGAACTTATCTTGGCAAAAATAAATATAAAGTAGTATCTCCTTCAATTTGGTTTAATCCATCTTCACCTGATCTAATAACAACAGATTTATACAAAGATGAGTGGATAAAGATTTAAGGATAATACCTTATGTTATCAGTTCTTATTCCATCATATAATGATTCAAAAAATCTTCCTATAGCTTTAACTTCTGCATTAGCTGTAAAAAGTGTATCTGAAATTATTGTTGTTAATGATAATTCAACTGATGATACCGAAGAATTGATTAAGGAAATAAAAATAGAATTTGATCAAATAAAATATATAAAAAACAAAAACAACATCGGAAGTGGTTTTTCATTCATCAAGGCCCTAGAATTTTCGTCAAATCCATACATTATAATGTTAAATTCTGATGATTTTTTTATTCCAAATGCTATAGATAGTTTGTTAGAATTTTCACAGATTAACAATCTGGATGTGGCGTATGGAAAAATGGCTATAAGAAAAAAATCAGGCATCCATAATTTTAAACATCCTGGTTATAAAAAAAACACTTACATTAATGGTAGAAATGAACTTAAAGATTTACTTATTTATGATATGTATACACCTTCTTTTGGTTCAATTATTAAAAAAAAATCTTTAGATAGTTTTTATAATTTTAAATACTATCAAGATTTACAGAAATCTTATGGGGGTTATTTTAAAGCTCATGATTATGACCTTTTTATAAACTTAGCAAAAAGAAAGAAAAAATTTGGCTTTCTCAATGAAACAGTTTGTGTGTGGTGTCCAAAAAATGAATCGCAGTCAGGAAATAGTTATTTTGATTCAGGTGAGTCCTCATATGAAAGTTCATTTCTTTTTAATAGATATTTTAGAAATGAAAAATTTGATACTTCTAGTTTGAAATTAATATTGAAAAGGATAAATGAAAAACTAAGTTATAAAAAAAATTATCACTCAAAATTAAATGAGAAATTATCTACTCACTACCATTTATTTTTAGAAAATGTAAATAAAACTCTTCATAATATTAAAAGTTAAGAAAATGTTTTAAATTTAGAGATTAAGTTGATAAAAATGAACATTTAAAAATGCTTACACTTTATCTTCTGAGACATGCTAAATCTAACTGGAATTCTTTTGATGGGAATGACTTTAATAGAGATATAAATGAAATCGGAATAAAAAGAACTGAAGCCATAGGAAATTATATCCATGAAAGAAAATTAGATATCAATGAAATCCTTCTATCTCCTTCATTACGAACCAAAAGGACTTCAGAAATAATCTTCAAATATTTGGAACCAATTCCCTCATTTAAATATATTGATGAATTATACTATTCCTCAAGTTTAGGTATTTATGAAATCACTAAAATGTTTGCTCAAAAAAAAAAGGTTATGATTATTTCTCATGAACCAAAGTTATCTCAGTCTATTCATGATTTTTCAGCCGATTATAAAAATAATTCTTTTCAAAAATCACAAGAGAAATTTCCAACATCCGGTTTGTTTTACTTAGAATTTAATACTGATAATTGGAATGATATTTCAAGGTTTAATTCAAAAATAATGGGATTTGTCACCCCAAACGATATAAACTATTAGTTTATGAAGCTAAGTCTTAATATGAAGCTAAGTATGCCTTAGAGCATTTTCTTGAATGAAGTATTTTATTCAGTGAATCTGAATTTTTTTCTTTAAAATCTGAGATTATTTCTTCATTTTTTGAAACAAGTTTTAGAACGGTTGTCTTGTTATCTTGACTGAATACATAATTCTTTTCCTGTATATCCATAATAATTTTTTTTCTTATTTTATCTAGATGATTTATTTTTTCATAATCATTATTAGATATAAGATAAGATATTTTATCAGATATCTTTTCTAGTCTACTTAATTGTGAATTAATTGATTCAGGCTGGTTGTACATTTTCATTTCTGCTTTCAACAAATATATCGTTAAGTGCTTTTACAGCTTTAACAACTCCTTCAATAATTTTATGACTAAAACAATTTATAAGTTGTTTTCTACAGTATTCGTAAACTTGAAAAAGTTTTCCAGCCAATGCTTCACCTTTTTCAAAATCTAAACTTGTTTGTAGTGTATATATTATAACGAGTGCTCGACTAAAATGTTTAGCTCTAACATTCTTTTGTTCGGTTTTACCTGTTGATGATATAACAATATTCATGGATTTCGTTAATTCATTAACCATAGTTTTAACTACTTCCATAGGATTATTATTTTCTATTGAAGACTTTTCAGCTTTTTTGTAGAATGATTTTGCTTTATTTAAATTTGAATTCATTTTATTAAGTTATGGTTAGTCCTATAAATTTCACAAATCAGCCAGAGAATTTTAATTCTCAAACAGAGTTTGATAATGGTACTGCAATTGGTATGCCACCAATTTATTTTAGTAATAGAAAATTAAGTCCAATTACTAACTTAAATAGCTCAAATTCTTACACTCCTGACTACAACCCTGTCAAAAGATACAGTAGTAAATTATCACCATCAGGTTTACTTACTGAGGCTTTTTTAAAAGCTCGAATTTTTTTTAATCCGGTTTTTATGCATAATGAAGCTGCAACAAAATATAATATGATTTCCAAGATACCAACCACATCAAGCGATATAAAGAATAATGAAATGAGGCTTGTTGCTTAATTTTCATGTTCCATCTTTTTCTCTTCCTTTGTTATTTTAAGAAAAATTTGGAAAAGATCGCCTTCAGTTACTACCCCCTCTAAAAAACCACTTTTACTTATTACTGGAATAGATTCACCAACAAAAGTTTTACATTTTTCAATAGAATCTAAAATATTTTCAGTTGAGTATAATTTGAGAAAATTAGTTTTTGGAATTTTTGTTATAAGTTGCTTTTTATTTTTTAAACTTAATAAAAAAGGCAATTCTAATTTGTTAATAATTTTTTTCTCAGAATTGATTAGATACGCTTCACTATTTTTTGATTTCACCATTTTCTTGATGGCATTTTCTATTGAAGAGGTACTCGCAACTTCACAATAATCTTTATGACAAATTTCTGAAATAAGTGTTTGCTGAAGTTTTATATTTTCCCTTCCAAGATCTAGATCAATATTTTTATTGGCTAAAACTTTATCAAAAACTGATTGTCCAATTACTTTGTATGAAACAAGTGAAGCAAAAACAATACTNATTCCNGCAGCNAAAGTTGCTTGATAATCNGANGTTAATTCNAAAATTATCATCATATTAGCNACTGGNCCACCTATAACACAACTNGCNAAAGCNGACATTGATGCTACNGTNAGTAAACTTGTATTTANNNTTGGAGATAATGTTTGAAAAANTATTCCAAGAATTACACCNATACATGCACCTAANAAAAGNGCNGGCGCAAANACACCTCCAATNAATCCCATTCGAAGGCANATNACTGTNANNAANAATTTAAATAATAATAAGGTTAANGCAAATTTTAAATCAAAATTTCCAATNACNAGATCTTTTATAGTCTGGGTACCCAAACCAATTACTTGAGGGATGTAAAGGGCAACCAAACCACAAATTAATCCTGCTAATGCAGGTTGTAGAATTGGATTAATTTTAGAAATATTTGGAAAATACTTAGGATGGGTAAGTCCTCTCATATAAAGTATTGAAATTGCCCCACACAAAATTCCAGAAATAATAAAGAATGGAAAATGATGTATTGATTCAATTTCTCCAATTTTTGAGGAAAATAGTGGTTCTAGTCCAAAGAAATTCTTAGTAAAAAGATAAGATACTATTGAAGAAACAAGAATTGGTGCAAAAGATGCTAATGATTGATGTCTAAGTATCACCTCTCTAGCAAAAATTAATCCAGCAAGTGGCGCACCAAATCCTGATGAGATTGCCGCAGCAACTCCTGCACCAATATATATCTGATACTGCCCCTTACGTTTAAATAAATCATTTATCTCTGCGCCTAAAGTTGCTCCAAAATGAACAAGAGGGCCATATTGTCCAACTGATCCTCCTGCTGAAATTGACAAAATAGATGAAAATGACGTTAAAAAACCCGATTTTATATCAAGTGGTTTTTTTTCTGAATGAACAGCTAGAATTACGTCAGGTGGTCCATGCCAACGTGAATCAGAGGCGTATTTTCTTATTATTCCAACTATTAATCCAATTAAAAAAGGTGTAATAATAACGAATAAAATAAATTCTAAAGTATTTTCAAATAAACCATAAAACCCATTAANNCTATTTTCAGGATTTCTAAAAATATTTGTTAGGATTTTAACTAGACTTATAAAACCATAAACGCTTACAGAGGTAATCACCCCAATAACAGAACCTAAAAATAAGGTTGTTATAATAGAAATAAACATTCTTANCTCTTAATATAACGATAAGAGCTAAGAATGCTATAATTAAAATAATCTATCTATAATCTTTTGGCATTGCAAGCCATGCATCTTTAAGTTCTTGAGCAACTTTATANGCCGGTTGAACGTAGTTCATATCNTCATTATCTTGAATNCTTTTACTCATGTATCTTATGAATCTATATAAGAAGTGCAAATTGTGGGCTATATCTTCACCATTTTCCGTATCTAAACAGGTTTGGAGAGTGAAGGCAATTTTTGAAATTTTTTCAGCTTTTTCCTTAGACTCATTTGTTACTGAAAGATCTGCAAACAAAACTTTTTTTAGAGACTCAATTTCAGCNACTAAAGCTTCAAACATTTTTGCAATGACTTGATGTTTAGTCAGTTTGCTTTGATCTATAGTTTCATCAACAAGTTGTGATTTTTCCTTAATTTTTGATTCATTTTTAATAATTTCCGAGTAGTTCTTCATATCCACTAACCTTTCTTTAATATTTAACAATAGTCTAAACGACATGTTAAAAAAAAATTTTAGGCAAGTAGCCTTAATTTCTCAATTTCGCTGTTATTTGCGTGAGCTGCCATTGCAAGTGCATAGTTCTTAAGTAATGATTGCTTAGCTATTCTAGCAGTTTCTAAAGCAAAATCTGTATCTTGTAGGTTTGATGCAGCCTCAAGTAAATGAGCTGAGGAGGAGCTAGCTACACTTTGATAAGCTCTTAAAGCCGTCATTCCTCCACTTACATTTCCTAATGATTGAGTAATTTCTCCAATGGTTGTATCTGCAGAGTTGTTTGAATTTGTTGCATCTGTAATATCAGTTGCTGCAATACCAATAGTACTTTTTACAGTTTGAGTGTTACCTGAATTATTTATACCTATAGCGTGAGTTCTAGCGCTTGTTCCCAAGACTGCAACACCATTATAAGTTAATGAACTCACAATGGAATCAATGGAATCACTTACAGCACTAGCCTCAGCATTTAGAGCAGCTGTATCGTTTGTTGTATTGGTAGATAGGGTGTCAGCAACTCCTAATTCTTTTAATCTTGTAGCAAGAGCATTTAATTCTAATAACGCTGATTCTGCAAGCTCAAGTAAATCTAAACCTTGTTGAGTATTAGACTCAACTGACCTGAAACTTTTAGCGTCAGCAAGCAATGAATTTGCAACTGATTGAGAGGCCGCATCATTCCCGCCTAAAACTTTTAATCCGGTTGCAACTCTTGAGATAGAGTCATGCAATGTTCTAGTGATTTTTCTTAAACTATAGACAGGTATAGCACTGTGAGTAGGTAACAAACTTGACAAAATTAAACTCCCAATTCCTTAACGACCTAAATGGAGAAAAGTTTAATTGGCAAATAAATTGCAGTGACATATTGACATAGTGCCATAATGACACTATATTATATATGTATCGCCTAATTGGGATACGTAATATTAATCTTGCTTAATAAAGGAGATAAATTATGCAAAATACTTTAACAACTATTGATACTAATAAATTTTTACCCTATACAATAGGTTTTGATGGATTATTTGATAGGTTATTTGGCTTAGAAGATAATACAAATAGTTTTGGTTATCCACCATATAATATAGTTAAGATAGACGATTATAATTATGTAATTGAGATGGCCATTGCTGGATTTAATAAAAATGATATAAAAATTGAATTATCAGAGGGTGAATTAACGATTAAATCAAAAAAAGAAAAAAATGATTTAGTTAATCAAAATCAAGAAACTGTGATTCATCAAGGAATTTCTTCGCGTCAGTTTATTAGAAAATTTACATTGTCGGATGAAGTTCATGTAAAAGAAGCTAATTTAATTGATGGAATGCTCAAGATTAAGTTAGAAAAGGTTATTCCAGAGCATAAAAAAACAAAGACAATCAAAATTAGCTAAACTTTTTGGGTAGGAGATTTATCTCCTACCCGATTGATTTTTCATTAGTATTAATTATTATTATCAATAATAATAATTGTAATAATATTTAATATGAGATGGTATTTTTTTGTTCTTCTATTTTCATTTAGCAATTTACTTGCCGATGAAGTTAATCTTTTTACCACTCGCCATTATGAATCAGATATAAAAGTTTATAAAAACTTTACTGAAAGAACAGGTATAAAAGTCAATGTTATATCTGGAAAATCAAAACCTTTAGAAAAAAGAATTTTGGAGGAGGGTGAAGATTGCATCGGTGACATTTTTTTCTTAGCTGATGTAGGAAGGCTAATTTCTGCAGAAAAGAAAGATGTATTTCAAAAAATCTCATCACAAATTATTGAAAGTAAAGTCCCTAGTGCTTTTAGATCAGAATATTGGGTTGGAATTGCAAAAAGAGCTAGAATTATTTTTTACTCTCCTTCCAGGATATCAAAAAATGAGCTTAAAGGATTAAATTATGAGAATTTATCTGAATCACGTTGGAAAGACCAAATTGCAATTAGACAGGCAAATAATGTTTACAACCAATCTTTAATCTCATCCTTGATAGAAAAAAATGGTCTAGAGTATATGAAAAAATGGCTTAAAGATTTTGTAAATAATTTTTCTAGAAAGCCTCAAGGTAATGATAGGGCACAAATCTTATCTGTTGCATCAGGTGAATCTAAATTAGCTATAGCTAATACCTATTATTATGCTTTGATGTTATCCGGTAAAAAAGGAAAGGAACAACAACTGGCAGCACAGAAGGTAAAACCCTTTTTTCCAAATCAAAATAATCGTGGCGTTCATATGAATATTTCAGGTGTGGGTGTTTTGAAATATTCTCCAAATAAAAAAAATGCAATAAAACTTATTGAATATCTATTAACGCCTGAAGTTCAAAAGCATATTGTTAACAATACTTTTGAATATCCTGTTATTGAAAATATTGAATCTAATAATTTAGTTAAATCAATGGGAAAATTTAAGCAAGATTTAGAGACACCTGTTTCTAGTTATGGAAAGTGGCAAAAAGAAGCATATAAATTAATGAAAAAATCAGGTTGGAATTAGGGATATAAAGTTTGTTTAATAATCTAAGAGATAATACAATTTTGTATTCACCAGCTTTGATTATTTCATTTATTGCATCTTTGCCCTTAATTAATATTTTAATAAATACCTTAAATATTGATTATGAATACATAAATTTTCTAAGAAATACTTCACTTTTTATTTTTTTTTTTAATTCTATTAAAATTCTTTTGTGGGTATTACCTATAACTTTTCTTCTAGGTGTAATTTCGGCTTACTTGGTTACTTTTTATAAATTCCCCTTAGCAAACTTTTTTAAGTGGTCACTAATATTATCACTTGCTATACCTTCTTACATATTTGCATTTTCCATTTCATCATTTTTTGAATTTTATGGAACCGGGTTTTTAATTATTTCTAAAATTACAGGATTATCTGAAACAAATTTTATTCCAAATGTTTCTCCAATGGTTGGAACAATTAGTTCTTTGAGTTTGACATTATTTGGTTACGTTTTTATTTTAACAAAATTATCATTTTCAAATCAGTCTCAAAATCTCATCGATGTTGGTTTGAATCTCGGATTAAAAAATATTAATATTTTTTTTAAAATTATTTTACCTTTAGCTCGACCGTCAATATTTATTGGATTAAGTCTTGTAGCAATGGAAACTCTCTCCGATTATGGCACAGTATCTTTCTTTGGAATTAGTACTTTTACAACAGGTATATATGATTCATGGTTTATTTTTGATGATCTTGTAACTGCAAACTTATTATCTATTTTTCTTTTGTTTTTTATTTTGATTTTCTTCTTGTCAGAAAAAATATCTAGAGGATACTCTAAATTTTTTTTTTTCAACACGGGTAAAGAAAAACAAATAAGAAAAATTAGACTCGTTGGTTATAAAAGCTCACTAGCATTGGTTTTTTGTGCATCTTTATTTTTTATCAGTTTTTTATTTCCTTTATTTCAAATGATTTTTTGGACTTTTAAATTTCCCGAGTATTTTTCAAACATAAATTTATATGAGTTAAATGCAAACACACTTAAAATTGTTATCTTAACATCTCTAATACTAATTATTCTTTCAATCATTACTAATTTTTCTATTAGAGTTTTAAAGAGTAAACTTTTGACTTTTATTTCTATTTTTTCTGTTTCTGGTTACGCTATTCCTGGAATAATAATATCAGTATCGATTTTGTCATTTCTGTCTATTTTAGATGATATTTTTGTCTCAGACTTAAAAAATATTTTTATTGGAACAATTTCTGGACTAATTTTAGGATATTTTCTAAGATTTTATTCAATTTCTTTTAATGGTATAAAAGCTAGTTATCTTAATATCAACACCTCTGTAGATGAAACATCGTATCTTCTTGGGTATAAAAAATATCAAACATTTTTCAAAGTGCATTTTCCATTTTTGTTTAAAAATCTAACACTTATATTTTTATTAATATCAATAGAGATTTTTAAAGAATTACCAATCACGTTAATATTGAGGCCTTTTAATTTTGAAACTTTTTCAACCACAGCGTATAATTTTGCTTCTCAAGACTTAATAGAGGCATCAGCATTACCATCTTTATTTTTAATTTTATGGACTAGTATATTTATTATTATTTACCTAAAATACTCAAATAACAAATAAATATAAACAAGCAAAAATTTGGAAAATTTTTTTAAAATAGTTAATGTAACTTTTTCATCAAGCAAAAATCATCAACTTAATAATATAAATTTAGATATTAAAAATAAAGGAGATGTTATTTGTTTTTTAGGTCCGTCTGGAGTGGGTAAAACTACAATTTTAAGGACAATAGCAGGCTTAGAAAAAATAAGTTCTGGAGAAATTTGGCTAGATAATAAACTTTTATCTTCTGGAAAGCATCACATTGCACCGGAAGACAGAAAAGTAGCTCTGTCTTTTCAAGATAATTGTTTATTCCCTCATTTAAATTTAAAAGAAAATATTGAAATTGGAATAAAGTCAAAAAAAAACCTTAAAAAAAATGAAATTTCTTTTTTAATCAAGACTTTTAAATTACAGAATTTATTAGAAAAATTTCCACATCAAATTAGCGCTGGTGAATCACAAAGAGTTTCATTAGCAAGGACGCTCTTATCAAACCCAAAACTTTTACTTCTTGATGAACCATTTTCTAATATTGATCCTGGATTAAAAGAAGAACTTCAAATGAATTTAAAAAAAATTTTAAACGAAAAAAAACTCACAACCATATTAGTAACACATGACTATAATGAAGCATTTTATTTCGGAAATAAATGCGGTTTATTTATAAAAAACAATTTAGAACAATTTGATTCACCATATCAAATTTATCACTATCCCAAATCTGAAAAAGTTGCAAATTTTTTTAATAAGGGAGTTTTTATTAAAGTTAGAGTAGTTTCCAGATTTGCAGTTAAACATCACATTCTTGGAACTATTAGTGGAAATTTTGTCGAACAAAAAAAAATTGGAAGTTTAGTAAGACTATTAATTCAACCTGAAGATTTAATTCATGATGATAAAAGTAAACTTAAATTTAAAATTATTGATAAAAAATTTATTGGAACAAATTTTATCTATCATCTACGTTTGCCAAAAAATGAAATTGTTCCAGTTTTGGTACATGCACATCACTCTCATTTGCATGATGTTAATGATGAATTTGGAGTTAAATTTCCAATTAACATCGATCATTTAGTTTGTTTTTGAATTAAATTCTTTATAATTAACAAATAATCTTTACTTTGAAATTTTTTTTTCATATTTTATTATTATGAATGAAGAAAAATTAAATATATCTATCAGAAAATTTCTTAAAAATGTTGGCATTAATTCTCAAAGATTAATTGAAGATAATGTTAGAGATTTAGTTAAAAATGGTGAAATTACTACTTCAAAAAAAATTAAAATTAAAGCTAACATTTCGTGTGAAGATTTAAATCTTTCTAATTCAATTGATGGTGAAATTGAAATCGAGATTTAAGCTTGAAAAATCAAAATGAGAAAATAAAATCTGACGCATTTGAATTTTGTTCCAAGGAATTTTTAGATTTAAGTGAAGATCTGCTTTGTCAACAAAAAGAACTCTTGGATTATAGTTCTCAAAATCCGATTGGTTTCATAATATTTTATATTGTATCAATATTAATAATAGCTGGTTTATTTCAACTTACAAAAATAAATATAAATACTAAGGACAAGAAAAATAAATAATTCCTTGATGATAACAATCTTTGTGTTGTTGCTAGTGCAAATAATACTTGCTTTTATTCTTAGATCCATCTCTAAGTTGTTTAATTTAAAAGGCAGTTTTATAGATTTATTAACCAATAATAAAAAGTTTAATATTTTTTTTTATACTTTCTTATTTACACTTATTTTTATAATTCTATCCATATTGTTTTATAATTACCTAAGTATTAAAGGTTTGCAAATTGTAAACTTTATATTCTCTTTCATAATAATTTTTGAGGTTTGTATGAAAATCTCAAATTCAGAAAGATTTATTAATTGGATTGGAGATCACCTTGAGAGTTCAATAAGATTATTAATTATGTTCATAATATCATTAAATTGTACTTATTTTTTTACTCGATTAACTTACCAAATAATTCAAAGTCAAAATATATAATTGTTTTATAACTAAACTACTATTTCCCCTTTATCCAAATTACTAATACTTGAACTTTGACCCAAAAAAAAATTCTTTTTTGTCTTATGAATTTTTACTTTGCCCTTTTTTAACAAAATAATCTCATCAGCAAGTCTTTTTGCCTGTAAGATATCATGAGTAACTAAGATTATTTTTTTCTGTAATTTTTTTTCTAATGAAATAAATTTTTCAATTCTTTTAGTTGATTGATCATCAAGATTAGCACAAGGCTCATCAAGAATTATAATATCTGAATCTAGTATAAAACTTCTTATAACCGACAAATATTGTTTTTTTCCAACAGATAAACTTCTTGCAGATTTATTTTTTAGATCGTACATACGAAAAAATTTTAATAATTTTTCTATTCTGTTATTGATAAATTGATTGCTAAAACCATGAATTTTCATCGGTAGACTTAAATTTTCAAATACATTTCTTCTTAATAAAATTACATTTTGAGAAGCATAAGATATATTTGACCTTGAACTACTAAATAAAGATATTTTTCCTTTTGTTGGTTTTATCAATCCCATTATTAGTTTTAAAATAAGAGTCTTTCCTGAGCCATTTGGACCAATAATTGCTGATATACCTGAAGGCGAAAAAGAAAGATTTAGATTTTTAAAAAAGATAGAATTTTCTAAATTTAGGTTTAAATTTTTAAATTCAATTTTATTCAGTTTAGTCATACGAAAATCTTTTTGCTGAATATTTTGTAATTAATGCAAATCCATTAAGAACAATTGAAATGATAATTAAGATTATTCCTAATGACATTGCTAAAGTAAGATTTCCTTTTGATGTTTCTAAAGCAATTGAAGTAGTCATTACCCTTGTAACATGAATAATGTTTCCACCTACAATAATAATTGCTCCAACTTCTGATAATGCCCTTCCCAATCCAGTAAGAATACATGTAAATAAAACAAATCTTCCATCCCATAGAATGATTTTTATTTTATTTCCTAAATTAACATTTAATATTGATAATAATTCATCATATTCTCTTGCTATATTTTCTAAAGTTTCTATTCCTACAGATATTATAATTGGTAAAATCAGGACAATTTGTGCAATTATCATTATTAAGGGAGTATACAAAATTTCTAGAAATCCCAATGGTCCGCTTTTAGAAAACAAAATGTAAAGAACGAGCCCAACAAATACTGGTGGCAAAGCCATCATTGAATTGAAAAAAATTATAAGAATTTTTTTTCCTATAAAATCATTAGTGGCAATAACAGCACAAATGGGCAAACCTATTATGGAGGAGACTAAAAGAGCAATAAATGAAACTTTTAAAGATAAAAATATTATCTCGTATAAATCTTGATCAAATGAGCTTATTAATTCAAAAGACTTTAATAAAAGTTCTAACAACTTATTCTTTAGTGCTTAGCTAATATAACTGTAGCAGCTGGAAAAATACATGTTACGTGATTTCCTTTAGATAAATTCATTCTTTTACAAATATCAACAGGTACTGCAGCATGAATAAAACTTCCTGTAGGCTGTTCATCTGCATCAGTCTGTTCTACTGCAATTTGAGCATAGCTTTGACCATGTATAACTGAGGTTACTATTCCACGAATTTGATTTTTTGCACTTATTTCCATTTTGTTCCTTTCTTGAATAAATAATTAATCTATTTTTTTTTCCACAAATAAACAAGTCCTATAGCAGAAATATTGTGCCATAAGCTAAAAATTGCAGATGGTAATGATGAAATTTTGGAAAAATGCAAAAGGGCCAGAGTCATACCCAACCCTGAATTTTGCATTCCAACTTCTATTGAAATAGTCTTTTTTACATCATTAGGAAAAGAAAGCTTTTTTGAAACATAATATCCTAGAGCCAATCCTAATAGATTATGCATCATTACACCTAAAATGAGTTGTTCAGAGACTAATGATAAATTGTCTGTATTTAATGAGAAGATTATTCCAATTATAAGAGCTATAAAAATTTCAGATAATTTTGGGAACATTAAAAGAAACTTTGTATTAACTTTAAAAAGATATTTTTTGAATATCAAGCCAAACAAAGTTGGAAAGAACACGATAAAAAGTGTTGATCGCATTATTTTTTGAAAATCAACATCTATCGATTTATCGGCAAGAACAAGAATAATTAATGGAGTTAATAAAACTGAAGAAATTGTAGAAATTATTGTACAAGTAATCGATAACGCAACATTGCCTTTGCACAAATATGTTATAACATTTGATGCTGT
>PAYV01000002.1 GCA_002715305.1 Rickettsiales bacterium | reverse complement strand
GGGTGAGTTGATGAATACTCCCCCGTCGATCAGCGTGCGGCTTTGTTCTGCCCACTGTAAATTGACGGGTTCAAAGTAGGTCGGCGCCGCCGAGGTTGCGCGCGACGCTTCGGCACACAACAACTCGCTGTGTTCTGGGCGCCAGCTCTTGAGGAATACGGTTTTACGGCGCTCGATATCGTAACTGGTGATCATCACCGGAGTACCGCAGTCACCCATCCTTTTATACCCAAAGTATTTATGAAGGATCTTCTCTAGTGCCTCATGGGAATAGGCCTCTTCGAAGAGTCCCCCCGCTGTTCGTAATTTGCGCCACAAGGATCGTTCAAAGATTTGCGCACCGTGCCGCTCATACAGTGCCACCATCCTTTTTGCGGCCAACAGAGACCTGCCCTGTTGATCCTGCAAGGACAAACCAAGAGCCAAAATGCCGCCCGTTGATGTACCGACGATCAGGTCAAAGAGCTCGCTCGCCGGCGCTCCCTTTTGACGCTCTAGATGGGCCAACACCAGCGCGGGGATGATGCCTCGAATGCCTCCGCCATCCAGGGATAGCACTCGCCTTACCGAGCGTTGCTGGTCAGCCATGCAACAGTCACCTATTGATAAGAGGCAAACCTGTGGTCAATGCGGGTTTGCATTGACTCAAGCCAACCGCCTCAGTCACACCGTTTTGTCGATAAATTCTCATAATCCCGAAAGAACGTGAATCCACCTTAATAGAACATTGGCAATGTTCTATTTTCAACCGCTCATTTACAGAAACGTAGCCTCTGTCATGCCGAGCGCCTTGATGCCTGGTGGCGCGCGAGTGCGTTTATCGCGAATGTCATCGATTTTTTTCAATCAACTTTCTCCGCCTTTGAATCACGCAAGTCGCGGTGTAGGCAGGCACTAAAACATCGCATGAAGAAGTGCAGCTACCCGTAAGATCGCCAGCCAGACTCCGCGCCCAAAAAAGCAGATCGGACAGCCAATGCTCTATCACCTCACCACGACCTATCGCGTGCAATGCGCTTGCACAAACAACAGATGCGGGCGGACCATCGAGTTCTGTTCAATGCCATAATCACCATGCGTAGTTGAACGAAAGGCGGGTATGGTCCTCACTTTATTGAGTTTTTTTGCTTTGGCAATCGCCGGATTCGGCGTTTGTGAGGCTTCGACTCGCCGACTGAAATTACCAACCAACGCGTTGATTATTCTTGGGATAGGGTTTTTCGTGGCCATAGCGGCGGTTGTCTTCATTGTCAGCCAAAGCTGGCTTCCGATATCCATAGTGAGTCAGGCTATTTTATTGGTGAGTTGCTGTGCGGCGGCGGTCACTGCAGTCCATTTCAATCGGGGAAGCCACCTAGCCCTGTCTGCTGGCATGCCCCTAGGCTCTCGGCTTACATGGTTTCACGCCGTGTGCCTGTGTTTGATCGCGGGATACTTAATGCTGATCCTGTTAAATAATATGAGCCGGCAGGTATTCCCCTGGGACGCATTCACCACTTGGATGTTTCGTGCCAAGGTCTGGGTCACCACTGATCAAGCCGTCGACTTTGTCACGTTCAATGAGTGGCTGGTCAGTGGAGCAGGTTTTACCCTGCCCGCGGCCCGCTACCCCATTTCAGTGTCCGCCGTTGCAGCATTTGCTGCCGCTGTATCAGGTGGCTGGAGCGATCAAGCAGCCAGCATCCCCTGGTTTTTTGTGATGACCGCCAGCGCTCTGATTATGGCGGGGTTGTGTCGTCTTCAGTCACCAAGCCATCCCATCGCAGCACTGTTTGGCGCCATGCTATTGGTGACGGCACCTCTGGTGCACTGGCACGGTGTGCTGGCGGGCTACGCGGACATCTGGGTGATGGGTACCAGTGGCATGGGGCTTGCGGGCATCTGCCTATGGACGCAGCACAAAGCCCGCTCCACCCTTGCCGTGAGTTTGCTGCTGCTTGCCCTGGGGTGTTTATGGAAATCAGAGGGTTGGCTCTGGCTACTACTGGGTTGCGGGGTGGCGATGGCGTGCCATTTTTGGCCACGACGGTCCCTCTGGGGTTGGGTCGTCATAGCGCTGGTAACGGTTGCGCTCTGGTTCACTCAGCCTGTGGATCTGGGGCCACTCGGTCTTTGGGGTGTGACTGAGTCAACGCTTAGCGCCGGATGGTTTGGCGTATTTGCCGCGCGGCCCTATAACCCTGCGCCCGCGTTTCTAGAGATGGGTATCCTGCAGGGCAATTTTCTGCTGCTCGTCCCGCTTTACGGCATTGCCCTCGTAACGCTTTTAATAAGGGATTTCCGCGACTATTTCGGTTACCTCCTGATGGCGTTGTGCCTGATGGCAGTGCACATCTTGATTTTCGGGCTTTCGGAGCATTCCGTTTATGCCGAGACCGGCACCGCTCTCAACCGACTTCTGTTACAGAATGTGCCCGTGCTCGTGGTCACTATCACCGCAGTCTTGCCAGCGAAAGCACTATCAAGTGAGCCTGTAACAGGGGACCCAGCAATAAAGGGCCTGGCAACAATAGACCCCACAACAAACCCGACGACAACAGAGTCAGTAAACAAGGACCTGGCAAGAGCGCGCCCTGACATGGGTAACGAAAAGCTGCGCGCTTTGCTGCTTACGGTAGTGTCTGGCACCGGGCTGATCATGGTACTGGTCGTGGCGCTACCTCTGACCCTCGCCATGTCGTCGTTGGGCGCGCCACAGCGCACATTGACTCCCACGCAAATTGTGTCGGCCGCCGAACTTCGGCCCGTGGTTGGTGATCTTAACAAAGCCCAACAGGGCTATCGGTTCCGAGGCGAAAATATACCGGTGGGTGTAGCGGCGATTCCATTGACGCAGAGCAATGCGATACAACCCCGCTATGTTGTCAGCCAATCCTGGATGGAAGCGCCAGAGCAACTTTCGTTCTACTGGATCAACACTGACGAGCCAGGTGTGCACTCGACGCCTTTGCCCCTGTCAGGGTGGGCGATTCTGGACATGGCCAAGTATCAGGACTTTTGGCAGAAGCCGATCAAAGAAATGGGCATCCTAGCGAAGCCCCAGAATTTTAATCAGGCGGCGATAAGCTCAGTAACTCTCACCGACTCATTGCTATCTGCCATACCAGCGCTGATTCATCATTGGATAACGCCCGATCCGATTAGTCACCGACTGATCAATACCACCTCAGGACATTTGCCGGCACCCATTGCCCTACAGAGGGTGCTAGTAGCTGCTCTTATGCTCATTATTGTGATCGGGATGACTTGGTGGCTACTGGCACCGGCGACCAGACCGGCAGCAGTCCGCAGCATGTTGCTGGCCGTGGTGGGCCTATGGCTACTTGGAAGTAGTGCACATCTCAATCAGGTATCTTCACTCATGCGAAACCCCCCAGTGGGCGCTACTACCGCTACTGACACGGTGAAGCTGGATGGCGCGCATTTGATACCACTCATTGAGTCAGTAAAACAAAATCCAGCCCTAGCATCGGCGCCCCTGCTGTCATCAAGCCTAGATCGATTCAGCCAGTTTGAGGCTCAGCGTCTACCCTTCATGGCATTGCCTACGAGTGCGGCCGCGGTTGATGCATCAGCGTTGATCAATGTCGTGACAAACTTTTCGGGAACCGTGGTCCTGTTGGGAAAAAATGCCTCTCAGCTGCGAGAGAAAGCAGCTACGCTCGCACAGGTCTCGTCCCTCAGACCTATCAACTCGGGAGCTGGGTACCTGATGCTGTCTCCGGAGGCTGAATGAGCGTGCCCGCGACGGCAAAAAAAGTATTACACGTCGGCAAGTATTTCCCTCCGCATGCTGGGGGCATGGAAACTTATCTTTACGATCTCATGCGTGCGTTGACAAAACTTGACATCATACCCTCTGCGCTGGTGCATCAGTCGCAGATCAGTCTGCATTCCTCAGAAGAATCGCTCTCAACAAGTGGCACTGCGCTCCGTGTCGTAAGGGCGGCAACCTGGTGCCGCTTACTCTTTACACCCGTCAGCCCCCCCTTCCCATGGCTTTTGCACCGCTTAATCAAGCGGGATCAGCCCAATATTTTACACCTACACCTGCCCAACCCCTCTGCGTTTTGGGCGTTGGCCCTGCCATCCGCGAGACGCCTACCGTGGGTGATTCACTGGCAGTCCGATGTACTGACAGACAAGAGTCACTGGCTTTTACGACTTGCCTACCGATTTTACTCGCCTCTTGAGTCGGCTCTCCTAAGGAAAGCCGCCAAGGTCGTGGTGTCATCTCCGCCCTATTTCGCGACCAGTCAGCCCCTTGCAAAGATCTCGAAGAAATGCACGGTTATACCGCTAGGTATTAATGATCGATTTGGCGACCAAACGCGCACTGATTCGGCAGTGGTCTCTGCGAGCGCAGGCGAAGCTTGCTCCGCAACTGTCGGAAACCTCAAAGTACTCGCAATTGGCCGGATGACCCACTACAAGGGGTTCGACATTCTGTTGCATGCAATCGCTCAAACCGAGGGGATTACACTCGACCTCGTGGGTCATGGTGAGCTGACTCGGTCACTGGAACGCCTCACCGATTCCCTTAACCTCTCTGCACGCGTGCGATTTCATGGTTTCCTCGACAACAACGCGAGAGATACGTTGCTGACTCGTTGCGATTGCCTGTGCCTACCCTCTACTGATCGGACAGAGTCATTCGGTATGGTGCTATTGGAAGCGATGAGTGCCGCCAAAGCTTGTGTGGTTTCAGATGTTGAAGGGTCAGGCATGTCGTGGCTCGTGGAAGACGGTGAAACTGGTCTGGTGACACCGGCCAACAACACAGACGGCCTCGCCCACGCGCTATGCCAACTGCGAGACGAGCGCAATCTTGCTATTCGCCTAGGTTTAAAGGGTCGCCAGAAATTCCGCACGGGACTGACCATAGAGGCCTCGGCGGAGGCAATCCGGGATCTCTATCACGATCTGTGCTCAACCCAGTGAGCGCCCCAGCACGAGCATCACCGGCTCGGCCTAATCGATGCTAGACTTTTGCGAATATGGGTCAGCACTGCGACCCGAGCGCTCGGAAGAGTGACACGCCCACAACACAGCTCACCGGTAGTGCTCGCCCTTTTTGAAGACCTACGATGAAGGAAACTCCACCGTGTCGGACAACAGAAACCGTGCAGTCGTAACGGGCATCACCGGGCAAGACGGCGCCTACCTCTCTAAGCTTCTGCTTGAGAAGGGCTATACCGTATTTGGCACCTATCGCAGGACCAGCTCAGTCAATTTCTGGCGTCTCGACGAGCTGGGCATCACTGATCACTCTAACCTCAAACTGCTCGAGTACGATCTGACCGATCTGTCTTCTGCCATCCGGTTGTTAGAGAAGGCAGAGCCTCACGAGGTGTATAACCTCGCAGCGCAGAGTTTCGTGGGTGTGTCATTCGAACAGCCCATCACTACTGCCGAGATTACCGGGGTGGGCGCGCTGAATCTGCTGGAGGCCATCCGCGTAGTCGACCCTGCCATCCGGTTTTACCAGGCATCGACGTCGGAGATGTTCGGCAAAGTGCAGGCCGCACCACAGTCAGAATCAACGGCTTTTTACCCACGTAGCCCCTATGGGGTCGCCAAACTTTTTGCACACTGGTCGACGATCAACTATCGGGAGTCTTACGGCATCTTTGGTGCGTCCGGTATTTTGTTCAATCACGAATCGCCCCTTAGAGGGAAAGAATTCGTGACGCGTAAAATCACCGATGGCGTAGCGCGGATAAAACTGGGCACCCAGGATGCGCTGGAGCTTGGCAATCTCGATGCCAAACGTGACTGGGGCTATGCCGCTGAGTATGTCGAGGGCATGTGGCTCATGCTGCAAGCAGACGAGCCCGATACTTTCGTGCTTGCGACCGGTATCACGGTGACAGTTCGGGATTTTGTGCGCCTCGCGTTTCGGGCAGCCGATATCGACGTGGCGTTTGAGGGCTATGGTGAATCGGAGATCGGCGTGAATGTTGCAACTGGCCAGCCGATTATTCGCGTGAATCAGGCATTTTACCGACCAGCTGAAGTCGAGTTGCTTGTGGGCGACGCGGGCAAAGCAGCAGAAGTCCTGAAATGGCGAGCCAACACTACCTTAGAGTCACTGTGTCACGTGATGGTAGAATCCGACTTGCATAGGCAGGGCGGCTAGGCCCCCGTTGACGATGTCACAGCGCGTCTTGGTAACGGGGAGTGAGGGTTTTACGGGCCGCTATGTCTGCAACGAATTTGCGGGCGCCGGCTGGGAAGTTTGGGGTGCAGGGGTGCAACCCAAGCCCGACAATCCGCGTTATCTCAATATCAATCTGCTTAAACCTGAAACCCTTGGACTCATTGGTGAACGTGCCCAGCCCCATGTCGTAGTGCACCTGGCGGCCAGTGCCTTTGTGGCGGAGGCCGACCCAACCGTTTTCTACGGTGTGAATTTGCTGGGTACGAGGCATCTGCTGGAGGAGCTGAGCACTGCGACTACACCCCCTAGCTGCACGATTCTGGCAAGTTCCGCAAACGTCTATGGCAACTCTACCCTCGAGTTGCTGGACGAGTCTGCGGCGACGCACCCTACAAACGACTATGCCGTCAGCAAATTGGCAATGGAGTACCTTGCCAAGACCTACATGGCGAGGCTCGGTATTGTGATCACGCGGCCTTTTAATTATACGGGCGTGGGTCAGGAGCCCCGGTATCTGATTCCTAAGATCGTGAGTCACTTCAAGAGACAATTGCCATATATTGAGTTGGGCAATACGGATGTCGCGAGGGAGTTTTCTGATGTCCGTGATATTGCCAGAACTTACCGATCGCTGGCAGAGGCTCTACCCTGCGGGGAGACATTTAATCTCTGCTGCGGAGAGGCTACAGCCCTTGAAACCGTCATTAGGATGGCGTCAGAGATCACCAAGCACGACATCGAGGTGAAAGTTAATCCTGAATTTGTGAGGGAAAAAGAGATCAAAGTATTGCGGGGCAGTCGCGAAAAACTCGATAGTGTCATAGGGTATGAGCGGCGCTATAAAATTCGCGAGACCTTGGAGTGGATGCTACAGAACTGAGAGCTCGCATCCAGATTTTTTGTATACGTCGGAGTACCGCGACATACTTTACCATTTAAATCCCGACCTATCTCGTTGCAAAGCCCGACCATCACCCGCTAATTCAAATTCTACTGCGCTCGTCATGTCCTTGATCAGTGACTCCACACCCTTGGAATCAACCAGCGAGTGTTGTCGCCGAAAAATTTAGCCATAGTAGTGCCAGGTCTGGTGATGACTCACGTGCTACACCGCTAAGCCTCTAAAGCGATTAACCCAAAGCCCCCCGTAGATCGAGGGGAAAACGGATGCGCCGGCAGCGTTGTACAAAATGTGCAAAGTCGGCGCGTAGTTAATGCGCGCATCCAGGAAGCGCACGCACTTAGGAGAGTGATATTCAGCGTACGTGGTATCGAGAGGCCATCAATTATTACCACTACGGGCTCATCAAAGGTAGGTTCCAGATACTTGGGTGAATGAAACACCGCCCCCGCTGCGACGCCACCTGGTTGTTCAGCCCACGTTGTTTACGATCTCGAGCTTAGTGTCCTACCGCGTTGTGGATTCAATCGAAGAATCGATAAGTGGCGCCAGCCTGTCGTCCTAGAGCACCGCGCCGTTAGCATACAGTGAACGTTCGTCTGATAGAGCAGGCCCATCAGATTGCTGGCGTAGTTGCGGGTGTAGATTCCGATGCCAGGCGAGAGCTAAAAAGTGGATCTGCGCATCGCACCACTCCAGCTTGCCACTCTGGCATGAGAAAGCCAGCCGTTAATGCAGCGAGACGCGACGCGACGCGACGCTTTGCGGATCGGCGTCGGTGGACATATTCCAACAGTCCATCGCCCAGCCAGCCTGCGCGTAACAACGCTTCAGCCCCTCATACCACTGAGCCAACTGAGCATGCTCCAGAGACAAAAACACAGGCGCATGACCCTTGTCATCTCGAAATCTGAGCTGCACGAGCATGGGGCCATTGGTCAGATCGATTGCAGTCACCAACCATACGGTGCTGTCTGCCTCCGCTACTACCGGCGCCTCAGTAGCTCTTCCCTGAGCACCGTCTGCTAGTGCGGCTGCTTCAGTCTCGAGCTCCTCTACAGATGCAGGTGCACCATGATCTGTCACTTCTTGGTCGATATTAATGGAGGGTGCGTCGGGCAATTGAGCAACCACTCGGCACAAATGAGGAGCCAACTGATTGGCAAGACGGGCTGTAAGCCATAGCAAAATGCACTTTTCCTTTTCGAACGCGCAAGTAAGACTGATGCGGTCTTCGCTTCGGTCATACGCGAGGGTGGCTCGGGTTACGGCGAGCGCGTCCAAAGCTTAAACACCTTGACTCACTGGTCCGCCGCCCTTGCAAGGACAACGGCAATGCTGGTCAAGGCGCAAGGCAAAAAAGGCACCACTCCGTCCGGTGCACTGCCTATAACCACCTCCAATCTCAACCACGCCATGATGCGCTGCAGCTCTGAATAAAACGGCCCCGCTGCGCGCGGGTGCACTGTGCCAACAAAAATAGCACATCGGTGAAAAACGCTGTACCCGCCTTGACCAACTTTTTTCCTGCAGACACTGTAAAGTGGGCAGTATCCAGGGCCTGCCTGAACAATGGCCGAGATTCCGGAGTCATTCCCCAGCGAACCATCCATAAAGCTAAATTATGGTCTGCGTCTGGATGACTGGGTAGCGACTGCAGGATGGTACTACACAAACGCCCAGCGTCTTCTAGCCTCTCTTCCTTATATTCCGTTATCCCTTGCTGCAATGGTTGCTCTCCTGTCAGCTCAACTTAGTCTATAAAGCTGTACTTTAAAATTTAGCTTCTTTACATCCTTAATAACTTACGACGGCTGCGACACGGACGCACCGCTCAGTTGAATCCAAGCTAAGCAGTAAGTCATAAACCTGTTTCTGCTAGCATTTTCCTTCCCAATCCCATTTACAGTTAGTGGTTTTTCCTTAGTAGCCATACTCTTGCAGCCATGGGCTCAGCTGTTTTTTGTAAGGCTCCAAATGCTTCTCATAGTGCTTCCAGCGAAAAGCTGCACTTTGATAGATTGGCTTGATAACTTGAGAATAACTCGGCGTGTTAATAACATGCCTGGCCTTAGCTGTTGAATGGTAGTCGTGTAACCTATCTTCCCAGGACAGCTTTAAAAAAGTTAACAAACTAGCAACCTCGCTATCAAAATCGGCCACTAGGTCCTCGTAGCGAATCTTATGCACATTCAATTTATAGCGATGACAGCTAAGTTTAAATATTTCCATTGAGGCACAGTAAAAATCGACTATGCGGCTCAAATCTAGCATGTTCGCGGTAGCGGAGTTCAACCTAAAATCTTGCATCCAGCAACTTAAAATGCAGTCTAAGGGGTGGCGGATGGCAAGTATAAATTTCGCCCCTGGGAAAACTCTATTTATTACTGGTACTTCAAGCAAGTTAAGGGGAAGTTTGTCTATCACCAATCTCCCCTGGATCGGACTTAAGTATTTACGTAACTCCGTGTAGTAGCCTTCTTCGGCCAATCTTGCTACTTCCGGTCGGACTCCGTCTATTTCTGCAACGGTTCTTAAGTCCCCAAGAAACCTTATCATCTTTTGGACCATGGGCTTCTCCTCAATTACATCCAACTTACTGTGGCTTCTGAGAATCGCATCCAATAATGTTGTTCCAGATCTTGGAAAACCAATTAAAAATATTGGTTGATGGTCCTCGGGGAGAGCACACTTTTCACCTAGTGGTGTCAGGTCGGGCTTTCGCAACTGAGCTAACTTCTGCTGCTGTACCTTGAAATACTGCTCTGCGCCTGATGCCTTTTTAAGATAGCCCTGCCCGTTTTTCGCCAGTGCGTTCATTTTCGTAAATGCATCGAATGCGGCCTCATACTCCCCAGTGCGGTCACTTAAGTCACCCAGAATTTTATAAAGTAGTAATTTTCGTTCTTCAGAGACTCCATTTTCGCTGATTTTATCGAGATGTAATTTCGCTTCGGCGTAATGCCCCTCCCGGTACCTAATTAACGAATCGTATAAAAGGAAGTCATTGTCATATCGGAACCGTTTCCCGCTGAGTGATTCAAGGAGAGAAGACATAGCGTCCACTTTATTTGTTCTGTCAAGAACTGCTAACAAGTTGAGGTAGACATCGGGAATGCCTGGATTTAACTCGGCTGCTCGCCTAAAGCACTCTTCAGCCTCTTCAAATCGGCCTAGGTCTACCAAAGCCCCACCCAAATTAGAGTGTGCATCAACGAAGTCGGGATCGAGCGATATCGCAGCGGAAAAGCTATTCATCGCCTCTTCTGAGCGGCTTAGATCTTTTCGAAGCATTCCAAGGGCATTGTGTGCTGATGCATTTTCTGGCTGCAGCTGAATCGCTCGTAGATAACTTGACTCCGCGTTCGTTAAATTACCCGATATTCGTAAAGTGAGCCCCAAGTTGTTATGCGCTTCAGCTAGATCAGGCTTCAGATCTATCGCGCGCTTATAGCTCGCCTCAGCCTGCTCAAATTTACTTTGCTCCCGCAGCGCATTACCTAAGTTATAGTGAGCCTGCGGGAAATCGTGCCTCAATTCCACCGCTCGTTTATAAGACCCTTCTGCCTCCTCAAGTCTGCCAAGAGCCTGAAATGTGTTACCCAGGTTATTTTGCGCCTCAGCATCTCCTGGAGATAACTTAACGGACTTTTGTAATGGACCAAGCGATTCACCAACTCTGTTTGTGTTTTTAAAAACTGCACCCAAGACCTTCCAGCCAAACTGGTGGGCAGGAAATTCCTCAGTGAGTGACTTTGCTAAAGCCTCTGCGTCATCAAAACGGCAGTTCTGATAATGATCTAGCAGTGCATCCAACTGTGTTTGGGGTGGTTCAATCTTCAGTGATGTTTTCTGGACACGCTCACTCAAGACCTTTAGCTTTTCTATCGCGACACCATTTTTCTTGGAGTCTTCTATGAGCCTTTGCGCCTCATCAAAATGCCCTGACTTGACGAGTGCGTCGATATGACTGAGCCAAAACTGTTCAACCTCAGGATTGGTGTCCAGAGCCTGCTTAAGAAATGGTAATGCCTCTAACGGCTTACCTGCGGAAACAACTAATACACCCAGATTGTGATTAGCATCAGGATTGTTGGGTTTCTTCTGAAGGATGGCACGGTAAAGGCGTTCAGCCTCTTGGAGCTTACCTTCCTTGTGTGCCGCAATGGCTTGTTGTAACGCTTGAGCTAGTGTCGGCTTCATTTAGTATACAGAACTCTACCTTTGTATTGCCCTGCTTTACACAGTTAACACTTGATAGGATCCAGTCACATGCATGGTCGTTAAGAGCCTCAATGCCGTGCTGATGGATATAATAGAGTGATTGGAGTTTCGTAATCCTTATATAGCTACAGAGATCGAAGAAGTACTTCTTATTTTTCTACAATTGTGGCCTTATACGTCTTGCGTCCAGCGCCCACTCAAGTTTCCTTAACTTCCGCTTCCTGCTGTTCTCAGAATTAAAAGCGTAACAAAACAGACAAGCCCTTTTTAGTTTTGGGGTTAATAACCGACTCCGCAGTAACAGCCAAACTACAATTACCACTTGAGGTCTGCACAGGCCAAAACTGCGGTCTCCGCCATTGTGAAACAGGCTTAGCCAAGAGCCCAACGTGGCGGTTGGCAGACGCAACATCGCTATTAAGTTTCCCGAGCCACTTTTGAACAGCCGTTCAACATCACTCGGCCCTTGCTGCATGACTATACTTCGAACCAAAAATCTGGATCGCTAACTCTATAAGCGATCGGCTCCTGCATTTTTACCCAGTTTGGACTGTCAGGGCCCTCGGTATGCTCAGAGTCAACTTGCCTGAATATTTCTTAACCAGACTCTAATAAATATTTGGCCAATCGTCTTGCCAATCGCTGAGTAACTCATAAGAGAACAGTGGGTCTTTCGGATGGTCTGCTATCGATTTGCCTCCACTAATGTAAGTCGTCATAGCCAAGCGTGACACAAGTGTAAATTTAGGGGACCTATCAACCCCTGTCTTCATATCTCAGCTCATTCCCTATGAATGGCCCGGGATATTGATTTAGCAATCCGATACGGATCTGTACCTGTGGCCAGTTCAAGTTCAACCCACCCCATTGCGTATTGAAATTTAGCTTGACTGTAATCTCTTAGCGCCCTCGTATTCTGCGCTAGCGCCATCAATACATCGCTCACTCGTGCGGTGCCGGCTAAGACGGCCTTCCTTGATGCGTCTAAGTTGGTTTTAGCTGACACAATTGCTTTTTTCCCAGCAACCAGCCGCTCAGTAACAGCGTTAAAGCTTAGCCAAGCAGACCGCGCACGAGCTTCGGCCCTGATTACCTCAGCTCGATAGATAGTATCTGCACTTCGGAATCTCGCTCTTGCACCTCTGATCCGAGCAGCGATTGCGCCGCCTTCAAATAGCGGGTAATTAAACGCGATTGCTACTGTAGAGGTGTCTCTAGCGGGGCTCTGCAAGTTGTCAAAACCAACATCGGAATGCTGGTAACTGTAGGTAAGATCTACCCGGGGAAGGCGCCTAGCTCTTTCTCTGTCAACTTCTTTTCTGGCGGCATCGACAGCCGCCTCAGCGGCCGCAACCACAGGACTGTTTAATGAAGCCTGCTGTGAAGCTGCTAATGCGCTGGGAAATCTATTAACTAAAGTGAAAGTATCTGCTAAGGAAGCTAACGCTTCGACGTCCTCTCCAGTAAGTTGGGAGAGCTCTTCGCGCGCAATCAACGTATTACCGCGGGCCATAATGAGATCTGCTCGAAGCGTATCGGTGCGAGTCTGGGTTTCTAACACCTCTGTGACTGGCAAAAGACTTCGCTCATATAATGCGGTCGCCTCTTTTAATTGCCTCTCGAGCGCCTTGAGCTCCGTCTCGTATTGCTCCAAATCCGCGTCCGCTAGTAGGACGCCTAAGAATGTCTCCATGAGAAGGCTAAGCAATACGGCTTCAGCAACAGCAAATTCATTTTGAGATTGCTTTTTCAAAAACTCTAGGCGAGAAACCTCTAATCCATCAGACACGTTGAGTAATGCCTGACTAAACTGTACGCCGTACCTCTGCCCATAAAAATTTTGATCGGCAACAGACAGCTCAGAGTCGTATTCGATTCGATTATCCGAGAACTGCCCAAAAAGGGTAACTTGGGGCAGGATTCTCCCAAAGGCTGTCGCTCTCTCAGAGTCTGCTAATTCAACTCTGTAGCGCGCAAGAGCTAAATCAGGTGCCGCACTTTGGGCGAGCTCGTAGGCATCAAAAAATGAGAGCGTGGAGGGGTGTGCGCTCGCCGCAAAAATGAAACTCAGACCGACGGTCTGAGCAATACGGCGAAAAAAGATGCATAGGGACAAGCGTTCAATCCTCGATGAGGGACCGGGAGGCAATTCGTGCCATCGGCGACATTAGGTAACCCATCATCGTCCTCTCTCCAGTCTTAATCAGCACCTCAGCTGGCATGCCCGGAATGATGGCCATGCCCTGTAAAAGGTGCAGATCTTCTTCAAGAAGCTTTATCTCTCCCTCGTAATAGGGAAAATCTCCGGACTCGTCCAGCAATCGGTCCGCTGAAAGTTTTGTCAGAACGCCAGAGATCATATAGGCGTCCTTGAAAACAGAGAATCGTACTTCGGCAGCTTGACCGATTTTTACCCGATCAATATCCATCGGTGAAATTCGAGCCTCAACAACCAAATCCGAAATATCAGGCACAATCTCCATTAAAACTTCGCCGGATCCGACTACCGCACCGATTGTATTAACCTTTAAGTTAATCACTGAGCCTTGCGCAGGCGAAGTTATAGTGGACCGAACAACCCGATCATCAGCCGCGGCATATTCCTCTTGAAGATCGTGGAGCTCTTCTTGTACTTCCGTTAACTCTTGAACCACCTGAGTCTTGAACCGCTTACGTATCTGGAGTATCGAGAGCTCCGCTTCATCGATGGATACGTTTAGGTCTGATAGTTCGCCCAAAAGCTGCGCTCGCGATCTTTCTAGTTCTCTAAGACGCTGCCTATCCACGTAGCCGTCAGCCAGCAACGCTGCTAGATCAGTGATTTCACTATCTATAGACCTTAAAATTTCTCGTTTGGACTCGGCTATTAGCCTGAAGCCCTCCCGCTGACTTTGAATAACCTCTTCTTCACCCTTTCGGTCTGCCAGTCGTGCTTTGAAGAGCGCTCGTTCACTATCGATCGCACTTCCTGCCCTAGTATCAGTCTCAGAAGCTAAGCTAAGTTTGTCGGAAAAACTTATCCCGTCCTTATCGTCCCTTTCAGCCAGGAGCCTTTCTAACACGGCACGCGTGTTAAATAGTCGTCCCTCGAGAATCGCTCGGTCGGCCTTATATCTCGCCGCGTCAAGCAGAAGCAGCGGTTGATCCTCCTCTACGCTGTCTCCACTGCCGACTAAAATCTTAGCGACAATGCCTCCCTCGAAGTGTTGTATCAACTTACGTTTTCCCTCGACTTGCACGATCCCCGTAGCTAAGGCGGCACTTTCTATAGGTGCGAGAACAGCCCAGCCCCCTACAACAAAGAACAGAAAAACTACTAAGAGGTAGCCGAAAGTTCGAGCGCTAGCATCGGAATCAGCACTCAGATTTGAGTCGCTGTCGGAATTATTAGNTATGATTCGCATCGGTTTTNAACCCTANTCCTAGCTNTTACTTACTAGGCTCNTCTGTCCATTGGTTTTTTGCTGGGCATNAGGACNTTTGCTGCNGGCACNGTNGCNGGNACAGTTAGAGCNCGAGGNTCTGNNNGAGAAGTCNTNGNTNGCCCTCCAGCTTTAAGNTTNTTAACTACNNCAGCTACTGGACCAAACTCTTTNAGCCTTCCTCNNGCNAACACCATCAAGAGATCNGCAAGNGGAAGCACNGTCTGCCTNTGTGANACNAGGATGACTGTNGANCCNTTGGCTTTCAAAGTTTGAATCGCNGAGNTCAATGCCTTNTCGCCANACTCATCCAAGTTNGAATTTGGCTCATCTAAAATCACNAGCTTNGGCCTTCTNTAAACTGCTCNNGCTANNGCGATCCTTTGCCTNTGGCCNGGAGACAANTGGCCTCCNTCTTTNCCCAATTCTGTNTCGTAACCATTAGGCANTGANAGTATGTAGTCGTGCAGNCCAGCATCCTGTGCAGCCNGAATCACCGCATCAGAATCCACCNCNCCAAATCTGCAAATATTTGCGCTNACNGTNCCCTCNANGAGCTCGATNTCCTGAGGGAGGTAACCGAGNTGGGGGCCTAATTCNTCGCGGTNATATTTNGATGAATCGGCACCATCTATNCGGATATCTCCAGCTAAACACGGCCANAGGCCNAACACGCTNCGAACAAAAGAGCTNTTNCCTGAACCCGANGGNCCNACNACCATGCAAACNGATCCGGGNGGAATCTCCAANGTCAGGCCNTGAAGTACTGGCNTTCTNGAGNNNGGCGGTATTATCGTTGCTTGATTCGCCGTGACTCGGCCTNTGATCGCCGGCAAAGACATCTGCTCTCTCGNCGGCGGCGCTGNNTCCAAAACTTTTNTNAGTCTTAGATATTGCTCTTTNGCTTCTATGAAACCTTTCCANGCACCGACGGCAACTTCAACAGGCTGGAGTGCACGACCTATGAGAATTGAACCTGCGATTAGCATCCCAGGTGAAATTTCTTGCTTCAGAACAAGAAAAGCTCCAGCAGCAATGGCAGCGGATTGGACAGCGAGCCGCAGCGTCTTCGTAATAGCTGCGAATAACCCTGCTGTATGACTCCCAGATTCTTGCAAGCTTAGTAGCTGATCTTGTTTCTGCCTCCAACGAGATTCAACCTGTGTCCCCATGCCCATACCTTGTATGGCTTCGGCGTTACGCAGAACCAGCATGGTGTCATTATTATTTTGTCTCGCCAGTTCGTTAGCCGCTGCCAATGCCGGGGCAGTTCGATATTGATTCACCACTGCCAGCACTAACAATAAGACGGCTGACACAACGCCTAACCAACCCAATAGAGGATGGAACAAAAATAAAATCAACAGATAGATTGGGAGCCACGGCGCATCAAAAATCGCGAAAATGCCTGCTCCAGTTAAGAACTGGCGCAACGCGTTGATATCTACTAACGGTTGAGTGCTTACTCGGCCTTTACTGGCCAAAGCCGCTGCCGCTAACGTGATCTTATAAAGATCGGGGGTTAATGCACCATCTAAGCGAGATGAAATAGCCACGAGCAGCCTAGAGCGCAAGGTCTCCATGCACGCGAGCATTATGAATAGAAACGCTGCGATGCCAGACAACATCCAGAGAGTCGACAGGCTATTGTTTGCCACCGCCTTGTCGTAAACATTCAGCATGAAGAATGCTGGAACCAACATCAGAACATTGCCAACTGCGGAAAAGACGGCGACACCCGTAAAGGACCGCTGGCAGAGTTTTAACGCCTCTGAGATCTTATTTTTTTCCACATCTCTGTCCTAAGTTATTCGACTTGGAGCCAACTTAAGCATTGACTTGCCACGGTGTTGTGGCACTAAACGCCACGATACCTCGCACCACGGATGATGTTGGGCCTCCTATGAAAACTTCAAGGAGTAGATGTGAAAATAACCTAAACGGCTAGGTGTTAATGCGTCGTAAGAAGGGTTTTACCAAGCCAAACACTATTCTGCATCGTCATCCAAGTCCGATAACTCGGCGGCAAGAGCTTGTGCGTAGGCGTTGCGCGCTGTTTGTGCCATGGCAATTTCAGATTGCAACTGTGCAATCTTCTGATCAGCCAGCTGCATTGAAGCAAGCTGTGCTCGAGCATTGTCATTAAAATCCTCGATTTCATACTCTTTTCCATCGATAGTTATTGCCATGGAGACTTCCTTCCAGATTTCTTTTGTATAAGTAGTTTATATTAATTCCGCCCAGTTTATCTGCTTTGGCAGACATATATCGCGTAGATCATAGGTACTCTGGATCAGATTCCGCGCACGGGAGCCAAGAGCGGTCCGTTCCTGCTCTGAGTCCAACATGGCGGCCACGGCGTCAGCAATTCCCTCGTGATCAAAAAAGTCCATCAGCATTCCAGTTTCTTGATTTTGAATAACTTCCCTCACGGGAGCAGTGTCACTTGCGACAATACATGCACCAGCACTCATTGCCTCCAAGAGACTCCAGCTCAGTACAAAAGGGTAAGTCAGGTAAAGATGCACGGTCGATAACTGCATCAGTGACACAAACACTTCATGGGGTACATTGCCAACAAAATGCACTCTTTTCCAATCATCGTGGGGGATACTAGGTCTTACTTCATCAATGTAAATCTGCTTCCAAGTGGCTTTTCCGTAAAGTGTTTGGTCCGGTGATTGCCCGTAGGAAACCCCTTCACCTCCAACAACTACAACCCTGGCCTTTGGTCGCTCCCGGAGAAGTTTCGGTAGGCATCTCATAAAGATGTGATAACCACGGTATGGCTCTAAATTTCGATTAACGAAAGTAACGACCTCGTCACGTTTAGTCAGCTCAAGGGCATTATTTAAAGTGATCGAAGCATCCGGGTTGGGGGTTATAAGATTGCTCGGTATACCATCATGGATGATAGATATTTTTTCTTTCATTACAGGCGGGAATGTTGAGGCTTGCCAGCAAGTTGGAGAGATAGCCGCGTCGGCATTTTGCAATGCGAGCACGTTATTCAGATTCTTGAGCTGCATTCTGCAACCGTCTGCCAAATCGCGCCGTGGAAACTCGGGATCAAATCCTACATCCAAGCCCTGGGCGTGGTAATAAAATTCGCAATAAGCAGCGAGTCTGGCCCTTGGCCACGCCTCTTTTAAAAAGAGACTCTCGCCCCAACCAGGATGAGCGATAATCTTGTCAGGATAGTAACCCTCCTTCTTTAAGGTATGCGCTGCTAAGAAACAAGCCTCGGCCCGTATCGTTTTTGACTCAAGGTCCATTACCCATGGATGGACGCCCGGCGCCGTTCCTCTATCTAAACTGTAGTGATGAACCCTTATTCTATCGTCGTGAATTGGGGCGCCTGGCGGGCACAACACCGCTACATCATGCCCACGGTCCACCAATGCGCTTGATAGATGTCGAAATTGCCCTGGAAAATTTTGATGCACAAATAAAACGTTCATAAATCAGGCCGGGAAATGCAATCCCGCCGTTCTCCGCAGATCATCATCTGTGACCTTTGATTTTGTGGCTGTTATCCATAGATCAAAGAAGGGGGCACCCCGAGCAGCAGTCGCGGTCTTGGCGAATCCAGCTGAAATAAATGATTCAGTAAGCGTTTTCTGCGTGAATCCACACTTATGCGCCATAAACAAATTGCCAGCGCGCAACGACTGACCGTGGCCGTACATAATATCTAATGCGGTAATTGGACCTGCGGGAGATTCGTACAGCATTCCATCTAGACCCTTCGTGGCAACCTGAAGGCATACTGATTCAAGGTCCGGGCACGTTAACACCACATAGCCGTCATCAGACAACACTCGAAAAAATTCCGCTAGCGCCCGTGGCACCTCATGAAAATAGATGTGCTCTAGGTTATGACTAGAGTAGACGGCATGAACTGACTCGTCCTGCACCGCTGACATATCTAATATCGACCCTTCAATATCTGCCGCCACGGACGGATCAATGTCCAGCCTTAGCTCACTCCACTCCTGTTTAGCGAACTCTCGAGTAGTTCTTTCTTTGGTTTTTCCACCTGGTCCAACGTGCAAAAAGGTGCGGGACATTTTCCTTGCCCTTTACATATTTAAAAAAAAAGGCCAGCATCAGCTGGCCTTTATTAGGGACTTCCCTACTTATCAAGCAACGATAGTATTGAAGTTGCCGTCAACGATCGTCGTACAGTCGTCTATACCTATGAACGTAATCAGCGTGGCCACGGTTATATCTGCGATAAGGGCCGAGTCGTCAGCATCAAAATTAGCGCCGCCGGCGACGTCATTGAACTCCACTGACACCAGGAACGAATCGGTCCCGTTATCGTAGAGAACCAATATCGCATCGCCATCGGTAGCCCCATTAGTGGAAAAGGTGATCTGGTGAGTAGCAGTACCATCACTAGATAGGGCGCTGGCCAAGGCAGTATTGTCAGCCACATCCGCATTGATAACGACCAGATTGGTGTTCGCAGTGACATTGTCGAAGTCCATCACGCCCGTGAACGTTGTAGACGTAACAGTGTCAGTTGATACGCTGACAGCGTCGTCGGTATTGATGTAGTCCGTCGCTGTGGTACCAGCCTTCAATCCAGTAAGTGACAACTCAATGTCATCTGCTGAAGCACCAACCTGGAAATTATGGATGGTGATGGCACCCGTGTTAGAAGTACTCAGATTAATATCATCAGTACCGCCAGAGGCTGTTAGGTAGACAACGTCGTTGGCCGTTCCCGTCGTGATTTCGTTTGTACCAGTTCCGAGCGTGTAAGTTACGACATCGGTAGTCTGGTTGAAATTAGCGATGAACGTGCCGGTCACAGTCGAGTCAACTCTCTCCAGCGTGGCCGTGTCGTTATCGGTGTTATCGAAGCGGATAGTTCCCGCACCGGAAGCGGATAGCTGACCAATTGTAGTAATGTCAACTCCACCCGCCACATCAACCGTGGCGCCCGACACTGCAGATACAGTAAACGTAGTGACACTGTCAGCCAGCAATTGGTCGGCAGCCCCGCCTGCGTCGATAGTGATTACAGACCCAGTGTAGTTCGCAGACAGGGTGATCGAAGTGAGATCAGCACCCGCAGCATCGATTGCACCAGTCGTAATATCAGCACCGGAAGCACTCGCAATCGTGGCGTCAGCTGACGCTGTGACCGTGATGGTCTCGAGTGCAGCCGCCGCCGCCGTAGTACCCAGATCCGTCAAAACAATGTCTGCGTCATTCTCAACTTCCGCTGACAGAGTGATGGAGGTCAACTTATCGGCTGTGGCCAGTACCGTAGCACCAGTACCCAGAGTCAGAGTCGTACCATCGTGGCCAGCGGTCACTGTGAACGTCTGTGCATCGTCCGCAGCAAAAGCGCCAGTGGTCTCGAAGGTGACGCCAGCAGCAGCACTTGAAACAGTCACAAAATCTGTATCGGTAGCATCTAATGTAACCGTGCCCAGATCGTGGCTTACAGCCGTACCGTCATCATTGTGCGCCTGGATAGTCACTGTCTGCGCATCTGTCACAACCAAGTTTCCAGCGTTTACAGCCGTATCGGTCGAGACCTGAATCACAGCAGTTGCATCTGCAGTGTAGTCCAGCGTGACATTACTGAGGTTATTGTTTTCCAACCTCACGGTCTTGCCGGTTCCAATGTTGTTCATGATCGCGGCAACAGCAGCTGATGCGCTCATGTTGATCGTCGAAGCAGAAGCGTCATTAGCCTTAAACGTTCCCGCCGCAGCGTAAGTTAACGTTATCGTCTCAACATTGTTCAAAGTGCCGAACTGGTGAACCGTTGCCGTGTCGATCGTGGCTGTTAAGGTATCCGTACCAGCGCCACCGTCAATGTTGTCAGTCAGGCTGATGTTGCCGCCAACGGTGATCGTGTCGTTACCAGCGCCAGCTTCAACAGTGTCAAAGCCGCCATTAACGGTAATTGCGTCGGCGCCAGCACCACCAACCAGAGAGTCGTTGCCCGATCCACCGATAAGGGTATCTGCACCGGCACCACCCGTCAGGGTCACTGCAGCGGTTGAGTTTGTTGCGATGACGTCAATCGTGCCGGTCTGTCCAGATCCGTCGACTGTCAAAGACGCGCTAGCGCCATCAACGTTCGCGTCAGTGATCTCAAACGTTCCTGACCCAGTAGACGTGACGCTTATAACACCGGTGCCATTGAGGGTGCTGATTGTGTTACTACCACCACCTGAAGAGGTAATGGTCATCGCAGCACCGGTCAAAGTGGTCGTGGTATTAGTGCCTTCTGCACTGTAAGTGGCATTGATAGTTCCGTAGGTGTTATCAATCAGACCCAACGCAGATGTCGCGCCTGTCTGTGACGTTGAAGTCACAGTTACAGTGTTGTCAGTAGTGCTGTCTACGGTTGAGTCAAGGTAAACATCGCCCAAAGTAGCAGTAACGCCTGTGCCAGAGGCCGACACGTCGATTGTAGTCAATGTCTCGGCATTGTTAGCTGTTGCATCGGTGCCGATTTGACCAATAGATGCGTCAGCTTCAGATGCAGTCAGGGTCACGCTGGTCAAGCCATCTGCATCTGCAATAGTGCCCACTACAATTGTACCGCTACCGACTGACGACGTCGTAGTTACTGACTGCAAAACATTCGTGCCAGTAATGTTACCTGTGGCCAGCGCTATCGCTGTTGGGTTAGTGACTGCAAGAGTATCCGTATCGACCGCATCCAGCACGACATTCGCAGTAGATGACGCGGCGCTCGCCCCGGTTGTGAGGGTCACATTCGCAGCATCTGTAATCGTAAGTGCTTCAACCGAGCCGGCGGTAGCTGATCTGACATCAACGGTGAGGGTTGCGTCAGCTACAGTATCCAAAGTTGCGACTACGTCGTCGTCATTTAGACGCACCGTGGTTCCGCTTGCCATGGCGCCCAAAGCAATCGCGTCATTGTCGGTGTCTGCGGTGAGTATTACGGTGGCCTCACTGTCGATATTAGCGAAGCTAAAGGTCCCGCTATCCGCTGCAGTGGCATCAATGGTGAGCGTCTCAACGCCAGTGATTGTGCCTGAGTAGTTCGCCGCTATGCTCGCAGTCAGAGTGTCTGTGCCAGCACCACCCTCGATAGTATCGGTAGAAACCAGGTTTGTGGCCATGGTAATGGTGTCGTTGCCGGCACCGCCATCAATGTTATCAACACCGGCTCCAGCGGTGATCGTGTCATTGCCTGCACCACCAATCAGCACGTCGTTACCGCCACCACCTGTGATCGTGTCAGCGCCGCCCGCCCCGTCTAGAGTGTGCGTCTTACCGGCCTCTGTGGTTCCGTTGGCAACCAAGTTGTCTGCCAGGGCGCCACCAGTCAAAGTGACATTGTCGGTAGACGTTGTCGTAACGTCCAAGGCGCGCGCCGTAGTCGTGACCACGGTATCCCCTTCCGCGTCGGCGGTGGTGATAGTCAGGGTGCCAGAGCTGTTGTTTGTAGCAGTAAACGTAGTCGTTGCATCAACTGCATCGATGGTCGTCGCGCCATCGCCATTACGCGTGATGGTGATGGAGTCCGCGGTCATCGTCGCGGTTCCCTGAGTAAAATCAACCGTCTGAGTACCACTTAGTGTCGCTGTGATAGACCCGAATTGATTGTTTACCACCCCGAAATCAACGTCGGACCCGGCGTCGTTAGCCGAGGCAGTAATCACCATGTCGTTATCAGAGACACTATTAGTGGTGTCAGCATAGATCTCGTCAAAGACGACAGTACCACCCTGTGAAGCGTTTACAGTAACGGTCGCCAGGGCTTCGGCCGTACCACTTGCGGTACCACCCGTGCCCCCTACTTCAGCTATGTCTACGTCACCAGCGGATGCTGTCACCGTTAGAGAGGTCAGACTGTCAGCGTCTGCCATATCGCCAACCGTGATATCACCCCCATCGCCAGCGGTTGTGACAGTAAGCGTTTGAAGCTGGTCGGAACCGCTAACAACACCAGTGTCGTAGTCAAAGGTTGCAGCAGCAGAGGAGATAGTCAATGAAGTCGTGTCGACCGCGTCCAGTGTAAGGCTACCAAAACCAGCACTCGCTGCGGCGCCTGCCAGAGTAACGGTGGCGGCATCAGTAATGGTCAGGGCATTGGTGTTGTTCGCCTCAGCCGACACAGTCAAGGTAGCACCAGCAGTGGTGTCTACAGTCAGGGTGTTAGAAGTGTCTTGGTTGGTAACCGTTCCACCACCCAACGAGTTTATTACCGTGCCAACATCAGCACCGTCAGCTACGGTTACGCTGTTCACCGCCGTGGACGATGTAAGGACCATTGTGTTAGCGCCACCAGCACCAGCAGTCATGGTGACCGCCTCAACATTGGTGAACACGGGAGTAACACTGCCGTTAGCCGTTGTGATGGTGACGGTATCAGTACCAGCACCACCATCGATAGAGTCTAGAGTCGTGTAGTTACCTGCCAGCACAATCGTGTCAGCACCGGCACCACCGTCTACCGTATCGATACCAGCGCCGACAGTTAACGTGTCGCCTCCGGCACCACCGGAAATATTATCGTTTCCAGCCTCTCCATCAAGATCGTCCGCACCGCCATTTCCTACCAGCGTGTCGTTACCGGCGCCGGCATCAATCGCGTCTACGCCTGCACCTCCAGTAACCGTGTCATCACGACCACTGCCATCCGCAGTCAAGCCACCGCTACCAGCAAGAATCGTCATGGGCACCAGAGACCCGTTAGCCGTGCCAGCAACGCTTACAGCCCCGGTTGAGCCCGTAGCATCAATTGTAGCAAGGTTGACGTTGCCAGCCAGGGTGCCAATTGTGAGATCTTCGGTCCCGGTAACATTAAGCGTAGTTGCATCGGCAGCGTTCATGGTTGTGATAGTTGAAGCTGCAATACCGGAAGAAACATTAATGGTCTCAGCGTCATTTACCGTCACCGTGGCGCTAGTAGCACCAGCCGCAGTAACGTTAACAGTGTCATCACTTGTATCTGACTTCAGATCAAGCGTAATGACGCCAGTGTTGTTACCAACTGTTGCAGAGTTCAGCACGAGGCCAGTGGTAGCGGCAGGCGCATCAGTCAACCCAGCGTTGCCGGTTGCCGCGATGGTCACGCTGGCGATACTGTTTCCAGAGATGTTATCCGCATCCTGAGACACGTTTCCGGTCAACTGCAACGACTCAAACCCGGTAATGTTGGCGTTGGGAGCAGCTACCGCGGCGGTCAGCTCCAGTGTATCTGTGCCTTCTCCGCCGGACAGAGTGTCCCCAGCACCTGGTGCCGCCGTGACGCGGTCATTGCCAGCGCCCCCGGAAACACTTAGGTCTGAAGTTGTGTGACCAGACACGTCAAAGTCGTCAGCCGCCGTGCTACCCGTAATCGTGACGTCCTGCGACGGTGCAACTTGAGACAGATTACCGGTGGTCAACGTTACAGCACCAGTCGAACCACTTGCGTCGATAGTGTGGATTTCAGTGGCGCCAGAAGTGTTCATGTTGCCGATTGTGATCGCAGAGTCACCGGTCAGAGTGAGCGTCTCTGCATCGACGGCAACCAGGTCGATAGAGTTAGCGGCGATGGAATTAATGGTGATCGCCTCAATGCCAGCCAGGCTTACATTGGCGGCACCCGTTACTGACGCCAGCTCAACTGACGCTGCATCAGCTCCGCCAGTCGCGCCGCTCGAACCAATCGTAATATCCTGCGTGGTATCTGAAATACCCAGAGAGGTTCCAACAGGCACATTGTTAACTGTCGTGGCGGCGGTAGAACCCAGCACGCTCACATCAGTGATACCGTCAGCGTTACGCAGATCGAGTGTTGCTGCGCCAGACGCCGTAATGTTCACTTTCTCAACGCCCGCTAGCGACTGAGGCGAAGCAGAGCCTGTGAGCTGAACATTCAGGGTGTCGGTGCCCGCACCCGCGTCGATAGAATCCAGAGAATTAAGAGTTTGGTTGCCGTTGGAGTTCAGGCTGGCGTCGTATGTATCATCCGTATCACCACTAGTAAGGGAGTCTGCACCAGTAGAC